>JABDMM010000039.1 GCA_013001465.1 Chitinophagales bacterium | reverse complement strand
AGTCTAAGTTGATAGTAGATCTTCTTTTTATTGATCCTGGAATCCAGCGTATATTTTTTCCTGAGAATATCCTTTGAATCTCTTTCCTCTGCATATCTTGCCAGATTGAAGTCGTACCATTCTTTTAGCGCTTCATTAACAGACGAGCCTAAGACGAATAAAAAACCGCTTTCGAGACTTCTGTTTATTCTTGTAAGGTAAAGCAGATTCGGCACCGCACTTTCACCATAAGTCATTTCAAGGTAATGCCAAAAAGCATGACCCATAAAACGTGCATCCTTTGCTTCCAGTTTTTTGATCTTCTTAAATTTCCCGTTGAGAATACCCTCTGCCAGACGGTTGTCGAGTTCTACACTCCAGGGCTTGCCAATATAATCTATCAATCCATCGACAAACCAGGAAGGTAGATTAAGTAGAACAGCGTTTTGAAGCACTTCCTGAAAGTTAACTCCAAAGAGCATCTTATTGATAAATATGGTCGCTATACCTCTCCTAACTTGCTCCTCGAGCTCTCTATGGTCTCCTGTGAAATAAACAAAGAGCTTGTTATCCAGGATCTTCGTTTTTCCTCCAATGTTGGTTTCGGGTCTGTATATACCGATATTGGTTTGGTTCGCATCGGTAATGTCTGTATAAACCATGATATCAATGGTCGTCTCGATCCGGAAATCGAGAATTTCCACTATTTTTTCAAGGTTGTCTTCTGCAATCTGGATAACAAACTTCCCGATATCCTGATTCCCGATGTAGTAATAGGTGTTGAAGTGCTCAGATTCGAAATATGACCATTCGAAATCATGATACTGGACACGGTTTTGACCAAACTCTTCCTGAGAAACTCCTTTGATAGAAGCCGTGCAGATGAATAATGAGATGAGAAGTAATAGTTGTAGACTTTTCGTCATTCGAGTTGAGCTCTTATTCAGTTAAAATGCATACATTATGATGGAAGTTCAAATAAAATTGATCATTTTTAAGTGAAATCATGATCAAACACAAAAAATTTACTTTTAACCCTTTCTCAGAGAATACATACGTTGTTTACGATGATAGTGATCAATGTGTTATCATCGACCCTGGTTGTTATTCACCTGCAGAAAAAGAAATGCTAAAGGACTTCATCAATAATAACGGATTGAAGCCGGAAAAAATTATAAATACACATTGCCATATAGATCACATCTTAGGTTTGGAGTTTGTTGCAGACACCTGGGATCTGAAGACTTATTTTCACGAAGCGGAAATGTCAATTTACCGTTCTGGTTCTGTGACAGCAATGGCTTATGGTATTCCTTTCAGGCAACCGGACGTTCCTGTTGAAATGATAGATATGCAGAGTGATATTTCTTTTGGTAATTCAAAGTTTGAGATCTTATTTACTCCGGGGCATTCACCTGGAAGTGTAAGTTTGCTCCACCGTGAGAGTAAAAGTGTTTTTTGTGGAGATGTGTTGTTTCAGAACAGTATAGGTAGGATCGATCTACCTGGTGCTGATCCATCAGCGATGAAAGAGACATTGATGGACAAGATGATGTCTTTGGATGATGATATAAATGTCTACTCAGGTCACGGACCGGATACTTCTATAGGAGATGAAAGGGTAAGCAACCCATTCATTAAACAACCAAATTTAATATATTAAGAAAATTATTCGAAGCGGCGAAGCCGCACTATCATCGCCACATTTTCAGATCGTCACATTTTCACATTGAATAACCCAAGTCTGAAATTTTCTCCAGAAACCGGTGATCGCCACCTCCGTTAAGGTTTAATTGTCGATCTCTTCCGGAGTTTCAGTATTGAAATTGAAAACCAGAGTAAATCTCAAGGTATTATCTAAAGGATGGTTCTGACTTGAAGTAGGAACCAGGTAAGAGATATCCAATCCGAAAACATTATATCGTACACCAAGACCAACGGTCATGTACTTTCTGTTTCCTTTTTCGGCATTCTCGTGAAAGTATCCAGCTCTTACAGCCAGCAATCTGTCATACCAGTATTCCACACCGGCACCGATCGTGATCTCTTTAAGTTCCTCACTGAACCCACCTGGAGCATCACCGAAAGAACTGAAAATTGCTGAGATAGGAGATTTTTCCTTATAGTCCTCAACACCGTTTCCATCGTCATCATCTGTTGTCGGAGTGGGAACGAGATATTTATTAAAGTCTGTATAAATAGCGATCTCATTAGCTTCATCAACCTGAAGCTCCCAACCAACGCCTAAACCAAGGTTTGTAGGGATAAAATCTTTTACAGCGCTTTCAGTATATGTGATCTTACTTCCAATATTGCTGATATTCAAACCAACATTAAGTTTAGAATTCATTTCTCCGAGCTCGATACCTTTTCTATAGAGCAAGGAAATATCACCGGCACCGGCTGTACCTTTTTTGATCTGCTCTCCACCGGCAGTAAAGTCACTAGCCAGATCGGAGTAGATGAATCTCAAAGACACAGCAACACCGAATACTTCGGAAAGTTTTCTTGCATAATGTGCATCGATAGCGAATTCATTTGGTCTGAAATCACCGAGAGTAAAACCCGATTCATCGGTAAAAGTAATAGCACCGAGGTTAAAATATTTAACAGAAGCACCCAAAGCTTGCTGGTCATCTATTTTAAAGAAGCCAGAAGCAGCTGCCATGTATATGTCATTAACCTTAAGGTTTGTAAGCCATGGAGTATAAGAAATTCCCACACCATAATCTTCTTCAGAAAAAGCCAATCTGGATGGGTTTAGGAACATTGAGTTTGCATCCGGCGACATTGCGATACCCACATCACCCATTGCACCTGACCTTGCATCCGGTATAATTCTGAGAAAAGGCACAGCAGTCGTAATCACCCCCTCCGCTACTGTTGTCTGCGCTGTTGCTGTAGATAGGAATAAAGGCAACATCGCGACAATCATCAAACACTTCGATAATTTGTTCATAATGTAAAAGTAGATTTAATTAAAGTAGCAGTCTATTCTATACGCAACATCTTTTCCGAGCCTTCAAAATTATTTTAAAATCACTAACTTTTCAAATTTTGAGGAAATCCTTTCACTTTCTGTTTCAACAGTAACGTTAAACAGATAGATTCCTTTACCCAAGGAAGTCCCCCTACTTGTTGTTCCATCCCACTCCATCGCATTTACACGATAGCCTGGATTTTCAACAGAATTCTTTAAAGTTGTTACGAGTGAACCGTCCATACTGTAAACATTTACAGTAATATCCATATTATCGGAAGACATATTGTGCTCGAACTGGAATGTAGTACGAGCAAAAACAGGGTTCGGATAATTCATAACATCTTCAATTACAAACTCATCTGCAGGTTTCACAACAAATGTAAGCGATTCCTCAGAAGAGTTATTCAGTACATCCCAGGCTTTTACTTTAATAGTATGCTGGCCTTCTTCTAAATTGAAGAGAGGATAACTTACAATACCCTTACGGAAATTATCCAATTCTGCTTCATAAAACTCATTTAAAATGATCTTATTTTGATCATCGCCATCAAGAATAGCTGAAATGTCATGCCCAATACCATTTCCCGTCATGTTGATTCCATTTTCGTCTTCGAGTAGAACTAAAAGAATTGGATTTTCATCTGTTAATCCGCCGTCGGTGAAGAAAATATCATTCATGAAAAGATCGATCTTCGGTCCTTCATTATCTACAATAACTTCATCAGAGGAACCACCAATGATAATATCACGACTGTAGCCATGGGCATCCGTGCTGCCATCTTCAGCATAGAAACTGATCTTCCCAACACCGAATCTGTAATCAATATCTTTGGGTACGATAAAACTAAAAGAGAATCTACCGTCTGTTACGCTGGCCTTACCTTTGAACAATGCACTGTTTTGAATTTCAAAGTTTTCATATGTTCCGCCTTCAGAAGGGGTGTCATTTCTAAGAGTGGTCACTTTTTTCTTTTTATCGAAGATGATCGAGGACAACACACCATTGAAACCTGAAAGCAGACCTCCCATTTCATCTTGAATCTCCCCTTTTACAACAACCCGATCGAGTGCAGAAATGGTATCTAATACATTTCCGTTAACATCCTCCACTGTAGTGGAGACCACATTATACTCGGGATATGCTAATTTAAGCGCCGGGTCCCCAAGCAGTACAAACTTTCTGTTGTTTGAAGAACCTGAAATTGAATTCTTAGCCTGCATCATCACTTCACCCATTGTTGGTTTTCTTCCATCAAATAGCTCAAAAGCCTTACTATAAAAAGCATCGCTAAGTACTTTATTCTGGCTTGAATACACCAGCCTTACTGTTGTAACCAGTCCAATTCCGCCTCCATTTGGGTTTAAAAGCAACAATTCTCCTGCTGATGTTTTAGCGGGATCGTCATAACGTGAAAATTCGCAGGTTGCTGTTACAAATAATGGAAGTTTTTCGAAATTCTTTAAGCCTTGAATATCACTTACAGAGAATATCCTCTCATGAGCCCAGTTGTTTACTCCGCCATGTCCGGTATAGTTCATGATCAGGCTTCCTGCAAAGAGTCTGCTTAGTATCGCAGAATTCACATCCGGATATCTGTCACCACCGGGTGTACTGATCTGGGAATAAGCATCGAGATATATTTTATCAATGTTATAAACCGGATAATTCTGATCCAGATCTTTTGTAATATCATCAGCATCTTCCAGATGGATACCAAGATCTTCATCATCTCCAATAAATGTGATATAGTTACGCCAACTGCCCAATGTTTTCACATCGATGTAGTTGAAAATTTTATTTATGACACCCTGAGCTTCTTTAACGGTCTTTGCAGGAATTCTACCTATTGCAATGTCGAGCAGATCACCATCATTATTGATAACACCGCCTTCACTGTCATCGAGAAATCCAAAATAGTCATCTGTTGTATAAGTGGTGGTTGGATTAATAGAGGAAGTACTTTGATAAGTAGGGACCAGATTTGTGTTATTTTGGATCCGGTCTTTATAGTCATACGATGCATCACCCATCAGCAATAGATAACGTGGTTTTTTGCCTGGATCACCTGCAGCCTTATCATAAAACATTTTCATAAAGTTTCGGACAGCAGAAAGGTCCTGTGCACCCGAAGAAAATTCATTGTAGATATGTTCAATATCGATCACTTCGACCGATAAGCCATCTTTTTGTCGGTGAAGATCTGCAAGAGTTTCAGATACCTCCACTAAACTGTCGACCGTTACGATAAACATATCCGGGAATATCTGATTTAAACCATGAAGGTTTTGATTATCTATCTGACCGATAGCATCAGGCTTGAAAAACGAAGACTTATCATTCCTGAATGCGATATACTCTCTGAGAAAAGGATCTTGAGCTTTGAAACTTAATGTAGAAGCATTCAGACTGGTAGTTAATTTGGCTGGCATTATCCAGTTACTGACTTCCCATATAACTAAATTTGAAATTGCGTTAGTCATGCTATATTTAGCTACACTTCCTGCAGGCGGATCTACAACAGATCTGAAGAGCATCTGATCTCCGGAGAAAGTGAGGTTTCGTTTAAAATTTAATGCTATGTAATCCAACCAGGCCCTTGAAGAAACAGAACCCTGAGAATATTGATAGCTTAGAGAGAAATTATTTGAAGATGGTATAAAAGTATTTTTTAAACCGCTTGATGTAGCCACCTTGGTTGCATATTCACCGGTTATCGCTCCCAGGCTGTGTGTTAAAATCGTATTGTTACCGGATTTGACCGCAAATTGTGGACTTGAACCGATCGATGCAGCGACTACAGAAGAGCTGATATGAACTCCATCTGATGTTCGAAGATCCGGGATATTGAAATCGAATGTCCTAACTGAAGTCGTGGTAGTAAATGTCTCACCTAGCCAAAGTCTACCACTCTGATCTAAGTTTTCAGTTTCGGTTTCGTGGAGTTTATAGTCATTAAAAGTATTGATGAGCAGATCTTCCGGCTGAGTTTCGTTTATGGTCTGAACTCGCTTCCCACTTCCTTTATCCGGACTAAAGAAATAGTATGCGTGATCATCGTAGATATTCGTTGCATGGTAGAAAAGCGAATCTCCTGTTGAAAAAGTCCATTGCAGAGGGCCTTTGCCGTAAAAGATGATGTAGTCACCTGAATTGAGTTCACCATTTCCATTTACATCTACAGTAGAGATATAATTTTCCTGCAGGTCGTCGAAATAAAAATCTGCATTTTCTTCAGGTAACATTCCTCCTCCGTTTCCGAAAACACCAAGTGTAGAAAAATTTAGGGGTTCGCTTACACCGAGATCATTTTTTAGGAAATTATAGTCCAGGATATAAATTCCGTTTGCATCGAGCTGAAATTTATACCAGCTTCCAGAAGAGAGGACAGAATTATTGACATAGGATTTCTGGCCGAGAACAGTTTGAAAGGGATTTGATATAAATACAAAAGCTATTAATGCAATAAGCAGGTGAGCTTTTAGTTTATTTAGCATAAAACTATTTTAGTTATAATGAGATATAAACGCCAATTGTTCGTTATAATTCGGAATATTACAAATACCTACCCATTTGCCAAGTTTTAACGGTAGTTCAAATCCGTTATTGTATATATTGTATTATTGCAAGATAGATATGACAAAGAACTTTCTACTTCTATATATTTTCATCCTTATCGTAGTACTGGCGCCAAAAAAATCGATTTCTCAGGATGTCGAATTTAGTCAGTTTTTCAGTGTTCCACTACATTTAAATCCAGCTTTAGCAGGAATTAGTTTCGGTCCCAGGTTTGTTGCGGCATACCGAAACCAATGGCCGGGTTTAGGAAATGGTATAAATGGAGGTTTTGTAAGCTATGTAGCCTCTTATGATCAACATTTCGAGAAGATCCATGGCGGTATCGGGATCTCATTACTAGCAGATCAGATTTCCAGTGGGACGATCAATAGGATAAACCCAACAGTTTCATATTCATTTCAGGCGAGAATTACACAAACATTTGGGATGAAGATTGCTATAGAAGGTAGTTTTCACCATATTAGCCTGGATTGGAATGAACTCTTAAAAGCTGATGTAAGTAATTCGTTAGCACAATTTGGCGGATTAATAAATTTACCTACCGTTTCAGCCTTTACACCACCGGTGAACAGTACCGTTAACAAATTTGACCTAAATACAGGGCTGGTACTGTTTTCGGATAAACTTTTTATGGGTGCGACCGTAAAACATTTATTAAGACCAGACCTGTCGTTTTATGGTAATGAAGAAGATCGTCTGGATCTTAGACTTGGCTTACATGCAGGGGCTGTTGCTTATTTTGGGGACAGAAGAAAGAGTGAAACATATTTGTCACCTAATGCAATGTTTTTACTGCAAGGCCCGTTTAAACAGATCACGGCTGGAATGTTGCTCAATGTTAAGTCTATTTTTGGTGGCGTTTATTTTCGCCATAATATTAAAAATTCAGATGCAGTGATTTTTCAGGTTGGAGTTTCAGAAAGTTTGTTTAGATTGGGATACAGTTTTGATGCTCAGGTGTCTGATCTCAATAAAACAACATCGAGAGGAACGCATGAGCTTATACTGACATTCAATTTGGCACGAAATGATAACTCACTAAATCCAAGAAGCAGAAGTGGTATTTTAACCTGTCCTCCTGTTATCGGTTTTTAGTTAAAAATAAATCGTTTAATTTAGCGTTCTTGCTTAAAATAAATATGTTATGTTCTTGAAGAAGCAAAACATTTTCTTATCGCTTGTCCTTTTATCATTCATTGGACTAACCTCTTGTAATAAGGGTGGTTCCAGCGTAACTGGCTGGAAATATAACGACTCTGATTGGGGTGGTTTTGAAGTTCGTGAGTATGCAGGTCAGGTTACAGGCCCCGGTTTAGTATTGATCGAGGGTGGTACTTTTATGATGGGTAACACAGAACAGGATGTGATGTACGAACATCACACCATACCCAGAAGAGTAACTATAAGTACTTTTTATCTGGATCAAACCGAGGTAGCTAATGTCCATTACAGGGAATATCTATACTGGACAAGAAGAGTCTTCGGTGCAGATTATCCGCAGGTTTATAAAAGAGCTTTACCCGACACCCTTGTTTGGAGAGATGAGCTTGCTTATAATGAGCCTTATGTGGAATGGTATTTAAGACACCCCGCATATAATTATTATCCTGTAGTTGGTGTAAACTGGCTTCAGGCAAATGATTTCTGCTCCTGGAGAACAGACCGTGTTAACGAGAAAATTCTCATAGATCAGGGTGTATTGGAAGTGAATCCGAATCAGATCAATGAAGATAATTTCAATACTGAAGCATATATTGTTGGGCAGTATGAAGGTATGGTAAAGAGGCCTTTCAAAGATCTCAATCCAAGTAGTGCCGGTGAGAGGAAAGTCAGAATGTCTGATGGTGTTCTTCTGCCAAAATACAGACTACCAACCGAGGCAGAATGGGAATTCGCTGCGATGGGTCTGATCGGGAACCAACCTTTCAAAAACGAAGAAAGAATAACAGATAGAAGATTATATCCATGGAATGGAACCAGTTTGCGTTATCCAAAGCATGGAAGCTGGCAAGGTGATCTGTTGGCAAACTTTAAAAGAGGCCGTGGTGATAACATGGGTCTTGCAGGTAATCTTAATGATAATGCTGATGTTACAGCACCTGTGAATGCATATTTCCCTAACGATTATGGCTTATATAATATGGTAGGAAATGTTAGTGAGTGGGTTATGGATGTTTACAGACCGATGACTTCATCTGATGGTAATGATTTCAGAACTTTCAGGGGTAATGAATATCAAACCAAAGTCCTTGATGATGACGGTAAACCAGTCGAGAAAGATTCTTTAGGTAGAGTTAACAAGAGAATGGTTACCGAAGAAGAAAGCGTGAAAAGAAGAAATTATAAAAGAGGTGATGTTAGAAATTTTGATGATGGTGATGAAAATTCATGGGCTGAATATGATTTCGGAAAGTCTACACTTGTAAACGATAACGCAAGAGTTGTAAAAGGTGGCTCATGGAAAGATAGAGCTTATTATATGACTCCTGGTGCAAGAAGATTCCTCGATCAGGAACAGTCGACTGATGATATCGGATTTCGCTGTGCTATGGATCGTGTTGGTAGTCCTTCGGGTAACCAATTTAAAGGCGGTAATAACTTCAAGCGGCGAAAATAATTTGTCGATAATATATAAGAAAATAAGCCTCCTCAGCGGGAGGCTTTTTTTATTTTTACCGCAATGAGAATAGAAGATCTATATTCGATTTTTACCTCTTCAAGTGGTATCTCTACCGATAGCAGAAATGTGAGCAAAGACAATCTTTTTTTTGCTCTTAAAGGCCCAAGTTTTAACGGAAATAAATATGCTTACGATGCTCTGGATCGAGGAGCGAAATATGCTGTTATTGATGAAAAGGAATATGAGACGGATCGATGCATACTTGTTGAAGATGTGCTTAGCACCTTGCAAAAGCTTTCAGCATTTCATCGCGGCAAATTCAGTATTCCGATCATCGCAATAACCGGTTCCAACGGGAAGACAACCACTAAAGAATTAATATATGCGATTCTTTCGCGAAAGTATGAAATACTGAAAACCGAAGGTAACTTCAACAATCACATCGGTGTACCGATCACTCTTTTGAAGTTGAAGCCTCATCATGAAATGGCTATCATCGAAATGGGTGCAAACCATCAGGGAGAAATTCGATCTTACTGTGACTGGGTGCAACCTAATTATGGCATTATTACCAACGTGGCCAAAGCTCATCTTGAAGGTTTTGGGAGTCTAGAAGGAGTGGTTCAGGCAAAAGGGGAGCTTTATGATCACTTAAAAGGGAAAGGACTTGTTTTCGTGCCCTCTGATCAAAAAAGGTTGATGGAGAAAAGTGCAGATCAGTCAAGGATAACCTATGGAGAGTTGCAAAGTGATTATCTCAGAGTTACAGAGCTTGAAGAAGGCATAAATGTAACATTGGAGTATTCTTGTAACGGAGTTGATAGAAAAGTGAGTTCTGGTCTTTATGGAAGCTATAATCTTTATAATATAGCAGCTTCGATCTGTATAGGGAAATATTTTGAGGTTGATGACGAAAATATTCGGTCGGCCTTGGAAAAATTCAGATCAGAGAATAACAGATCACAGTTTATAGAGCGGAAGGGTAACAGAATAGTACTCGATGCATATAACGCAAATCCATCTTCTATGAAGGCTGCAATTGAGCAGTTTGCATCTGTAAAGTCGAGTCATAAAGTACTGATCCTGGGAGACATGTTCGAACTGGGGAAATATTCGATGGAAGAACATAAAGCGATCATAGAACTCGTTCGCGATCTTGATCTCAAGGAAGTCACGTATGTTGGAGAGCATTTTTATCCTATCGCCAGCAAAGAAGGTGTTCGAACCTTTAAAACAACCAGTGAGCTTCTAAAATGGTTGGAATCAGAAAAAATAGTGAATGCGGATATCCTTATTAAAGGATCACGAAGTATGAAACTTGAAGAGGCTGTAGAATTCTTAGACTAATTTCTGATAAGCTTTCATCCAGCGATCGGGGAGTTCTTCTTTGCAAGCACGTAAATAATCCTGATACGAACAAGGAATAATTTGTTGCCTACTGAATTTCTCATTATCACCATAAGGCAATTCCATCCACCAACGGTCGCTAATTTTGCTCTTCCAGAAGATTATACTGTGATCCATATCATCGAACTTGACGATATATTTGAGGAATTGCTCGTTATTCTTGCCGGGCAGATCACCCTTTCTATTATAAAATCCTTCGACAAAATGCCAAATGATCTGGGAAGCTAACTGAGCAGACTGATCTCTTTTGTCAAAAAGCGGGTTCATTTCATAAATCCCGAATGTCGTTAGAAGATCACTGTAACCGGCGTATTGAGCGATCTGACAAACTTCTTCAGCATAAAAACCATTTGGTGTTGCTGATTTATGGCCTGGTGAGTCGGAACTTCTGACAGAAGACATATCGAGGCTTAATAAGTCGGCATTTCTGATATAAGGCTCCACATTTTCCAGATTTCCCCGAACTTCACCTAATCTGTGAAATTCGAAACTTAACCCATCCATGATCTCTACAGCTTTCTCATGAGTGAGATATTTTTGATACCCGAGATGACAGTAGTTGAACAGGATATTGGGTTGATGCATAAAAATCGGAAGCAAATAAGAATCAGATCTCATATTGTGATCCTTTACTTCCTCCACATCGATCTTTTCATCGATAACAACCAGATTTACAAGCTCATAAAGCTCCTGGTATGCAATATATTGAGCATAGGTAAGATCATGAGAGCCACCTAGAATAATTGTTGTCGTGTTGGACTTCAATAATTCGTAAAGTAGTGATGCCAGACCGAAGTAAGTGTCCTTGATCGAATGACCAGGCTCTATATTACCCAGATCGACGACTTTAAAATTCGAATTATTGAGATGCAGTTTGAACAGTTCGGAACGGATAGCGTCTGGAGCCTGAGAGCAACCCTCGTTGGCAACAGAGGCACGTTCTTCCTCTATACCAACAATAGCAATATCAAATTCCTCAAGGTTTAGATCTCCATCTTCATAAACAAAGACCTGTTTACCCCATTGATCGTCGGTAAAATTGTCTTTTTTGGAAACTAAACCTGAGACAGGTTTTAGTCGGATGTCAAACATAAATAGTCATCAAGCTTATTTTAAAGATATAAATAATAATTGTCCTCTTCTAATTTAATCTATTCATACATTTTATGACTTCATTTTATACATTTGCAGCTTCATAACAATGGAGTCGATATTAGATAAATATAAGAAGAAGCGACCTGCAGTTGTATTTGAATGGGCAGACAACGAAACCAATGCGGAAGGTTGGATCGTGATCAATTCGTTACGAGGAGGAGCTGCAGGGGGTGGAACCCGTATGAGGAAAGGACTGGACAGATATGAAGTCGAATCTCTGGCGAAAGTTATGGAAATTAAGTTCACGATTTCAGGTCCGTTAATTGGGGGAGCGAAGTCGGGAATTAATTTTGATCCGGCTGATCCCAGGAAGCGCGATGTCCTTAAAAGATGGTTTAAGGCAGTCACCCCTGTATTAAAGGAGTACTATGGAACTGGTGGGGACCTTAACATCGATGAGGTGAAAGACGTCATTCCTATTACTGAAGGTTATGGACTCTGGCATCCTCAGGAAGGCATTGTAAATGGTCATTTCAAAGCAGATAAGACACAGAAGATAAAGCTGATAGGCCAGCTGCGTCAAGGAGTGAGCAAAAAGCTGGAGGATCCAGATTATACACCAGAGGTATCTAAAAAATATAATGTAGCAGATCTGATCACCGGTTATGGTGTTGCAGAAGCTGTTAAACATTATTACGAAATATATCGTAATGAGAGTTGCGATGGCAAACGTGCCGTAATTCAAGGCTGGGGAAATGTTGCAGGAGCTGCGGGATATTATATGGCCAAGATGGGAGCGAAGATTGTTGGAATACTCGATAAGGCCGGCGGCGTTATCAATGTTGAAGGAATGTCCTATGAACAAGTGAAGAAGCTGATGCTCGACAGAAAGGATAACAGCCTTAGTAGCGATGTTGAGTTGCTTTCATTTGATGAAGCTAATTCAAAGTTTTGGGATTTACCTGCTGAAATATTTATACCGGGGGCAGCGTCGAAATTGGTAACCCGTGATCAAATTGACCGTTTGATAAGCTCAGGTCTTGAGGTTGTCAGTGCTGGAGCAAATGTTCCTTTCGTTGATGATGATATATTTTTTGGTGAGAATGCCAGTCATGTCGATAAGAATGTAGGTTTGATACCTGATTTTATAGCCAATTGTGGAATGGCAAGAACTTTCGCCTTTCTGATGGATGAGATTGAAGTCGAAATTTCGGACAAGGCCATTTTTGACGATGTTTCGGAGACTATAGCAAGAGCATTGCGAGAATCGCACCAGAAAAACAATTCACGATTTCATGTGGCGGAGACTGCATTGGGAATAGCATTGGATAAATTATTATGAAGAAAATCTTACTTAGCGCAGCTATAATTTTAGTGAGCATTGGAATATCTCCAATCCATGTTTTTGCACAGGGAGAAGCGATAGAAGCTGTTCAATCAGAACAGCTCGAAGAATCTCATAATGAAGAAACACATGATGAAACGGATCATCATAATGGCGAAACACATGAGCACCATGAAGAAGAACATGATGCCGGACACGCAATGCCAGAGCCTTGGTCTGTAATTCCTTTCATTCTTCTTTTAGGAATGATAGCCACCGGCCCGCTTTTTTATGCGCATTTCTGGCATAAAAATTACCCGGTTATAGCGGTGATTCTCGGAGCTCTTGTGGTGATCTACTATATAGCATTTCTACATGATGTGCATCATCCTGTTCACTCGGCTGCCGAGTATTTTTCATTTATAGCATTGTTGGCTGCACTGTTTACTGCCTCAGGAGGAATATTGATCAAAGTTGATAAACAGGGGACACCGATGGTTAATGTCATGCTGCTCATTTTTGGAGCTCTGATTGCAAATATTATCGGAACGACAGGAGCTTCAATGTTGCTGATCCGACCCTTCATCCGCTTGAATAAAGATCGGATAAAACCATACCAGATCGTATTTTTCATCTTTATGGTATCCAATGTTGGAGGTTGCTTAACGCCAATTGGAGACCCTCCATTATTTTTAGGGTTTTTGAAAGGTGTACCATTTTTCTGGACTGTAGAAATGATCTGGATGAAATGGTTCTTTGGAGTTGGATTGCTCGCAATAATTTTCTATTGGCTGGATAGTAGGAATAAGGCCGGACTTGATGTTGTAAGAGAATATACAGGAAAAATTGAAGTAAAAGGTTTAAAGAATACGATTTGGTTAGGTGTTACAATCGGTGCGGTCTTTCTTGACCCCAATGTACTTGACTGGGTACCGGCGATAAATTATCATGGTGATAAGATCTCGTTCATCAGGGAGATCATAATGTTGTCTACGGCCTTTTTATCCTATAAACTTGCAGATAAAGAATGTCTGAAAGGAAATGAATTTGATTTTGAACCGATCAGGGAGGTAGCGTTCCTGTTTATTGGAATTTTTGCTACCATGATGCCTGCATTACAACTCATTGGTTCTTTTGCCAAATCTGCTGAGGGGCAGAAGTTGATTACTGCAAACTCATTATATTGGTTCACAGGAGGACTATCCGGAGTTTTGGATAACGCACCTACATATTTAAATTTTCTTGCTGCAGCCATGGGTAAAGCACAACTTAATATCGGTAATAAAGCTGATGTTGCACAGTTCGCCGAACTTTCATCACAGAGTGGTCATGAGTTGTATCAATACTTGCTGGCAATCTCAGTTGCTTCTGTATTTTTCGGTGCCTTCACATATATTGGTAATGCTCCGAATTTCATGGTTAAATCAATAGCAGAGCAAGTTGGTATCAAAATGCCATCTTTTATTGGTTACATAGTAAGATATGCAATTCCCTACCTTTCTATCGTGTTGTTCTTAACGTGGGTTGTTTTCTTTGTACTAATGTAGAAGGAGCGAAATTAGACCAAAGAAATATCGAATTGCACGAGATCGACAAAATCGCCAATTCTCTGTTCGATCTCTTCGGTATCAAGATTTTTTAGTCTTTCGGTACCAAATTTTTCGACACAGAAAGAAGCCATTGCTGAACCATTGATGACCGCTCTTTTCATGTTTTCGAATGAAATATCTTTACTTTTTGCAAGATAGCCGATAAATCCTCCGGCAAACGTATCTCCTGCACCGGTTGGATCGAATACATCCTCAAGTGGAAGTGCAGGTGCAGAGAATACTGAGTTTTCATGGAAAAGTAAAGCTCCATGTTCCCCTTTTTTAATGATCAGAAAACGAGGGCCCATTTTAATGATCTTACGCGCAGCTTTTACGAGTGAATATTCACCGCTAAGAAGACGGGCTTCTTCATCATTTATGGTGAGCACATCAATTTTTTCGATCACTTTAAGTAGCATGTCTTTCTGAGTATTCATCCAGAAATCCATCGTGTCCATCACTACGAGTTTTGGTCTGTTTTCAATTTGCTGAATGACACGCATCTGTAAATTGGGATCGATATTGCCGAGCATCAGAAACTCGCTATCCTGGTAAGTCTCCGGAATAACAGGGTTAAAGTTTTCAAGAACATTGAGTTCTGTGATGAGTGTATCTCTGCTATTCATATCCAGGTGATACTTACCGGACCAGAAAAAGGATTTTTGGCCTTTCATGATCTTGATACCCTCGATCGACACCCCTCTATTTTCAAGAGCATGGAGCTCAGGCATGTGAAAGTCATCTCCGATAACAGATACGATCCTAACAGGAGATACAAAGTAAGAAGAAGACCAGGCTATATATGTTGCCGCTCCTCCAACGATCTTATCTGTTTTTCCAAAAGGGGTTTCTATGGCATCGAATGCTACAGTTCCAACTGCGAGTAAACTCATGTTTAAGTGATTTAGCGGCAAAGATAAATTTAAAGGAGGAACTTTTTAAAGATCGGAAGAGCTCGATGTTTGAAAAATAAATTACCCTTCAAGGATTGTATTTTTTGGTTTAAAAGCCTAATTTTGCCTTCCTCAAATTATTCCTCCTTAGCTCAGTTGGTTAGAGCGGCTGACTGTTAATCAGTAGGTCCCTGGTTCGAGTCCAGGAGGGGGAGCCCAATCAAACAAGCTGTCAGATATGACGGCTTGTTCTCTTTTTAGCATTCCTCAGTCCTCCTGATCTAGTGGTGAGTCACTTTCGTTAAGCTGATCAGCATAATTGCCTGGGTCTTCATATTAGGTCTGACCTATGTTTATAATAACTTTAGAGAGAGTTAATACATTTGCCTGTTCGTTGATCTATGGAATTGTCAATTCGTATTTTAGTCAAACAAAAAGCTATGCAACTTCGGTATAAATAAATCGATCATGCATAATGATCAGCATAAACAAAACATAATGAAGTATATAATCCTTATAACTATCCTATTTATTCATACAAATTCAATAGCGCAAAAACCCGCCTACACTCTTCATACTTCAAAAGGTAAAAAGACTTCCTACTCCAGGATGCTCAAAGATCTTCGGCAGGCAGATATCATCCTCTTTGGTGAACTACACAATAACCCAATTGCTCATTGGTTGCAGCAGGAAGTAACCAAAGACCTGGCTGAAACAAACAAGCTGGTAATGGGGGCAGAGATGATCGAAGCAGACAACCAGGAGGCATTGAATATGTATTTGTCAGGTGAGTTGGATGCAAAAGGGCTGGATACTGCAGCACGATTGTGGCCCAACTACAAGACTGATTATAAACCTTTGATAGATTTCGCCAAACGCGAACAAACACTCTTCATTGCTACGAATATCCCAAGAAGGTATGCCCAATTGGTATATAAAAAAGATTTCGAAAGCCTGGATTCGCTATCTGCAGAAGAGAAGTCATGGATCGCCCCGCTGCCCATACTTTTCGATCCCAACTTACCAAAATATAAAGAGATCCTTACTATGATGGGCGATCACGGTTCCCCAAAGCTGGTAAAAGCCCAGGCAATTAAAGATGCTACTATGGCTCACTTCATACTCGCCAACTTCAAGGATGACAGTATTTTCATACATTACAACGGCGCATATCATTCCGACCACTATGAAGGAATATTATGGTATCTCCGGAATAAACAACCGGACCTGAACTACATCACGATCTCAACAGTAGAACAAGAGAATAACCGTTCACTGGATGAAGAAAATGTAAACCTGGCAGACTATATCATTTGTGTGGATGCAGATATGACCAAGACGTATTAGATCTGTAAGGTTTAAAGATTCACTCCAGCGTATGATCAGCAACTAATTTTACAAAATCTAAAGAACTGATCATTCCCACTATTTCCCCGTCATCCATTACCACCAGGTGATGCACCCGATTTTTCAGCATCATTTTTGCAGCAGCATTTGCCGCAGAATCCTTATGAATGACATAAACACGTGAGCTCATCACATCACTTAAAGCAATGTTACCATCAACATCTCCGCTTAGGTCTGAAGCCGTAACGATCCCGAGGATCTTGATATCATTGGCAGGCAATTGCTTTGAGATCCTCACAACTGGAATAGCATGAATGGATTTAGTTTTCATGAGCGATATGACATTGTTCACCTTATCACTCTCCACCGCAGTAAAAACCGGGCTGGTCATAAAATCTTTTACCTGAATTCTCATTTTAGTCTTTTACATTGAAAAGATATTAAAAAATCAGCGTAATCTGGTTATTTTTTAGCAACCTGTGGCTGGTAAAGGGAAGAAAGGTTAGCGATATATTCTTTAATCTTCAGATGGACTCTTTGGTACCACCCTGACCGTCGAGTTTCTTATGGGATGCACGCTTAGTCGATGGTCGCTAATTCTAATCACATTGGCTCCTAATCAACTAACTTATTACATTTGTAAAACTTCGAACAAAAGCATTAAACAATGGCAAAGCTGGATTGGAAAATAGAAAAAGAATACGAGGAGATCACTTTCAAATCTTTAAATGGAGTGGCAAGGCTCGCTTTCAACAGACCGGAATGCAGGAATGCATTTACTCCAAAGACAGTTGATGAGTTGTGGGAAGCCTTGATCTACTGCCATGAAAGCCAGGAGATCGGTGTTGTTTTGATCACGGGTGAAGGACCGTCACCTAAAGATGGTGTTTGGGCTTTTTGCTCCGGTGGTGATCAGCGTGTCAGATCGACGACCGGCTATAAAGGAGAAAGTGGAGTAAGTAGATTTAACATACTGGATGTCCAACGGCAGATCCGTTTTATGAACAAGGTGGTCATAGCCGTGGTTCCGGGGTGGGCTGTTGGCGGCGGACATTCCCTGCATGTTGTTTGTGATCTGACAATCGCAAGCAAGGAACATGCGATCTTTAAACAAACCGATGCTGACGTAGCCAGCTTTGACGGCGGTTTTGGGTCAGCTTATCTCGCCCGACAGGTAGGACAGAAGCGAGCAAGAGAAGTCTTTTTCCTTGGAGCTGATTATTCTGCACAGGAAGCATATGAAATGGGCATGGTCAATAAAGTTGTTCCTCATGAAGACCTGGATCAAGTGGCATACGAATGGGCACAGGAAATTATGACTAAGAGTCCGACCGCGATCAAAATGCTGAAATTTGGTTTTAACCTGATCGATGATGGATTGGTAGGACAGCAAGTATACGCTGGAGAAGCCACACGCTTAGCTTATGGTACTGAAGAAGCAGAAGAAGGAAGAAATGCATTCCTGGAGAAGAGAAAGAGGGATTTTTCTAAGTTCCCCAGGTTTCCGTGATTTCGAGATTCGTTCAATAGGCAAGTCGTTGAGTCGGGCAAACATTATTTCATATATTCCATACTTTAGATTGTGTGCCTCTGGATCAATAACTTTTACCATTAAGAATAGTTAACAATTGAGAAAAATAAACTTGCTCGAAGGAGAAGAGATACTCTTTTCATCCAAAACAGGAGACTTCATCATCACTACAGATAGAATCCGAAGTATCAGTGAAAGCATTTTGGGCAATGAATTTAAGAGTATACTGTTAGAGGAATTGTCTTCTTGTGAAATAAAAACTACAATCTCCTGGAGCATTCTCACAAAAGCAATTGTTTACCCGCTTCTGATCAATGGATCTGCCTTTTTGATCAATAACTATTTGTTCAAGTCTTCCTTGCTTGAGTTGTTTTTCGATAAAGTGCAGATCGGAAGTGAGGCACTTCTATTTTTATTTTATTTCTCGTTGATAATAGGGAGTATTTATTTGCTGAAATTTCTGTTTTCGATCCGCAAAATGATACTGTTTTACGCTCCGGGATTGACGATAGAGTATCAATCGAGAAAACTCGATTATGATAAAAAAGTGGATATTATTGATCGGGTTGAATCGGCTAGGTTGAAAAAAGTTAGTACAACTAAAACCTTAGACAATTGAGCTTAATACTATCTACCGGAGTAGATCCTATCTTAACAAAACTGGTTTTAATTTCATTAGGGATCATTGTTCTGGGTTTCTTCCTAAAGAGACTAAAGCAACCTTATATCGTGGCATATATATTGGCAGGCGTGATCATGGGTCCATCGGTTTTAGGTATAGTTTCAGATGAGAGTCTTATTTCTAATCTTGGATCTTTTGGTTTAGTCTTGCTGCTGTTTTTTATTGGAATGGAGATCTCGCTTCCACAGCTGATCTCGAATCTTAAGATCTCTGTTATTGGGACTGTATTGCAGGTTGGCTTCAGTATTCTTGCGGTATGGTCGATCGGATTTTTTCTTGACTGGCCATTATACAGGATCATTCTTCTGGGGTTTGTGATCAGCATAAGCAGTACTGCAGTCGTGATCAAGCTGCTTCAGGACAGGAATGAGACGAATAGCAAAACCGGTCAGAATGTAATAGGTATCCTGCTGGCTCAGGATGTCATCATTGTTCCAATGTTGATCACATTAAACTACTTATCCGGCCAGAAACCTGAAAATATAGAGGTGCTGAAGCAAGTTGTAGGTGGATGTTTTATGGTGGGAATTATCGTGTGGGTAATGCGAAAAAAAGAGATACGATTTCCGTTCGATGATAAGATCAAAGCCGACCATGAAATGCAGGTGTTCGCCGCTATTGCAGTTTGTTTTGGATTTTCGGTTATTACTGCATTTCTTGGGTTATCCTCAGCATTAGGAGCTTTCATTGCCGGGATTTTAGTTTCTTCAGCACAAGCGACAAAGTGGGTGCATGAAAGCTTACACGCGTTCAGGGTAGTCTTTGTAGCTATCTTTTTTGTATCTATCGGGATGCTTATCGATCTTAGTTTTCTTCATGAAAATCTGAGTGTCGTCATGCTGCTAGTCCTGGCAGTGTTTCTTACCAATAACATTATAAATGCTGTCGTCCTAAGGATCTTAGGAGTAGACTGGCGAAGTAGTATCTACTCCGGGGCAATTTTGGCACAGATCGGTGAGTTTAGTTTTATCCTTGGTGCAACCGCTTTTGCAATGAATATGATCGTAGATTATACTTACCAATTGATCATTTCTGTAATTTCAATAACTCTGGTCATAAGTCCGATCTGGATAGTGATCGTTCGAAGTATCCTGATGAGAAATAAAACTGTAAATTGATATATGATTGAGAATATACTGGAACATTTAAAAGTTCATTGGTTTGACAATAGCTATTCAAGGATGATTGTTGCTGCTTCGATAATTGTGATGACTTTTCTATTTCAAAGAGTGTTTGTCAGGATCTTCAATAAGATCATCAATAAATCATCTGAGGAAATACATAATGATCCAACCAACTATAAATTTTTGAGGCATGCGATTTCAGCTTTGATCTTTATCGTTGGTTTTGGTGCTGCGATATATTCGATACCTGTTTTAAGAACTCTGGCAAACTCGATGCTGGCTGGTGCAGGAATTTTAGCAGTTGCAATCGGATTCGCTTCCCAGCAAGCATTTTCTAATATTATTAGCGGGATCTTTATAGTTCTGTTTAAACCTTTTCGGGTAAATGACAGGATCCAGATAAAAGATACCATCACAGGAATTGTTGAAGATATAACGTTGCGGCATACAGTGATCAGAAATTTTGAAAATCGCAGGGTGATCATACCCAATTCGGTGATCTCGCAGGAAACTCTTGTTAATTCAGACATTGTAGACGAAAAGATATGCAAGGTGATGGATATTGGAATTGGCTATGGTTCAGATATTGAAAAAGCACGGAGGATCATTCAGGAGGAAGCGATGAAGCATCCCGGATATATTGATAACAGGAATGAGGAGCAATTAGAGAACAACGAACATCCTGTAATGGTGCGAGCAATGGGATGGGGTGATTTTTCTGTAAACTTGAGAGTATGGATCTGGTCACCAGATGCTCCAACCGCGTTTAAAATGGGTTGCGATCTGTACGAGAGCATAAAAAAACGTTTTGAACAAGACGGAGTTGAAATCCCATTCCCATATCGAAATGTAATTCATCATAATTTACCCTCGGCTGAAACAATTAATCATAAACAACAAGGAGAAGACTCGATCTAAAAGACCATGAAGATCAACTACGATTCTAAAGTTTTCAAATTAATTTCCACCTCTTCCAATGGAAGTGTAGATACGGATGTACGGTTTTATTACCATCAGAAAGGTGATATCATTTGGGGAGAATATGTTGGGGGTCCGGTTAAGCAAGGCCAAATACTCGGCAAAGTTAACTCTGATGGTGTATTGTCTTTCTCATACCATCACATAGATCAGGAAAATGAAATTAAAACCGGCAATTGTGTTTCGACACCTGAATTAATGCCTAATGGGAAAGTGCGTTTGCATGAGGAGTGGCAATGGACATCCGGAGATATGTCAAAAGGGGAATCCATAGTTGAAGAAATTGAACGAAGAACTCTGGGGAACTCTGCGAATGACCTCTGTGAACTCTGTGGTTAAAACATCTAAGCATTCCCCAATCGAAACCTCTATGAAACAACCATCATTTTAGACAGCAACTCTGCAATTTGCACTGCATTCGTTGCTGCTCCTTTTCTCAAATTATCGGATACAACCCACATGTTTAAAGTGTTCGGATTAGAATGATCTATCCGCAGGCGGCCAACAAAAACATCATCTTTCCCCTCTGAGGTGAGCGGCATCGGGTATATGTTATTCGTTGGATCATCCTGAATTGTAATGCCGCTTTCAGCTTGCAGTAACTCCTTAACTTCTTCCATCGTGAAAGCATTTTTGAACTCCGCATTGACGCTCTCTGAATGACCACCAAATACAGGAACACGCACTACAGTTGCAGTAACACCAATCGTTTCGTCCCCTAAAATTTTTCTGGTTTCATCAACCAGCTTTACCTCCTCAGTTGTATATCCATCATCAGCAAAATCACCACCATGTGGTAAACAATTGAGATCGATTTGATGAGGATAAGCTCTTTTGCCGTTGGTCACTTTGGAACGCTCATCATTAAGCTGACTTACACCTGCTACTCCTGTTCCTGTCACTGATTGGTAAGTAGATACCACGATTCTTTTTAATCCGAATTTCTTGTGCAATGGATTGAGAGCGACCACCATCTGAATTGTTGAACAATTAGGATTTGCTATGATCTTATCATTTTTAGTAAGACTCGATCCATTGATCTCAGGAACGATGAGTTTTTTACCTGGGTCCATTCTCCAGGCTGAAGAATTGTCGATAACAACAGTGCCAACTTCAGCAAACCTGGGAGCCCATTGCTTGGATGTTCCTCCTCCGGCAGAGAAGATGGCGATATCGGGTGCAAGTGCTATGGCATCTTCTATCCCAATGATCTTATAAGATTCCCCTTTGAATTCTATCTCTTTCCCAACAGATCGTTCCGAAGCCACCGGAATAAATATTTCTACAGGGTAGTTTCGCTCCTCTAAAACTTTGATCATGATACTGCCAACTAGTCCTGTGCAGCCTACCAATGCTAATTTCATCTTCTTGCTATCTTAAATATTTATAATCATTTAATGTCGATATCTATGCAAATTTATCCTATTTATTTGAAGATCATTCCCATAATTTCACCTTATGAGGCTGATGATCCTGTTGATTTTACTGTTTTGTTGCTTTTCTGTTCGCTCACAGTTATTCGAAGACTTTTCAGATGGTGATTTTAATTCTAATCCTTTGTGGTTGGGAGATACTTCTGAATTTCAAGTAAACAATTTTCAACTGCAAAGTCAAGGCTCGCTTTCATCTGATGTAATTTATATTTCCACACCATACACTAGTGAAGATAGTATAGAGATCAGCTTTGATGTCAGGCTTGACTTTAACCCTAGCTCCAGCAACTTCGTCAGGATCTATCTGCAAAGCGATACAGGCAAGCTTGAAATTCCTCTCTTCGGCTATTTTATTCAATTTGGTGAGGCATCTACCACCGCCGATAGTCTCGATTTTTATGAGCAAGAGTCTTCCTTGGTCACTAAATTATTTAGCTCCCCGTTTCCATGTATGACATCCTCATCATCAAATCTGGTGAATGTTCGGGTATTAAAGAAGCGGGCAAATTGGGAAATTTATGCTCATTGTCCCGGAAACAATTCTGAACAACTAGCGGGGAAATTCATTTCAGATACATTGGTTAAATCGATAAGCAACTTTGGTTTCTACTGCGACTATTCGACATCAAGCAGGAGTGACAAATATTTCTTTGATAATATTCAAATAC
The DNA here is from genome assembly GCA_013001465.1 of Chitinophagales bacterium. Classification (GTDB taxonomy): domain Bacteria; phylum Bacteroidota; class Bacteroidia; order Chitinophagales; family JABDMM01; genus JABDMM01. Next base: position 104,707 of record JABDMM010000039.1, on the reverse strand, counting down.
GAAGGATCATTAAAGATACAGTTCCGCCATGGATCACAGGATTCGAACTGCATACCAGAGACTCGATCGTCTTGATCTTTTCTGAAGAGGTCGATAGTTCTGTATTGATGCCAAACAAAGTACTGATCAATGGTGCCTTGTCATCAGAAATTTATTTTATATCGAAGGAAGAAATAGGTATTAAGCTGATGAATCCACTGAAGAATGGGTCACAGAATATATTGGAGTTGACTTCAGTTACAGATCCCGCCAATAATCGGTTAGACACGGTCATATATTTTGACTATTATGAGCCGCAAGCTTTTGATATTATTATAACTGAAGTGATGTCTGATCCAACTCCTGCTTTTGGGTTACCCGCAGTCGAGTTTATTGAACTATTTAATTGTTCACAATGGCAGATCAGTTTAGCGAACTGGATACTATCAGACCCTGGAAGATCTGTGATTCTACCCGATCATGTTGTTCAAGCAAATGAATTCGTAACTCTTGTGCATTTCGATTCGCTTGAATTATTCAAGAAATACGGTTCTGCGATCGGATTGTCAGACTGGCCTTCCCTGAATAATGATGAGGACCACCTCATCCTGAGATCCGAAGATGGCCAGATCATGCACCAGCTTAAATACTCGTCATCATGGCATGAAGACGGGAAAAGAAATGGCGGTTTTTCTCTTGAGATGATCGACAACCAAAATCCTTGCGGAGAAAATAGCAACTGGAGTTCAAGCTATGGTGAGAATGGTGGCACACCATCAGAAGAAAACGCTATCTCAATGGAGAATCCGGACATTGTTAATCCAGCATTGATCAGAGCAAAATACTATGATTCACTTACCATAGGTTTGGTTTTCAGTGAGCAGATCGATAGCTCAAATTCTATTTTGGATCCGGCGAATTTTATCATTAAGGATAATTTGGTGACTGAAGTTCGATTCGCAAACAATTTTAGAAAAGAGCTGATCATTGAGCTGCAAAAAGAACTGAGCAGTAATCAACATTACAATATTACAGTAAATGGAATTCATGATTGTGTGGGATTGCAGGCTTTGATTTCAAACAATGTGGTTTTTGGAATCCCCGAACAGGCACAAAAAGAAGATTTTATTATTAATGAAATATTGTTCAATCCCGAGAGTGGCGGAGTGGATTTTCTTGAACTATTCAATAGATCAGATAAGATCTTCGATCTGAATGGCTACTTTATTTTTGAGATAAACCCTGAAACTGCAGCTTTGCTTGAGATCACAGAGTTAAAGATCGGCTCATACCTTTTCTTGCCTGGAGATCATGTTGTTTTAACTGAAGATAAACTGAAGGTCATCGACTTTCATAAACCAGGCTTTCCATATAAAGTAGTTGAAGTGAATGACTTTCCAAATTTTTCTGATGAGGCAAGTGTGGTTTATATTACAAAGCCATCCTCAATACCCATCGATAGAGTTTCATACTCAAAAGACTGGCATACTGAATTGCTCGGAGATTTAAATGGTGTTTCGCTTGAGAGAATAAACAGTAATGACTCTGCATCTAATCCAATGAACTGGCAATCAGCCTCAGCGTCTGAAGATTTTGCAACACCTACAGAAGTTAACTCTCATCATATTGATTCGGTGTCGACACACTTTGAAGTCAACTTTGAAAACAGGTTGTTTAGTCCGAATGGAGACGGAGCAAATGATCTGTTGCTATTTACGATCAAAAAAGCTGGTAGTGGAGACTACGTGAGTATAACCATTTTCACCGATAAAGGTCAATTTATCAAGCAACTTGCATTTAACTCATGGCTTGGAAACAGGTCTCAGTTCAAGTGGGATGGTGTTGATGAAGATGGGCAAAAGGCAGGAATTGGAATATATTTCCTTTTGATAGAATGGTTCGATGAAGGTGAAAAGAAAATCAATCGGCAGTATGAGGAAATAGTGCTGGGCGGTTATCTTAAATAGTACGATCTCAATTAGGTGTAAAACCGTTTGGCATATCAATTTTGTTTATTTTTGACAAGTTTAAAAATTAAGTATGACCCGTTATATAGTATTACTCATCGCCCTTTTTACTTTGCATTCTTCAATTGAAGCACAGGATAATGTTGGAATTGGAACCACCACTCCAAAAGTAAAATCTCTGCTCGATCTAACTTCGACAAATAAAGGTTTACTTGTCCCCAGGATGACAACTGCACAAAGAAACGCAATTGCTCCTGCAGCGGCTGATTACTTTGGCTTGCTGGTTTACGACCTTACCATCAACAACTTTTTCTATTGGGATGGAAGCGCATGGGTTAGGATCTTTGACCTCGATCCAATGAACGAACTGGATTCTTTGTCATACGATATGACAACAAATGATCTTTCATTGCATAATACCAATGGGGTGATAACAGTGAATCTTATGGGACTCATCGATGATAACGACGCTGATTCTCTTAATGAAATTCAGGCTCTTTCAATAATCGGGGATACCATATTTCTATCCAATAGTAATTTTATTGTTCTTCCAAATGACAGTATCATCGATGATGATGCAGATCCTGTCAATGAGTTACAAACTCTTTCGATCAACGGTCCTCATGATTCTATATTTATTTCAAGTGGGAATGGTGTTCCTTTTCCCTTAGATAATGATACCAGCGCTTCAAATGAAATTCAACAGTTATTCTATAATGCTGCATTTGACTCTATCTTTTTAAGTAATGGCAACGGTATACCGGTTGTTGCTTCTTTGTTGTTTGACGATCAGGATCTCTCTTATAATGCAGCCATGGATTCGATCTTAATTAGCGGTGGTAACGGGATACCAATTATATTCGATAACGATACAAGTTCTACAAACGAACTACAACAGCTTTCCTACAATGCGGCGATGGATTCGATCTTTATCTCAAACGGTAATGGAATTCCAATTGTAGTCGACAACGATACCAGTCCCATAAACGAGCTACAGCAAATATCCTACAATGCAGCGATGGATTCGATCTTCATCTCCAATGGTAATGGAATTCCTATTGTAGTAGACAATGATACCAGTCCGATAAATGAAATACAAACCCTCTCATATAACTTAGCGATGGATTCCATCCTTATTTCAGGAGGTAATGGAATTCCCATAGTAGGCGATAATGATACAAGTCCACTCAATGAGATCCAGACCCTATCCTACAATTTGGCGATGGATTCTTTATTTATATCAGGTGGGAACGGTGTGCCAATAGTAGGAGACAACGATACGAGTCCGTTGAATGAAATTCAAACATTGTCTTACAACTTAGCGATGGACTCCATATTAATCTCAGGTGGAAACGGTATTCCAATAGTTGGAGACAACGACACGAGCCCGCTGAATGAGATCCAATCCTTATCATACAATATGGCGATGGATAGTATTTTCATATCTGGAGGTAATGGAATCCCAATTGTCGGTGATAATGATACAAGTCCGTTAAATGAGATCCAGACCTTATCCTACAATTTGGCTATGGATTCCATTTTTATTTCCGGAGGCAATGCGCTCCCTTTAGTTGGAGACAATGATACCAGTGCAACTAACGAGCTACAGACTCTCTCATACAATGCTGCCGGTGATACCATATTCATAAGTGGCGGTAATGGGATACCTGTCGATAATGACTGGACGATCGCTGGTGTAGATATGTATAACAACAACACTGGAAATGTAGGTATTGGTGTAACTGTTCCAACGGCAAAACTGCATGTAGGCGGTACAGCAGGATTTTTAAATACCGGAACATTTGGAGCCGGTGGAATTCCTGCAACAGGCGCGGGAGTTAGAATGATGTTCTATCCGTTTAAAGCTGCTTTCAGGGCAGGTGGAGTTCAGGCTGGACAGTGGGATGCGGCTAACATAGGCAACTTTTCTGCTGCTTTTGGAATCGATACCAGAGCATTGGGAGCAAGCAGTTTCGCTTCAGGAAACAATACTTTTGCGTCCGGAGTGAACTCTTTCGCCGGAAATTTAAACACGATTGCAAGTGGAGGAGCATCAGCTGCTTTCGGTAATGCTTCTACAGCTTCTGGTGTGAATGCATTTGCAATAGGAAATGCGACGACAGCCTCAGGTGATAACTCATTTTCATCGGGTTCAGCAAGTGTAGCTTCAGGAACACGTTCATTTGCTCATGGTAATCTAGCGACAGCGTCTGATGATGATGCCGTCGCAATTGGATTGGGTTCAGTCGCCAGTAATCAAAGCAGTATCGCATTGGGACAAGGTGCCACTTCTTCAGGATTCCAGTCAGTTGCAATTGGAAACGCATCTGATGCGAGTGGGACAGGTTCGACCGCAATTGGTATCAGTACAACTTCAGATGGTAACTTTTCATTTGTAGTTGGAACGAATGCAAATAGCAATACTTTCGAGGGATGCTTTGTTTTTGGTGACAATTCTCTTGGAGGAACTTTAAACGCTTCTGCAAATAACCAGTTTATTGCCAGGGCAAGTGGTGGTTATATCTTATATAGTAACCAAAATTTTCTTGCAGGTGTTGTTCTAAACCCAGGCCAAAGTACATGGGGCATGGTTTCTGATAAAAGCAAAAAAGAAAATTTTAAAACTACAGATGGTGAGTATGTCCTTAACTCGATCGCTGCTTTCCGCTTGGGTTCATGGAATTATATCGGTCAGGACCCATCAGAGTTCAGACATTATGGCCCGATGGCTCAAGACTTTTACACTGCTTTCGGAAATGATGGAATTGGAAGAATTGGTAATGATACAATCATCAATACAGGCGAAATGATGGGAATAAATATGATTGCAATTAAAGCACTCGAAAAACGAACTACCGAGTTAAAGCAACAGCTTGCAGAACGAAATGCAGAGATCGATCTTCTTAAGAAAATGCTTAACTCAGTAGTAAACAAAGTTGAAGCGCTTGAAGGTAATGCCAAAAGCGATGAAGCTATAATTGAAACATTGAAGAAGTAATGCGAATTGCAATTACCATAGTATCTCTTTTCATCGTTTCAGCGTTGCAAGCACAACTATTTTATAATGGCGGTGCCCAGATCACGCTTACGAACGGCGCCGTTATGATCGTTAAAACTGGTGATCTTCTAAATGATAACGGGGTAATCGACAATGCCGGTGCTATTACTGTTGAAGGCTCGATCACAAATAATGATACACTTACCGGTGGTAACACTGCAGGGGGTATGTTTATTCTTGATGGTGATTGGATAAATAATGCTTTTTTCAAAGCAGATCAGAGTTTAGTGAATCTCCGAGGAGGAAATCAATTGATCTCCGGTGCTGTCGTTAGTAATTTTTATGATCTCACCGGAAGTGGTAGCGGCATTAAACAGTTAGATAACTTGAACGCTTTTGTTGGCAATCAGTTGGATATTACAGATGTTGAATTTGCAACTGTTTTCGATACATTGTTTATAACGAATCCAGCCACCAACGCCATTTTAAGAAGCGATGGTTTTGTGAGTAGTTTAGGTGATGGCAGATTGAGCAGAGCGACAAACTCCATAGGAGTATATTTATTCCCGGTTGGATCTAGCGCAGGGATCGGCAGATACAGACCGATAGAGATTACACCTAATACAGGAGCTACTCAAGAATTCGGTGTGCGTTTTGCCAATATCGATCCTACTTTCGAGGCATACGATCGAATGATGACTGATGATATTCTTTGTATGGTGAATCCTCTTTTCTACCACCATATTGACAGAATTCAAGGAAGTGATCCTGCGGATATAAAAATGTTCTATAGCTATTTTTCGGATGGGGAATGGTCTCGAATGGCTCACTGGCAAGGAGCTCCAAATCGCTGGGAAGAGATGGGTACTTTTAATCCAGGTGTAAAAAATGGTTTTGAGACTTTGGACATTTTCGCCTGGGATAACTTTTCGACTCCTGCATATGCTTTGGCTGTGATAGATCCGGTTATCGATGCCGGTGATGATGAGGAAATATTGATCGGAGAATCTGTGCAACTAGACCCGGTTTACTTTGGTCCACCAATCGATAGTATTATATGGTCGCCTGCAATCGGATTGGATTGTATTGAGTGCGAAGAGCCTACCGCTTCTCCAACAGCTACTACAATTTATACTATCAGTATAAAAAGTAATCTGGGGTGCTGGGTGACAGACAGCCTTGAGGTCGAGGTAAACTCTCCTGGAGTGCTGTTCCCAACCGGATTTTCGCCCGACAATGATGGGATGAATGATATCTTCAAACCTTTTAATGACAACTTCGAGGAGCTTTACTATGCCGTTTACAACCGATGGGGAGAACTTATGTTCGAATCTGTCGATCCTACTATGGGATGGGATGGCACCCACAATGGAAAACCGCAAGCCATGGATAATTATATCTTCTTTGTCGAATACCGTTTCCGTGGACAGACTGCTAAAAAATCTGAAACGGGTAATGTCACATTACTTCGATAGCAAAACAATTGTCTTCTTAAAACTATTGAGCATTATATAAGGATGAGTAACGATCTTGAAATACTTCTATATGTCTTGCGCAGAAAAAGAAGATTAGCACTTTTGATCTATGTCGCTATTTTTAATGCTTCACTGTTTGGAATATTAGTAGGCAGCTACAACACCGGATTCTTGTCGGATCTTCTCGTTTTTATCTGTGCTTGCCTACTTACCTTGTCTCTATTTTTAGTTACAAAATGGTTTTTAAATAGAGACCTGAGCAAACACCCTTTTGTTCAGATTGTAAAGGAAAAAAGCAATGATGTAGTTTGGGTATACTGGCATCGCACTGAAAACATGCCATTTGGAGTTAAGGTTTTTACTTTCAACAGGATCTTCATATGCCTCAATGATAGTAGCTGTTATCATATTTCAGTACAGGCAAACGAAGTCGATCTGATAACAGAATATTGTAAGCAAGTTTTTAGCAGGGCAGTGTTTGGGTATAGTGAAGAAAGAGATCAGCTGTTTAAGATCAATCCGGAACTGATAAGTAAAGATTAAGTGGGGTTTGGATCTTTAGTTTTCCGGTATTTAAGGCTAGAGAACATGATCACGTCATAAACAAAATGGGCCATCACAGCGGATCCTAATCCTACCAATTTATATAAATACCCAAATCCCGCTACAACAATAACAAGGAATACACCATAAAGGCTAAGCGGTAGATTGCCGGGATTTAGATACCCATGAAGTAATACAAAGATCACAGAAGTGAACCAAATGCCGATAATTGGCTGAATAGCTCCTCTAAACAAAATCTCTTCACCTATAGCGGCACATGCAGAATAAAAGAGAATGTGAATAAAAGTAGGGTTTATAGATTTGATCAGATCCTGAAAGAACCTGTTTGTCTCTTTCAACATAGGAAGGCCAACCATCATTAATGCAATGATCGATGTAGCTAAACCATAGACAGCTCCGATGCCAATTTGTACATACCACTGTTTACCCCCGAAAAGAACTTCAGTAGTAGACTTATCATGGAAACTAGCGATGATCAGTAGCCCAGCCGCAGACATTCCCAGGATCGTAAAAATGCTAAAATGTATTAATGTTCGTCTTGAAATATTCATCTGTTTATTAAACGGCTAGGAAATATAGATTAGAGTAATTTAGAAAACTTTTATCAATTCATTCGCAAATTTAAAGAGATGAGAACATGAAGAGTAGATTTTTGCAGATAATTAGTGATTATGTTGATGATCTTTCGCATATTATTTACCCAAATGTTTGTCAGAACTGTTCTGATGTTTTGATCTCTGGAGAGGAGTTTCTCTGTATCAAGTGCTTGCACAAGCTTCCGGTTACAATGTTTCACAGACTTAGTCCAAACCCTGTTGAAAAAAAATTATTTGGTCGGATACCTATCAAAAAAGCCACGTCTGCGTTTTATTATCATAAATCGAATAGCATTCAGAAATTACTACATAAAGTGAAATATAAGCACAAGGTCAAACTCTGTGCTAAGTTAGGATACCTGTTTGCACTTAAACTTGAAGAGGCTGGGTATTTTGAAAATGTAGACATGATCTTACCTGTTCCAATGCATAAAAGTAAATTTAGGAGCAGAGGATTCAACCAGTGTGTTATCTTCGCAGAAGAATTGAGTAAATACTCGAGCATAGAGTGTTCTGATTCCGCTCTAAAAAGAGTGAAGTCCGGAAAATCTCAAACTAAAAAGGACAAATACCACCGCTGGAAAACTATATCCGGTGATTTTATTTGTAATGACAGAGAGAAAGTAGAAGGTAAGAATATTTTGTTGATCGATGACGTTATAACAACCGGATCAACACTCGAAGCCTGTACAAAAGCAATTTTGAACAAAACAAATGCCGAATTTAATATAGCAACATTTGCATATGCCGACTAAATTAGTCCGATTTACTGCTATTCTCCTTCTTGTAATGATTACTCTGCTTTTTCAGAATTGCAGGGATGAGAATCTGATCACAGATCCGAACTATAAGCTTGAATTTTCCAGTGATACTTTGTCATTTGATACCGTATTCACAACGAGGGGCTCGGTTACTAAATCCATTCGCGTTTTTAATCGTGAAAAGAGGCCGGTAAGGATCTCGACGATCAGCCTTGCTAAATCTTCAGGAGATCAGTTCAGACTAAATGTCGATGGCATTCCGGGTACAGATTTTTCTGACATTGAAATACCAGCTCAGGATAGCATCTGGGTTTTTGTTGAGGTTACCGTTGATCCGATGGATATTGATAATCCTTTTGTCATCGATGACCTGATCAATTTTACAACCAATGGGAATGAGCAACACATTTCTTTACGAGCCTGGGGGCAGGATGCTTACTTTTATGTAGGTCAGGAAATTTGTAATGAAACATGGACAAAAGACAGACCTTATGTTATTGTTGGCACCAATTCATTTCCGGGAATTCATGTAGATACAAATTGTGTCTTGACAATAGAAGCCGGAACAAGGATCTTTCTTCATGATAATGCAGGGATATTTGTTTCAGGATCTTTGCAGGTAATGGGAACTCAAACAGATACCGTCGTCTTTGAAGGGGATCGATTAGAATCCTTCTTTGATGATCTGCCGTCTCAGTGGTTTGGCATCTTCTTCATGAGAGGTTCTGTTGGCAATGATATTAACTATGCTGTGATCAACGAAGCCGACTATGGGATCTCTGCTGGTTCAAGCTTTGATTCAGACCCATCCGCATTTTCAAATGCCAGCAGACCCGTTGTGAATATCAACAATACGATCATTAAGAATTCTCAGGTCAATAGTATTTTCGGATTTAATGCGGAGATCCAGGCGGTTAATTGTTTGTCATACAATACAAATGACAATTTATTAGCACTTGGTCTAGGTGGAAGCTATGAATTCGTAAACTGTACATTCGTAAATACGGGTTCAGTTGTATTCGACCACAAGAATCCGATCTTGTTGTTGGGTAACGCAGCCGAATTCCCGAATGTATTGCTTGTAAATGACCTCGAAAAAGCCAATTTTCAAAACTGCATATTTTTTGGAAGCCTTGATGAGGAGCTAAGTTTTGGAAAATTAGATGATGCAGATTTTATTTTCAGCTTTGAATCTTGTATGCTTACTACATTCGCAGATACAGTACCGGAATTTTCCTCCAACAATATCATAAACCAGAATCCTGATTTCGTGAGTATAAGCGATGAAGACTTTCATTTAACTCAGTTTTCACCTGCAGTGGATGCAGGAACAAATCCAGTTGTTCCAATATCAACAGATCTAGATGGCAAAACAAGAATTTCTGGAGCTGCAATCGATATTGGTGCATATGAGTTTAATTAAAAAGCTAACTGTCAGCCAAAAAGATCGTATAATTTAGACTCAATGGCATTACAGATCATCAGGAATATCTATCGTTCATTTCCTGTCAAACTCTTATTACTGCATTTCCAGCGACAACAGCTGATTTTGTTGTTCTGGCTAACATCTTTTCTCCTGATCCTCGGACTTACAGGAAACAAGTTTGGTATACCATATCTTCTACTTGACCCGGAATATCTCGGACAAATTAATTATGTAAGTTTTTCTCTTGTAGGTATTGGTTTCGGTATCTTCCTTATAACATGGAATCTTTCTTCCTATATGCTACATTCCTATCGATTCCCGTTCCTCGCAAGTTTGAAGAGACCATACCTGATGTTTTTCATAAACAACTCACTCCTGCCATTGACATTCCTGCTAACATATATGATCAGCATCGGCATTTTTCAGTATAAAGCATCTTTACGCTCGATCGATGTGATTGCTCTTGACTTGCTTGGGTTTTTAGGTGGGATCATCATCATCCTGGTCATAGGAGGTTATTACTTGATGTTCACTACTAAACGGGTTGATAGTGCTCTTACTTCAGGAAAGATTACCCGAGCACTTGCGAAAAGGCAAAAGGCATATTTTGAAGATATTTCTCATGAATCGGATGACTGGGAAGTTGAATATTATATAAGCACAAAACTGCGATTGCGTTTAACGAGAAATGTTGAACACTATGACCGATCGACCCTAAGAGCTGTTTATAAACAACACCACTTCAATGCATTTATATTACAATTAGCTACTGTTGCGGCATTGATCGGACTTGGGATATTGATCGAAAATCCACTGTTCCAGATCCCCGCAGCATGCAGCTTCTTCTTGTTTTTTTCTGTGATGTTGGCAATAGCCGGTGTTTTTAGATTTTGGACAGGCAACTGGAGCACCTCAGCCTTTATTATACTGATCATCATACTCAACTTTCTAACGAGATATAACTTTTTTTCTTACCAGAATCAGGCTTACGGGCTGAATTATGAAGGAAAACTTGCAGAGTATTCTTTGGAATCACTCAATGCCGTTTGTACCCAGGATAATATTAACGCAGATAGAGCAAATACTGAGTTTATATTGGATCGATGGAAAGACAAGAACAAGGAAATTACCGGTAATAAAAAACCTAAACTCTTGCTTGTCATAGCAAGTGGCGGTGGCATACGGTCCGGCTTGTTTGTGACATCAGTTATGCAGAAAGCAGATAGCCTTTTCGACGGACAATTGATGGACAGAACTGCTATGATTTCAGGCTCTTCCGGTGGAATGTTTGGATTGGCATACTTTCGTGAGATGTATTACAGACAAACCCTAGGAGAGGATGTCGATATATCTTCTATTAAGCTGAAAGAAGATATTGGTAAAGATGTACTCAATTCAATTTGTTTTACCGTTTTAACAAACGACCTTTTCTATCCATGGCAAAAATTTAAAGTTGATGAATACACGTATCGGAAGGATAGAGGATACATGATGGAAAAACAGTACAACATAAATACCGATGGCGCATTTGTAAGAAAGATTAAAGACTACAAGGAACCGGAATTAGAAAGTCAGATCCCAATGATGATCGTGGCAGGTACTATAGTAAATGACTCGAGAAGGATCTATATAAGTCCACAGCCAATTTCATACATGATGAAACCCAAAACTGACTCTGAAGCAAAACTTTCTATTGAGGTTGATGCTGTTGATTTTGGACGATTCTTTAAGGAACAGGATGGTTACAACATGAAAGTAAGTAGCGCCTTGAGGATGAATGGCACTTATCCATATATCGTTCCCCAGGTAAATCTTCCCACTGACCCTACAGTTAAAGTTATGGATGCCGGAATTCGGGATAATTATGGAATGGAGACTGCCATTCGTTTTATCAACTCAATGGAAGAATGGATCCAAAAAAATACCAGTGGTGTTGTGATCATGCAAATGCGGAGCAACAGGAAGTTTGAGCGAATAAAGAAAGAACGGAAAAAATCGATCATGAACCGGATCTTTAATCCTATCGGAAATGTCTATGTAAACTTTGGACTTATTCAGGATTACCACCAGGATTTTTACATCAGTCTCACAAATGAAGTTCTGAAAGATAAGCTTGAGATCATTCGATTTGAGTATGTACCAAATGATGAGAACAAAGGCGCTTCGATGAGTTTGAGGTTAACCAGTAAAGAAAAAAGAGACATCATCAGATCGGTCAACGATCCATATAACAAAGATGCATTTGAACGGCTGATGGAAGCGTTAAATTAAATTTTAACCAGCAGAACAACGTTTTCAATATGAGTTGTATGAGGAAACATGTCTATAGCCTGCATTTTTTCAATTTTATACTTCTTGGATAACTCCTTCATATCTCTCGCTTGGGTTGAGGGATTACAACTGATATAGACAATTTTCCCGGCATTGGAATCCATGAGTGCTCTCACAACATCAGGATGCATACCAGCCCTTGGCGGATCTGTAATAATGATATCCGGATTTGCGATCTCGCCCGGTTCCAGAAGTTTTTTTCTCACGTCACCGGTAATAAAGGTCGTGTTCTTAATATTGTTGTCAGCGGCATTTACTGAAGCATCTTTGACCGCTTCCTCGATTTGTTCAATACCGATAACCTCTTTGCAGTACTTAGCCATAAAAATCGATATCGAACCAACACCGCAATATAGATCCCATAAAGTATCATCTTGCTTTGGAGCAGCATATTCCAAAGCTAGTTCATAGAGTTTCTCTGCTTGCACTGTGTTGGTTTGAAAAAAGGATTTAGCTCCAATTCTGAATTTGTATCCTCCTATTAGCTCGTTGATGTATTCTCTGCCAGAAAAATGTTTTATCTCCAGATCGAATATGGTATCATTTCTTTTAGAATTTATAACATATTGCATGCAGGTAATTTGCGGGAATTTTTTCCTCACTGCTTCTAGCATTGGGATTATAACTTGCTGGTCATTGGTAGAAAATGAAAATAGAACAAGAACTTCACCTGAAGTTGAGTTTCTAATGATCAGATTACGGAGAAATCCTGTTTTCTTTTTCAGGTCGAAAAAGATGAGATGATTTGATCTGGCATAATCATAGACAAAATTCCGGATCGCGTTGGAAGGTTCTTCTTGAAGATGGCACTCCTTAAGATGTAAGATCTTATCATATCTACCCGGAATATGAAAACCCAGACCATCGAAATTCTCAATTTCTTTTCCTGTTTTGATCTCTTCAATAGGTAAAAAACGCTTATTTGAAAAAGTATATTCCAGTTTATTTCTGTATCTCTTGATCGCCGGTGCAGGAAGAACATTCCCTATCTCAGGGATCTCTACCATAGCGATATGCCTGAAAGCATCCTTGACGATTTGACGCTTAAACTTAAGCTGATCTTCATATTGAATGTCCTGCCATTTGCAGCCCCCACATGTTCCAAAATGTTCGCAAAAAGCTTCGCTGCGCAAAGGAGAAGACACTATTCTCTTAGCAACCTTTCCCTCGTCAAATGAAGTTCGCTCTTTTGTCACTCTAACATCAACTACATCTCCGGGAATAGACCGGGCAACGAAAATCACTTTGCCTTCGACTTTACCGATACCAGACCCATTTGAAGCGATCGAATCAATTTTTACTGATGGAATGAATTTTGTTGGTCTTTTTGGCATTACTTTAACTTAAGTAACTGATTATAATTAACTAATAATAAGCTTTTGCAACTTAACTTATAGCAAAATACTGTAAATTTGCCGCTTGAAAAATTGAAGTTGTTTTGAAAACCGAACACAATATGATTAAGATTAGCTTAAAAATTCTGACTTTCCTTTCTTTTTTATTCCCGATCATACTTTCTGCTCAGATTTCTAATGATAATAGAACATTGTTTAATGTTGGTGGGCAGGACGTGTCTGTTTCAGAATTTGAATATGTCTACACGAAAAACAATATCACCGGAGATGCTGATTACAGCAAAGAATCATTAGACGAGTATCTTAAACTATATATCAATTTCAGACTCAAGGTTATGGAAGCTGAGGCGATGGGTTTGGATACTGTAAGTGCGATTAACCAGGAACTCGATGGGTATAGAAAACAATTATCAAAATCTTATCTCACTGATAAAACCATCTTTGAGCAATTAGTTAAACAAGCATATGAGCGTATGCAGAAAGAGATCCATGTTAAGCATATCATGGTGCAGGTCGAAGAAGATGCGTTCCCTCAGGATACGCTCCTGGCTCATAAAAGGATAGTCGATATCAGAGATCGTTTGCTAAAAGGTGAGGAGTTTGAATCGGTTGCGAAACTTTTCTCAGATGATAAATCGGTTAAATCCAATGGCGGAGATCTTGGATATCTTACGGTCTTCCAGACGGTATACCCTTTTGAAAATGCCATGTACAATACTGAGATCGGTAAAATTAGCAAACCGGTGAGGACACAGTTTGGTTATCACATTTTAACGGCAACTGCTGTCCGAAATTCCAGAGGCTCTGTTCAAATAGCGCAGCTTCTAAAGAAATTTCCTCTCGATGCCAATGAAACTGATAAAGCAAATGTGGAGCAGAAGGCTCATGAGTTGTACAAGTCTATTGTTGGTAGCGGAAGGACTTTCGAAGAAGCTGTAAAAACACATTCAGACGATAACAAGACGCTGCATCAGGGTGGCTTGCTTTCCAATCCTTATACAGGTACGAACTGGTTCGAAACAGGCCAGCTGTTCGACGAGATCGAAGATGTCGTTTTTGATCTTGCTGTTGGCGAGATTTCAAAACCGGTCAAAACCGATATTGGTTGGCATATCTTGAAAGTTGTAGATAAAAGAGGTCTCCTTCCGTTTCAGGAGGTGAAAAATCAACTTAAGGTTAAGGTTGAAAGAGATTCCAGGTCCAGAGTAGCTCAGGAAGTGATGCTTTCCAACATTAAGCAAGAGTATGGCTTTAAAGAGATAAAGGGGAGTAAGACTACAATGATTGAAAAGATTCCTGAAACTATCATCACCGGAGAATGGAAAAATGATAACCCTGAAATGTTTAGCGGTCTGCTATTCACCTTTGCCAGTAAAGAATACACTCAGCTCCAGTTTGTAGACTATCTGATGGAAAACCTGAGAAGAAGCAGGCTTACTAAAAAGGAGGATCTGCTGAATATCTATTATAAAAGATATGTCGAAGAAGTTTGTTTCGAGCACGAGGAAGCTCAGCTGGAAAGAAAAGATCCATATTTCAGAGCTTTGATGAAAGAATATCGGGATGGGATTTTGCTTTTCGAATTAACCGATGAAATGGTATGGACCAAGGCAATAAAAGATACAAGTGGTCTAAAGGCTTTTCATGAGAATAACCGTCAGAAGTATATGTGGAAAGAGCGCGCTGAAGTCGTAAAGTATGAGTGCAACGATGCTGAAACGGTAAAAGCATTAAGAAAAATTATCAGCAAGAAAACCCCATCTGAGATCGTTGCAAAGATCAATAAGAAGAACGAAGGTGCTGTTACTATGCGTACTGCTAAATATGAGAAAGGACAAGACGAAGAAGTGGATAGGATGAATTGGGCTCCCGGATTGAGTGGCGATATCATCAATAGCAATGGTACAATAACTGTAATCCACATCCGGAATATTCTTCCTGCCGGACCTAAAGAGCTACATGAAGCAAAAGGATATGTTGTTTCAGATTATCAGGAATATTTGGAAAAGCAATGGATCGAAGAACTACGGGATAAATATCCGGTTAAGATCAACAACGACGTCTTAAATTCATTAATCAATAAACGTTGAGACCAGCTTTTACATTAGCACTTTTTACATTCTTATTTACAAGCTGTTCACTGTTCAATAAAAATGAACAAGAGCAAAAAGGAAAAATTCTGGCTCAGGTCGGAGACAGGTATCTTTACCTAAAAGATATCGGTGAAATTGTGAACCCGTCTATGGATAACGACTCCGCAGACATCATCAATAACTATATTAACATCTGGGTAAAGAGACAGTTATTGTTACTCAAAGCAGAAGAGCAACTTCCGGAGGAAATCAATGAGATCGAGAAAAAAGTTCAGGACTATAAAGAATCCCTGATCATCTATCGCTTTGAACAAGAGTTGATAAAACAAAAACTGGATACTGTTATTTCTTCTGACGCAATTAGTGCTTACTACGAGCAATATAAGAACAACTTTATACTTGAGTTTGATGTTGTAGATGTCAGTTACGTGAAACTACTAAGCAATTCTCCGACGAAAGATTCTGTGGGAGATTGGTTTTTTTCCGGATCCCTTGAAGATTTGTTGAAGTTAGAGGAGTTTAGCAGTCAGTATGCTGTTACATACAATCTCAACGAATCAAATTGGATTGGTGCAGAGCTATTCGTGAACATGATAAGTATGGAGGAGGGTGACTTTGGAGACCTGCTGATGAGAAAAGAAGAGTTTAAACTGGAAGAAGAGAATTATTCCTTGTTTGTCAAAGTTAAAGGTAAGAGACTAAAAGGGAGCGAAGCACCGTTAGAATATGTCGAAGATGATATAAAGAAGATATTATTGAATAAGAATAAGATACTTTTGCTGGACGAGATCAATGACCGGATCTATAGTGAAGGAACAAAGCAAAATAAATTTAAGATATTTTTCAATTGATGAAGTACCTATTTACACTGGTTTTAAGCATACTTTTTCTCTTCAGTATAAAGGCACAGGAGGAAATTCTATTAGATAAGATCGTTGCGATTGTTGGCAATGAGATCGTACTTCATTCTGATGTAGAAATTCAGTATCAGCAGTATCTGTCACAAGCTACTCCGGGCGTTAATATCACCAAGTGTTCAGTATTCGACCAACTCGTTCTCGAAAAACTCTTTATTAGCGAGGCTAAGTCAGATAGTGTATTTATTTCTGATGATGAGGTCGAGACTGAACTGGACAGAAGGATTCGTTATTTCAGCTCTATGTTCGGAACAAAGGAAAAGCTCGAACAATATTATGGGAAAACCATACTAGAGTTAAAAGAAGATTTCAGGAAAGACATCTACAATCAATTGCTGGCAGACAATATGCAAAGGTCTGTCTTCGCTAGCGTAAATATTACTCCCGCTGAAGTGAGGAAATTTTATAAAAGTATTCCTGAAGATAGTCTTCCATATTTTAATGCTGAAGTTCAGTTGGGTCAAGTCGTGATCAAACCTAAGATCAGTAGGTTGCAAAAAGATTATGCTTTGCAAAAACTACAGGAGATCAGAGCGAAGATCATCGATGAGGATAAAGACTTCGGAATGACCGCTTATTTTGAATCAGAAGATATTGGATCTGCAAATCAATACGGCGATCTGGGTTATGTCGAAAGAGGTGAGATGGTTACGGAATTCGAATCTGCAGCTTTCAGAATGAAAGAAGGTGAGATCTCAGACATTGTCGAAACTCAGTTTGGCTATCATATTATTTATCTCGAAGAGAAAAAAGGGGAAAAGATCAAAGTAAAACATATCCTCATCAAACCTAAGGTTACCAGTGTGGAGATGGAGGAGGCTAAAAAAACTTCAGACAGTTTATATAGCCTTTTGTCTTCTGATTCAATGACCTTTCAAATCGCAGTATCTAAGTTTTCCAGCGATGAGAATTCAAAAGCGATGGGTGGCTTACTTACAAATCAAGCTTCAGGCGATGCATGGTTCGAAATGGATCAGGTCGATGGTTCTATTGCATTTGCCCTTGACGGTTTAAGCAAGGGTGACTATACCAAACCTTTGGTGTTTGAGGACCAACTAGGAAACAAGGCGTATAGGATCGTTTATTTGAAGAACGAATCTCCACCGCATAAAGCAGATCTTGAAAAGGATTACAGCAGAATTAAGTCAGCAGCGCTTCAAAAGCTTCAGAAAAAAGCGCTCTACGAATGGATTCAGAATAAAAGTAAAGAAACATATATCAAGATCGATGAGGACATGAAAGATTGTAGTGGTATGGATAAATGGATGGTTGAAAATTAATCTTTACCGAAACATCTATACAAGCTATAAGTAAACTTCATTAACAGAAAAGCAGAAAATATACATGCAACAATATAACTCAGATAAGGAAGCGATTGACGCATTCGCGGGGAAGTACAAAGCATTACGACAAGAAATAGCAAAGATAATCGTAGGTCAGGATCATGTTATCGAGAAAATTCTGATCTCGATATTCTGTAACGGACATAGTTTACTTGTTGGAGTCCCCGGACTTGCTAAAACATTGATGGTACACACCATAGCCGATATACTCGATCTTAGTTTTAACAGGATCCAGTTTACACCGGATCTTATGCCATCAGATATTATTGGATCTGAGATCCTGGATGAAAATCGGGAGTTTAGGTTTACGCGCGGACCTATTTTTGCGAACATCGTGCTTGCTGATGAGATCAACAGAACACCACCTAAAACACAATCTGCACTGCTTGAAGCTATGCAGGAAAGATCGGTTACCATTGCCGGACATAGACACAAACTCGATCTTCCATTTTTCGTCCTGGCAACACAAAACCCGATAGAACAAGAAGGAACCTATCCATTGCCTGAAGCTCAGCTGGATCGATTCATGTTCAATGTATATCTGGATTATCCAACTTATGATGAAGAAGTTCAAGTTGTAAAGAATACGACAACCGATGTCGATGTTAGTCTCAGTAAAGTTATTGACGGCCGCGAGATTCTGGCTTTTCAACATCTGATCAGAAGAATTCCGATCGCAGACAATGTTTTAGAATATGCAGTTGCACTTGCAGGTAAGACAAGACCCATGAATGGATCATCGCAGGATATTATCAATAACTATGTATCGTGGGGCGCCGGACCTCGAGCTTCGCAATATTTAGTGCTCGGAGCGAAATGCCATGCGGCGATCCATGGTAAATATTCCCCGGATATTGAAGATGTGCAGGCAGTCGCTTTACCGGTATTAAGACATCGTGTGTTTAAGAACTATAAAGCGGAAGCTGAAGGTATAAGTATTGAAAAGATCGTTGAGGCGATCTATTGATTGTTCAAAGTAACGTCGATCTTCATATCGGCATTGAAGAAGAAGCTACTTCTCTCAAAAGCAGGTGTGCCTTTCGAGCTTTCTCCACTGCAACCCCATGGTTCTTTAGGAATTCCAAATAATCCTTTGTCGAGTTTCCCATTGTGATTCAGATCCTGAAACAGACTAACAGCATAATTTCCTGCTTTCAATTCAACTTCAGTCGAGATCACGGTCATCTCATCCGATATAAGGATTTCTTTAAGCGCAATTGCTTTGAGATGTTCCTCCGGGAAAGCATTTTCATCATCATATACGGCGATTCTTATGACACCGGATCTTTCCTCCATATTGCTAATATTTATTTGGAGTGAAAACGCCTCACCTTCAGTATAAAGTACTGAAGTAAAGAAAACTAATACTATGTTAAAAAAGGTGGAAATGAGCATAAGCAGCAAATGTAAAACAAACAGAGCAATCTTAAAATTGTTTATGCTGCATAAAACAACAAAAGCCGAAATCCCGATCTTGCGATGAAATTCCGGCTTCATTAATTCTAAACCGTAATTTAAACTAATGTCAAGTTACCGTTCGAACTGAGGCCCGGCAAAACCGAACATGAAAGAAAATACATTCAATTCATTCTCCTTAATCTCCCGGAGGAAACTAATGAAGTACTCAAGTTTTATCTCTCACTTGATAAAATAAATATAAAAAATTTTTCCGCTGAAAACGAAATTTATTCTCACCTGATTTCCACACAAAATCAACATAAGTAGTTGATTTAGAAGCTTCAATAAACAAGGGTCTTCTTTTCAGAACCAACATTTAATTAACAATTTAGATTGAAAATGTGTATAGTAAGATGCTGATAAACAGAATATAACTGAGATATTAACATTCTCCACATTAATAGTAGATCTTAAGTTAACAATGTAGTATCTACGATCCGGAGGCAGTGAAGATAACGCTTCTTATTGCCGTGATCAGGTACTGTATCCCAATACTCATCACGATAAAGCCCATGATCCTGGAGATCGAGCGCATTCCCGACTGTCCTAAAAGTCTCATCATGTTCGGTGAGAACTTCAGTATTAAAAAACTGATTAGTCCTATTAACACAATTACTGCGATCGTGATCAAATTATGCCAAATGAGATCTTGCTCATTTTTTAAACCGATCAACAATGCGATGGATCCGGGTCCGGATAACAGCGGCATTGCCAGTGGAGTAAATGAAATATCATCTTTATCGATTGCCTCAGCTTGTACTTTCTTGTCGATCGCTCTGCTTTGTGCAAATTTTCCGTTCAATAATGCAAATCCTGATGTTAAAATGATAATTCCACCCGCAATTCTGATCGCTTCAATGCTGATCCCGAAAAAACTGAGGATATATTGCCCAACAGCATAAGCGACGATCAATATCATTGCAAAATAGATACTTGTGCGCATTGCGATCAGATTCCTTTCATGCTTTTCCTGATGAAGCGTCATGGATAGGAAAACAGGCATTGCACCAAAGGGGTTAACTACAGAAAACAGTGCTGCAAATAGAGATAAAGATAATTCCATCATAATTTCTAAATCACCTTTAACCACCTATCCATATGAAAAGGTTCACTATTGCATTATTTTTCACGTATATCCTTTCGCCTGAAGTGAAAATAGCTCTGCATATTTTCCATTAA
The DNA here is from genome assembly GCA_013001465.1 of Chitinophagales bacterium. Lineage (GTDB taxonomy): Bacteria > Bacteroidota > Bacteroidia > Chitinophagales > JABDMM01 > JABDMM01. The sequence goes on along the minus strand of JABDMM010000039.1, from coordinate 84,265 downwards.
ACTTGACAAGTTCATCATGGGACCCAAGTTCTTTTACCTTCCCATCCTCCAGGAAGAGAATCCTGTCTGCCATCCGCACAGTTGAGAATCTGTGAGAAATCAGTACCGCTGTCTTACCTTTGATGAGGTCCGAGAATCTTTGAAATACTTCATGTTCCGCTCTGGCATCGAGAGCTGAAGTAGGTTCATCCAATATTAGAATTTCTGCTTCCCTCATATATGCTCTCGCAAGTGCGATCTTTTGCCATTGTCCACCCGATAGTTCCACTCCTTTTTCAAACCGCCTTCCGAGCATTTGTTCATACTCTTCCGGTAGTTCCTGGATAACTCTATCTGCAAGACTTTTTTCCGCAGAGTCTACAATTTCATCACGTTCAGTAAGTCTGGGGATGTTTCCAACCGCAATGTTTTCGTAAGCTCGCATGTGAAACCTGACGTAATCCTGAAAAATGATCCCGATCTCATTCCTCAATTCGCTGAGACTGTACTCTCTGATATCAATGCCATCGATAAGTATTCTTCCTTCAGTTGGTTCATATAATCTTGCAATTAATTTTACTAGTGTCGTTTTACCTGCACCATTTTCGCCAACCAATGCCATTTTTTCCCCTGCTTTGATCTCAAATGATATATTACTAAGAGCATTTCTGATCGCATTGGGATAACGAAAGCTCACATTTTCAAACTTAATGCCTTCTTTTATCGGTTTTGGAAACTCTTTTGGCTTATCAGGGTTGCTTATCCGAGGCTTAATATTAAAAAAGTCGAACATGTCCTTCAAATACAACGCACTTTCAGCGATCTTTGAAAAACGATTCATGATCGCTTGAAGTAGATTCCGAAGTCTGCTGAATGATCCGGCCAGAAATGTTAAATCCCCAACGGTGATCGCACCATTGACCGTTTGAACTATGATGTAAACGTATGCTCCGTAGTATGACAATGTTCCGATCCCTGAGAATAAGGTTCCCCAAACCGCTCGATTGGTTGCCAATTTCTTGTTTGCCAGATAATATTTGTCTGAAAGTATTTTAAACCGATTTGATAAAAACCCTGCCAGATTGAATATTTTAATTTCCTTAGCGGTGTCGTCGCTTGCTCCGATGTATCTCAGATAGTCTAACTCTCTGCGCTCCGGTGTCCAGCTTCTGGATAAACTATAGCTGCGTTCATTAAAATGACTCTCTCCAATGAATGATGGAATGATCGCCAGAGCAAGTATTACAAGTAACAGCGGACTAAATATTATCAACCCTCCAGAAAGAAACATTACCGTTATAATATCCTGTAATTGTGATAATACCTGAGACATCAACATCACTCTTCCAACGGTTTGCCTTCGTGCCCTTTCCAGTTTATCATAAAACTCAGCATCTTCAAACTGATATAGATCGAGCGTTGCAGCGTGTTCGATCAATTTAACCGATGTTTTATTCGAAAAGAGGTCACCCAACAAGCTATCGTACAAATTGATCATCCTACTTAAGACTTCGGATAGGATTGCAAGTCCAAACTCGATTGCCAGATAGATCCATAGAAGATCCCATAACTTTTCATCTGCACTGATCTGCAGAATGATCTCGTCGATGATCAACTTACCTACATAAAGCATTGCGAGAGGGATTGCTGCTTGTATTAACCTCAGAAATACATTGATTACCGTATAGGTTTTGTCGGTCTCCCAGATCAACTTGAAAAACTCAGGAAGGTTTTTCAGGGCGTTTAACTGGTCGTTAAAGGATAGTTTGTCGTCTTTCTTTTGCGGATCTGACGAAAAGATGTTTGAAAATATCGACATAGCTTCAAAGGTAGAAACTCAAACTTCATTCCCTATAGTTCTTACATGATTAATTAACTTAGAGCGATGACAACAACGGCTGTAAATTATCTCAATATAGGACTGATGTTCCTGGCTGCAGCTATTGCTTTTGTCCTTCCTTTTGAACTTTTTCTTTTCGCATATGCTGTTTTAGGTCCGCTGCATTATCTTACTGAGATCCATTGGTTACACGAACGAAAGTATTTCACGAATAATCAGAAGGATTATTTCTTGCTTGTTTTTCTATGTGTTTTTGTCTTTCTGTTTTCATTCGTGTTTAAAGAAGGTATAAGCCTTGTTCACAACCTCATTTTTATTGCATTCTTTAGTGCTTTGGCAATGGTGCTTTTCAAGAAATTTATTCCTAAGCTGATCTTTCTGGTCGTGCTATTTTTTTCAGCATTAGTTTTCAGTGAAAACAGAGCGTACTTATTATTTTTTGCTGTTTTTCTTCCCACAATAATTCACGTATTCATTTTCACCGGTGCATTTATTCTATATGGTGCTATGAAGTCCAGGAGCTTTTCCGGTATCGCTTCACTTATAGTGTTTATTGTGTTATCCCTTAGCTTTTTTCTGTGGAAAGTCGATTTTGACTGGTATGCTACAAGCTCATATGTTCAAAAAAGTTTTGTTGAAAGTGGTTTTCATAATCTAAATATTGAGATCATGAATCTGGTGCAGATCGGTTCAGAAACAAAGAGCACGGTGCTCACATCCTCTCTGGGAATGTCAGTAATGAGATTCATTGCCTTTGCCTATACCTATCACTATCTGAACTGGTTTTCTAAAACCTCGATCATCGGTTGGCATAAGATTTCACGAAGAAATCTTGCCATTTTAGTATTGATCTGGCTTCTTTCTATTGGTTTATATGCATATAATTACAAGACCGGACTTATCGCTTTATATTTCCTAAGCATGCTTCATGTCTTTCTGGAATTTCCACTTAACTATCGATCATTTATTGGAATTGGCTCTGAAACACTTTCTTTATTTGGGTACAAACCTGCAATTCAACAAGGTAAATAATGGATGAGAAAATTTTTTCTGGTTTGAAAATTGTTGAGCTTGCAAGTGTGCTTGCCGGGCCTTTGGTTGGTAGTTTTTTCTCTGAATTGGGAGCTAAGGTGATCAAGATCGAGAACAAGCTATCAGGTGGTGATGTCACTCGTGGTTGGAAACTTGCAGAAGAGAGTTCAGACAGCCCTGTTTCAGCTTACTATTCAAGTGCAAATTACAATAAGACCATCTTAAAACTCAATTTAAACGATCGATCGGATAGAGAAACTGCCCATGCTCATATCGAAGATGCAGATATAGTAGTTGCTAACTTCAGAGCAGAGAAGGCAGAAGCATTTCAAATGGACTTCAATTCATTAAAAAAGATCAAGACAGATATTATCTATGGTCTCATCACTGGTTATGGAGTTGATGATGTGAGAACAGCTTACGATGTTGTTCTCCAGGCTGAAAGTGGATATATGTCTATGAATGGGACTCCGTCTAGCGGTCCGGTGAAACTACCTGTTGCATTCATGGATGTCCTCACAGCGCATCAGCTAAAGGAAGGTCTGTTGTGTGCGTTATATAAGAGATCTGAAACAGGGAAGGGTTCATTGGTACACGTATCTCTATATGACACTGCGATATCTTCTCTAACTAACCAGGCTTCGAATTATCTTATGACTGGAAGGATAGCTCAACGAATGGGAACTTTACATCCAAACCTCGCACCTTATGGTGAAGTGTTTTGTTCCTCAGACAATGTGTTCTTTGTTCTTGCTATTGGCAGTGATTCACAGTTTAACTCTTTAACAAATGTGCTTGATATCCCTGATCTTGCTGCTGATAAACGATATGGCACAAACAGAGAGCGTGTCATTCACAGAAAGGAATTGTTTTCGGTGTTAAAAGATGCATTCAATGTATTTAATATGCTCGAGATAAGCCAAAACTTGCAGGTAAACAACATCCCTTTTGGAATTATAAGAACCATCGACCAGGTTTTTCAGGATCCTTCGGCTCAAAGCTTGATACTCGATGAGATATTAGAAGATCAACCCACCAAAAGAGTAAGAACGGCAGTTTTTAAGATCAGTGACAACTAAATCTTATCAATAAGGTCTTTCAGATTCCACTTTTCGAAAATTCCCACAATAAAGAGGACATAAAGTCCAAGTAAAATGATCCCTGATGTCGTTCCTCCGGTTTTTCGAATTGCAATAATAACAAAGAGAACAGTAGCCAAAACCATGATCGGTAAACTGTAATAGTTTATATCTACAGGAATGACAAGCTTTCCGAAGAATGCCGGAATACTCATCACGGCAAGTGTATTGAATATATTAGACCCCAGGATGTTTCCGATCACTATATCTGTAAGTCCTTTTCGAGCTGCTGAAATGCTTACAGCCAACTCAGGAATTGAAGTCCCAAGGCTCACAACTGTAAGTGCAATGATCTCCGCTCCAATTTCAAATATTCGTGCCAGTTCTATTATTGCTTCAACAGTATACTTCGCTGAAATGAATATGGCTACAGCGCTCAAAACAAACTGTGTATATACCTTCCAACCCACTTTTTCTCCGTCGTACTTTTCTATATCCTCATTAGCGATCTTGTGATGTTTCACTAAGTAAAATACGTAAGAGATCATTCCTGCAAGCAAAAAAACCACTTCAATGGTCGAGATCTTGTAATCCCATAGAAAAATTACCAATACAACCGAGGTGCCAAAAAGGAACATGTAATCTACCTTTAGGTCAGAAAAATTGATATTTATTCGTTTCATGACCGGTAGAGCGACTCCGAAGATGAGCAATATGTTGGAAATATTGCTTCCAACGACATTCCCAACAACAATTTCAGGCGCTCCTTCCAGTACGGCGAATGAAGAAGCTACTAATTCAGGTAGTGAAGTGCCTATGGATACCAATGTAGCACCCACGATAAAGGACGGGATATTGAATTGAATACTTATGGTTTCACTGGCATCAATAAAATAATCTGCCGATCGAATTAGTACAAACAGAGCTACCACAAAAATTACCAGCCATAATATCATGGCTCAAAAATATCAATTAGGAATTAAGAAGCTTTGGAAATGTTAAAAACTTAAAGGAACGATCAATTATACGATAGGATTACTTATACTTTCTTTATACTGAAATAAAAAGTAGAACCTTTACCAAACTTCGATTTAAACCAGATCGAACCACTGTGGTTTTCTACAATACGCTTGCAAATAGATAGTCCGATCCCATTACCGATGTAGATGTTCCTGTTATTTAAGCGTTGAAAAATAACAAAGATCTTATTTCTGTAGGCAGGATCGATCCCTATTCCATTATCCCGAACATGAAAGTTAAAATGTGTTGCGGTCTCTTTATAGCCTATTTCTATTTTAGGTGCTTTACCTTTTCGAAATTTGATGGCATTGTCGATGAGATTTTGAAATAGTTGAACCATTTGAGATGGATCAGCGACAACATTTGGAAGTTTTTTATTTTTTATACTTACGTTATTCTCATTTATCAGTTTTCCCAGATTCAACTTAACGATATCGAGTACATTGTTGATGTCTGTTTCAATATGTGCATTACCTTGTTTTCCAACTTTTGAATACTCCAATAGATCATTGATCAGATTATGCATTCTTTTCACCCCGTCGACAGCATAGGAAATAAACTCTTTAGCCTCTGTGTCGAGCGTAGTTTCAAATTTTTTATCCAACAACTGAACATAGCTACTGATCATCCTCAAAGGTTCCTTAAGGTCATGGGAGGCCACATATGCAAATTGTTCAAGCTCTTTGTTAGACTTTTCTAATTCTCTTGTTCTCGCACGAAGAACATCAATAACTTCCTTGCGGTGAACTGCGTTGCTGAATACCTGACCCAGGATCTGAATGAGGGCTACACTATCCTGAGACCATTTGCGCTCAAGCTGGTGTGTTGCGATATAAAAAAACCCTTGAAACTTGTTTTGTATGTTAACAAGGGTTGACAAGTAAGACTTGATGTTGTTTTTGGAGAAATATTTTTTTTCTTCAACATACCTCTCATCAAGCATATCGGCGGAAGGAACATAGAATACTCCCGTTGAATGTAATTGCTCGTAAGCATATGGGAAATTTTGAAGGCAGAACTGATCTCCTATTATGCTACCTCCATCCTGACTTGACCGCCAACCATATAATCTTTTAACAGTAAAGCAATCGTCTACTACTTTATGGAAGAAGACACGATCTACTTTAAGGAAATCACCAACCATTTTTAACGATTCCATGATCGATTCATCGGTCTTGTCGATATTACTCATTAACAGTTTATTGGAAATGCCGGAGATCAATTCCCCAAAAGCTAGCTGGAATTTCAACTGAGCTTCGTTGTTTTTTTCTTCCGTAGTCTCCTTTCCTTGTAGAAGGATCAATTTTTTCTCTCTATCAACAAAGAAATTCCATTCAACCCAGATCTGTTTTGTTTCTATCGTATATAAACGATTTTCGAAATTATCCCGGAATTGCCCTTGCCTGATCTTGTTTAGAAGGTTTTTACTTCTTTTTTGATCTTCTCTGGCGACAAAATGAAGGAAATTATTTTTCTCAAATTCTGTCCTGCTAAACCCTAATTTCTGTTCCCAGGCAGGATTAAACTGCAATAAATTTCCCTTAAAATCCAGAATAGCCAAAAGATCGGCAGACCTTTCGAAAAAGACATAGGTAAGCTGTGTATGCTGATTAATCAATGCTTCAGCACCTTCAGTAGAATGGTAGTGTCGAGAATTCTGAGTTTTTATCTGATCCATTGTAGGATAAGATCATGGTTTAGTTATAGTTACGGATTCAATATCAGAATGTTGCGTTTGCAAACTTCAAATCCTGTTCCTAAATTCTCATTTTTTAATTCCCCTGTCTTTTATTATTACTTTTGCGCTCGAATTAAGCTTTATATTATGAAGTATGATGTCATAATTATTGGTGGTGGAATCGTTGGTTTGGCTACAGCTTTGAAGATCCTCGAAAAAAATGCCGATACCAAGCTCGCTATTCTTGAAAAGGAGGAGAGAATTGCCGTTCATCAATCCGGAAACAATAGTGGCGTTATCCATTCAGGTGTATACTATAAACCGGGTAGCTTAAGAGCCATTAATTGCATCAGGGGTTATCAGATGCTTCTTGATTTTTGCCAACGATACGATATTCCTTACGAGATCACAGGTAAAATAATAGTGGCTACCAGGGAAAGTCAGCTTGAGTCTCTTCAGGCAGTATATGAAAAGGGTGTCGCAAACAAGCTCGAAGGTCTTAAGATGATCGGTCTCGATGAGATGCGTGAAAAGGAACCTCATGTCAATGGTATAAAAGCAATTTGGGTCCCTCAGGCTGGTATTGTCGACTACAGGATCGTTGCCGAAATGTATGCTGAACTAATAAAAAGTGCTGGTGGTGAGATCATACTCGATTGTAAGGTGAATAATATTAAGAAACACAGTGATCATACCGAAATTCATTGCAGTGAGGATAGAGTTTTCACAGGAAAGAAAGTGGTGAATTGCGCCGGTTTGTATTCGGATAAACTTGCAAAACTCACGCATGATAAAGCTCTCGAAATGAAGATCCTTCCTTTCAGAGGAGAGTATTATAAACTAAAAAAAGAGAAGGAGTATTTGGTCAATGCGTTGATCTATCCTGCTCCTGATCCCGCCTTCCCTTGGCTGGGAGTGCACTATACCAGAATGGCTAAGGGCGGAGTTGAAGCTGGGCCTAATGCGGTTCTGGCATTTAAAAGAGAGGGTTATGAGTTTTTTGATTTTAAACTGAATGAATTCGTCGAAACGATTACATACAAAGGCTTCTTGAAAATGGCATCGAAGTATTGGAAGATAGGTATTGGCGAATTCTATCGCTCTTTATCGAAAAGTGCTTTTACCAAAGCTCTTCAGGAACTGATCCCTGAAATAACTGAAGCAGATCTGGTAAAAGGTGGAGCAGGAGTTAGGGCTTTGGCATGCAGGGATAATGGCGAACTGGTCGATGATTTTATTTTTTACGACGATGACAGGGTTATCAATGTCTGTAATGCACCTTCTCCTGCAGCAACTTCGTCTCTTTCGATCGGTGATACAGTTTCTAATATGGTGTTGAAGAATTAGTTTCCATAAACCATTGCGAGAGCCTTTTTCCTGTTAAATAAGCCGAAGATAACACCAAACACAAAACCTCCGATATGCGCCCACCACGCTACACCTGCTCCGCTTTGATTTAGACTTCCAATTCCACTGATCAATTGCTGAACGATCCAAAATCCAAGAAACAAAAATGCAGCGATCTTGAAGCTCCTGAACAGAATTATCACCCACATTTTGATCCTGGATCTCGGGAACATGACCAGGTAAGCTCCTAAAACTGCTGATATAGCACCACTTGCTCCCAAGGTAAATATTTCACTTCCAAGATTGAAAAACACGTGTGAAAATGAAGCAAATACTCCGCCTGCAAGATAGAATAGCAAGAATCGAAAATTCCCGATCGTCGCTTCAATATTATCGCCAAATACCCACAGAAACATCATGTTCCCGATCAGGTGCATCCACCCACCATGAAGGAACATCGAGCTAACCAACGTATGCCATTCCTCACCTTGAAGAATCTCATCCGGTCTTGTGGCAAAGTTTTCGTAAAATTGGTATAGTCCTTGTTCTGTTAAGGATAATTGAAAGATGAAGATCAGAATGTTCAGGACAATAAACCCATAGCTGAATATGGGTATACTGCCTCCTCTAACCTGATCATCACCAATTGGAAATATCATAAATAACGCTTAGTCAAACTTAAATACCATGAAACTCAATATCAAAAGTAAATTAATACTTCTTTTTTTAGTACCCTTATTGTTTGTACAATGTAAACAAAAGGAAGAGATAGTGAATAATAGCGACTCCGGATCGTCAAATACAATTCAAAATACTACTTCAGCTTCCGTTTCAGGAGAAGACGAGGTTTTTGATCTAACACTTTTTGGGATAGACGATAAGGCGATGATCCCAACCGGCCTGAAAGTTGGCCAGCGGGCACCTTATTTTGTTGGAGTAGATCAAAATGGAAAGACCATATCTTCAAAAACAATGCTGGAGAAAGGACCGGTTGTATTACAATTCTATCGTGCATCCTGGTGTCCGGTTTGTGTTCGCTATTATTCTGCCATTACCGATTCAATTCCGATGATAAGTGAAGCCGGTGCTTCATTTATTGCTGTGAGCCCGGAAATGCAAACGCATCAGAAAGAACTTCTCAGAGAATCCGGTGCCAACTTTTCGATCTTAGGCGATAAGGATATGAGCATTATGAAGAATTTCGATGTTTTGTTCAAAGTGCACGAAGATTATGATATTAAGATCGAAGAAGATCTGGACACTAATATTGCTGCACATAATGGTGCATCTGAATCATTTTTGCCCATTCCTGCAACTTATGTGATCGATCAAAAAGGAAAAATTGTTTTCGTCCAGTTCAACTACAATTACAGAAAAAGGGCAAGTGTAAAGTCTATCCTAAAAGGAGTTAAATCTGCTCAGACTTATTGATTCATGTGCTGCCAACCTTGAGCAATAAGATCATGCTCATTATTTGATTTCGATATTAGCTTATATCCATGAGCCTTATCGGTGATCTCACCGATCGCTCTCACATTGTGGTCCTCAGTGAACTTGTTCAATTCTGCAGGATCTATGGTAAAAAGCAGTTCATAATCCTCACCTCCGTTCAATGCGCATGTTGTAGGATCGTGCTGAAATTTAAGTGCCATGTTATAGGTGTCGCCATGAATCGGAATTTTCGACTCGAACAACTTGCATCCTACGTTCGAGTGGTGACAAATATGAAGCAAGTCTGATGATAAACCGTCAGACACATCGATCATCGAAGTAGGAACGATCTCAAGTTCTGCTAGTAGCTTTACGATATCCATTCTGGCATCAGGTTTCAGGAACTTACCTACTATGTGTTCCTGATTTTCCAGGTCGGGTTGTATATCAGGATTTTCAATAAAGATCTGTTTTTCCCGCTCTAGGAGTTGAAGACCGGTATAAGCAGCTCCAAGGTCACCAGATACACAAATGATATCCCCGGCTTTAGCTCCTTTCCTGTATGTGATTTTTTTCTCGTCCACTGTTCCGATCGCAGTAACGCTTATCACCAGTCCTTTAAGCGATGTTGACGTATCACCTCCGATCAGGTCGATTTCAGCATAACTGCATGCATACCGAATTCCTTCATAAAGTTCTTCCACAGCTTCTAGTGAAAACCTGTTCGACAATGCAATAGAAACCGTGATCTGCTCTGTTTTGCCATTCATTGCGCAGACATCCGAGAGATTAACCATCACGGATTTATAACCTAAATGCTTTAAAGGAAAGTAAGAGAGATCAAAGTGAACTCCTTCTAGTAGCAGGTCTGTAGTGACCACAGTGAGTCCTGATCTATTTTTTATCACAGCAGCATCATCACCAACACCCCTGACAGTTGATGGGTGGTATGTTTTGAATTTTGATGTAAGCTTTTCAATAAGCTTGAATTCTCCAAGGTCGCTCAGTTCAGTTCTTTCCATCAATTAATATATTTAAGTAGTTCCTGTATCCTCGAGAGTCTCACAATATCGATGCTATACTTTTTACTTGAGGGAGCGGATTGATAATTTGAAATAAAAATACGAGAGAATCCTAATTTTTGAGCTTCTTCGATCCTTTTTTCGATCCTGTTTACTGCCCGAACTTCGCCGCTAAGTCCAATTTCACCTGTAAATGCAAAATCCGGAGGAATAACTGAATCGCGAGCGCTGGAAATTATGGATGCGACGACAGATAGATCTGTAGCAGGGTCATCGACTTTAATTCCTCCGGCGATATTAAGAAAGACATCTTTTTTGCCGAGATCAAGTCCTAATCTTTTCTCAAGCACTGCCACCAACATAGTAAGCCTTCTGTGGTCGAAGCCGGTTGCCGTCCTTTGAGGCATACCAAAAGAAGAATGCGACACCAATGCCTGGGTTTCAATAAGAAAGGGTCTGATACCTTCGATCATCGAAGCGATTGCGATCCCCGAAAGTTGCTCTTCTCTTTTTGTGACAAGAATTTCAGATGGATTTTCGACTGCGCGCAGACCTGTAGAATTCATGTCATAAATACCTATCGTAGCAGTACTTCCAAAGCGATTCTTCATAGTACGCAGAATCCTGTATGTGTAATGCCTGTCTCCTTCAAACTGTAACACAGCATCGACGATATGTTCCAGCACTTTAGGTCCTGCCAGTGAGCCATCTTTAGTAATGTGGCCAATAAGAAAGATCGGAATATTGGATTCCTTTGCAAAACGCTGCATCTCTCCCGCACATTCGCGGATCTGAGAAATACTGCCTGGCATCGATTCGATGTATGGTGAATGCATGGTTTGTATAGAATCGATGATCACAAGATCGGGTCTGATCTTTTTAGCTTCCTTGAATATCTTTAGCGTTGATGTTTCAGTATAAATGAAACAATGATCGTTTTCAATATTGAGTCGCTGAGCTCTTAATTTTAATTGTCTTGCACTCTCTTCTCCACTGATATAGAGTACCTTTAAAGGAAAGATTTTAAGCGCAGTTTGCAGGAGTAGTGTCGACTTGCCAATCCCAGGTTCACCTCCTAATAGTATTAGAGAGCCCTTCACAATCCCACCACCAAGAACACTATCAAATTCAATATCTCTTGTAGACAGTCGTTTTGAGTCTTCAAAATCGATGTCCCGAATATTTAGTGGAACGGCTTCTGAGTTATCCCAGATCTTTTTGATTTCGACCTGAGGTTTATTGTTGCTGTCTTCTCTTTCAAGAATTTCCTCGGTATAGGTGTTCCATTCATTGCATCCGGGACACTTTCCTATCCATTTTGCTGAAGTAACTCCACAGTTTTGGCATACATATGCTGTCCTGACTTTTGGCATCGAATAAAATTATATTTCTTAAGTCGAATATTTGAAGGATTTCCTGAGACGTTATTCAAATCTTGTTAACAGACTTCATTTTTATTTCAGATTTTAGGAAACCTTGCTATCTAAATCATACTCAATGCTTTGATTTTGTAAACCTTTTCATATTTACCTCCGTATTAGATATTAACAAATTGTAGTCCTTTTAAAAAGTCGATTTTATCATTGAAGTACGTTTCTTTGTTGCGTGTAATTAAAAATTTAGTATTTTAAAAGTGAATTTGTCAAATCAAATAACTCGGGATTTGGAAGTTTCTATGTATAAACCATCCAAAAAATACATTCATAACGATTGGGGATATCTCTTTGTAGAGAATTTTTTCATTTTCCTAATTGGGACCGTGACAGTTTTTCTCGGACCCTGGATGTTACTGCAATCCAACAGTAAAAACTGGATAGCTGATCCTTATGATATGAGTGATCCTCTTGCGCTTGTTGTGGCTAAACCATATATATGGGTAGTCATCAGTATAGTTCTGGGGTTGCTTATAACTCTTTATTTCATAATTAAAAAGGTGAGAAAAAAGGAGATCACTTATGTTCGCTTTGATGATCACGAAAAGAAAGTGATTATTGGAGTAAGAAAATACTTTGATAAAGGTGATACAGCAAAAGAGATCTCTTATTCTGACTTAAATTTCAGTCATGAAATAAAAAAGCGTGCAGGTCAGCGTGGTTATAAATTTAAAATTGAATTCTTCAAGAATAAGGATATGATTGTCGAGCTTAATTCTGCTGCTTCTATTTGGCAGTTAAGGCGCGATCAGGAGCAACTTGGGGCTATAATCAATAAACTCAAAAGAGTTTCCAGAGCTTCATAAGAAATATTTAAATACTGTGATAATAAAAAAGCCCCGCTGATAAACGGGGCTTTTTTAGTATATGAATGCTGTTGATTATTTTGAAATTATCAACTTCTCGGTTCTTACATTTTTTGCATTTTCAATTACGATCTGATAAATTCCTGCAGGAACATTGGTTATTTCCATTTGGATCCCAGATTGTTCAGTTGTCATTTCCATTATCAGTTTACCACTTAGATCATACAAACTAATGTCGTTTTCTCCTTCTTCGAGATTGAGGATATTCAACATATTGTCTGCAGGATTCGGATAAATAAACAGTTCTCCGCTTACGCTCGCAACTTTAGATGTAGCAGATGGCAATGTCGTAAAGTTGTTGATCATGCTTTGACTAAACTGACTTTCAATGAATGGCGATGTACTGCATACATTTGTAACTGCCCACGCATAAGAGGTGTTTGGTGTTAGTCCTGTCGCTTGAAGAAAATTTGTGCTTCCTCCCGGTACATTAAGTGTTACAACAGAACCTCCAATTGCTTGTCCACGAATTATGTAGCCGATCGAGTTTGGCATTATCGTCCAGTTTAACCTTGCTTTTTTGCTGGTAACGTTCGTTGTGCTCGAAGGATTTGGTGCAGCACAGTTCAAGGTTGAAAAGAACACAAGCGGAGTCCAGTCAGAGTATACAACCTGACTCTGAGCATCGAGACATGCGTTTCTTACCTGCCATTCATAACTTGTATTCTTTGTTAAGCCGGATGCAGCTAGTGAATTGTTGGTTGCTCCATTTCTATCAAATGTGACATAACTGTTTGGATTCGATCCCATAAGACCGCCTTGAAGTTGATATCCAACAGAGTTTGCCATTACATCCCATGTTAAATTTGCAGAAAAGAAACCAATATTGTTTGTAAGTGCACCTGTTGGAACAGGGCATGTGCTTTTTACGCAGTCATCGCACTCATTCCAACATACTGTATCTAATACCACATCGGTATTTCCAATGATAACTATTCTATCACCGAAGCCATCAGATGTTCCACAAAGTGTATCTCCTATCTCATATACTCCTCCGATCGATCCTCCGTTATTAAATTTGTAACGGATAGTATCGCCTTTGTTCACCTGCACGGTTGCACACCAGATTCCATTTCCTGAGTCAGCCATATGAGTTACTCCGGCATCGAAATTATTGAAAGTACCTCCAACGAACATTCCGAATTCACTTACAGAATCTATAAGGCAAGTGTTTACATATAATGTCAGGTTTACAATATTGTCGCAAGTAAAACAAGAATTGAAACAAACTACAGAGATAGTGTCGTTCGGTATTCCTAAAGGAACATTATAAGTTCTGTCACCAAATCCATTATTGGCAGCACACGGTCCGGAAACCACATTTTCAGGCTCATCTCCATTAAAGGAATTTCCATTAATAAATTTGTAATTTATACTTGAACCAGGTATAACAGAGACGGTTACACAATAAACACTATCACCAATATGAGTCATCGGTGTTGCTGCAGGGTTGAATCCGTTGAAAGAGCCGGCTACGTGAACAGTATCTGCAATTGTCGCTACTTTAGACATATCGACATATAATGTAAGTGAAATCGGTGCAATACATGGATTACAAGTTCCAAAACATACTTTAGGAATGGTGACATCTCCGTTAGGAAGTGTATCTGTTCTGTCAGTTCCATAACCTCCTGCTCCACCGCAAAGTGGATCAGTTACAGACTCGTCCTGCCCCCACATGTTCCCGTTGATATATTTGTACTGGAAATTTGCTCCTGCAGGATAGCAAAAGGTGTGTTCCCAGCAGTTATTGCCAATATCGGTCATCGGAGTTGAGCCCGGGTTCCATCCCTGGAAACTTCCCGCCACATGAACTCCTGCTGCATTTACTGTTTCAAAGGACATGTCGACGGACAGTGTCACATTCACCATGTTCATCCAATCTCCAACTCCAGCCGGAGCAGGTGCTCCATTATATCCGAAAACACCCGGTCCCGGATTTGTTGTCGTATTGGTTAGAAATGTTCCACCGGTCCAAATTCCCTTGGCAACGGCTACATTTTCTCGACCGTTTCCACCGCTCCCCCATTGAACAAAGTGCTCCATAGCAGCTGCTGAACCAAAGTTACTTGAATTGTAAAGACCAAGATCTGCGGCAGTGTTGTTCAGGCCACCATTCCACTTAAAGGTTACTGAAGCTCCTGATGGCAATGTCGGAAAATTTCCAAGGCCATCAACTATCGGTATAGTGGCGAAGCTGATGTAACCAAAATTAGAACAAAACTGCCAGGTAGCAGTGACAGAAGCAGGTCCTGCACCGTAATTTGTTATCGTGATCAGGTCTCCTGCAGGATCGACTTTAGAGATCAGAATTTGTGCATCTGACTTCATTAAACCGATCATCGCGACTACCATGATCGAAAGGAAGAATCTTTTCATGTTTTTAAATTTTTGGATTGTTAATTTATTGTCTGGAAAATACTAGAGCCATTAAAAATAACAATTTTTCAAATATTCGAAACAGTTTTAATCTGCTTTAGATTTTCAGATGCTATGGTAGCTTTACTTTTTCGACCACTTTGAATTCAACTCGTCTGTTCATTTCACGACCTTTAGGGTTTTCTGACCCATCTGGCAACTCATTTGGTGCGAGTGGTTTGCTTTCCCCATATCCGACAGCTTTGATCTTCTTATCTTCTACACCTTTAGAAAGAATGTACTTTCTAACGGCAAGAGCACGCTCCAGAGAAAGTTTCTGATTGTATTCGTCTGTTCCTTTATTGTCTGTGTGGCCACCGGCTTCATAGAGATACTCAGGATGCAGTTTGATAAAGCTTACCACAGAATCCATAGTGAAGACTGCTTCTCGTTTAAGCTGAAACTTATCATATTCGAAGAACACCGTACCTATCAATGTGCCGCTCCAATCAACTTCTGCATCTTCCCTGATCAGTACCAGGTCTATTTCAAGGGTATCTGAGAAGCGCAAATTTTTTGTATTGAACTCATAAATAAGGTCACCGAAACCCTCTTTTGTCGTTACAAAAAAGTAATTCTTATTCGCTTCCAGTTTAAAGTAAAAGTTTTCTTTCCCTATCATGCTATACGATCCTACCATGGAGTCATTGGTCGAATTGAATAAGGTAACAAAACCATTTATTGATTTCTCCCTTCTGCCATCGTACTCTTCGAAAACTTTCCCCTGAACAGCGAATACCGGCTCTGCATAGCTTATCATATATATATCCTCGCAACAAGTTTCACCATATGCAGAGTTTCCTGATGCTCTGTTCGATGCAAATAAACCTTTGAAGCTTTCCTTGTTTAGAACAAAATGCCAGTCATCTGCCGCTGAATTTATCGGCATTTGTAAGTTTACAGGTCTTTCCCATCCTCCGTAATCGTTCCTGAGCGCTTTAAATACATCCAATCCCCCGATGTTGGCATGTCCATTGGAACTGAAGTACAAATACTTCTTATTGCTGTCGAAAAATGGTGTTACTTCATTTTGTCTGGTATTTATGATACCACCTGCATTTCGTGCTCTCTTAAAAGACCCATCATCAACTTTAACAGAGTACCAGATATCAAATCCACCTCTGCTTCCAGGCCTGTCTGATACAAAATACAGCACTTCATTGCTGTCTTCATCCAAAGATAAGTTTGGCTGCATACTACTGTACCCTTCTACATTAATTTCGGGTCCTAATTCTACTCCTTCTGTCCACCCTCGAACACTGATCTCACTATAATAAATCTTACATAGCATTCCGGGCTTTCCGTTATTATCACATTTTGAATAGTAGATCCTCTTTCCATCTGTACTGTAAGCTGGATCCATTACATGAAGCTCGCCTTTATTCACGTTCCCTGATATTTCCCCGTCGCTTCTCCAAAATCCACTGATGTCTCTTGCGGCATAAATTTTTCCTCTTTGACTACCTAAGTTTGCACTTTTTTTAGAAGTGAATATGTCAGCCGGCATTTGGGTATATACGAACTGTTGTCCATCTACATAATATGGTGCCGTTTCAAAACCATCTTTATTGAACACATCGTCTAATCGTTTAATATTGTTCTTAGACATCGTGAATGTATCAGCCATTGCTTGACCCTGTTCCGCTCCAAGTCTTTCTCGTCTTGCTAGTCTCAGGTACTCATCGATTGGATCTGATTTTTTACTTTTCGTTTTTTTCTTTTTTCTATTCTGTCCCATGAACTTATTCAACTCCCTGATCGCTTCTTTATATCTCCCTTGTGACTTAATGTTCATGGCATAAAAGAAGCGGGTGAGAGGGTATTTATTCTTAGTTGAATCAATAGCCAGAACTTTCTGAAACCAATCTTCCGCTTTCTGATAGTCTCTTGTTAAATGGTATGATTCTGCGATCTTACAAGGCAGGCAGATCTTGTCTGGTTTTAATTCAGCTCCACGCTGATAATATGGAATAGCATCATAGTAATAACCTTTGTAAAACAGCTCGTCGCCGGCTTCCCGATAATCTTTCCAACTGAGTCCTTCACTATTGGCTTTTGCAGTTTCTTTCGCCTCATTTTCGGCTAATCTCATTTTTTGTTTTGCATCCTTTGCAAGTGCCTTGTCTAACTTCAAAGCTTCCTTCTCTTTTCTCTTTTCTTCACGCAAGGCTTCCTTCATCTTAGCTTTAGCTTCTCTAGCATGAGCTTTGTCTTCTTTTTTACCATTGTCCTGCGCAGGTGCCATTACTTGGACGGTTGCTAAGAAAAGGATAGTTAGTAAAATTCTGCTCAGGTGGTTTTTCATATTTTAAGTTGGAGTTTGGCGCACAAAAATAGGTAAAACATCAAGTATATTTTTACCGCTGATCAACATGATCGTTGTCATTTTAATTGTTCATATATCTTAACGCTGTGGAAAGGTTAAATATTAGAAATGCCTCATGATACGTTATAGTTATAACTTTGTACAAACTCAATTAATATGAAAATCAAATTTGTATTGGTCAGTTTTATTGCGCTGGCGATGATCACACAATCTTGTGTGTCTGTAAAGAAATATGATGAGCAAGCTGCCTTATCTGAAAGATATAAAGTTCAAAAAGATCTGTGTAAGTCAGACCTGGCGGAAGAACGCCTGATCAATAGATCCTTAACTGCAGAGAATGAAAAACTAAACAGATACAACAAGGCTCTTGTGAAAGATACCATTAGATTATTTTCTGAGTTGACCACATCATCAAATGAAATTGCAAACCTCAATGTGCAGTTAGCCCAAAGCATTTCCCAGAATAAAGCTTTAGCGGCAAATTCAGCCAAGGAGATGAGGGAGTTGAATGAGAAGCTTTCAGAAAAAGAGAGTGAATTGCAGCTAAAACAAGAAGCACTGTCAACTTTGGAAGCAAATCTGAACGAAAAAGCTAGTAAGATCGATGCTTTAAACAAAGATCTAAGCTTACGGGAAAAAAAGCTCGTCGAGCTTGAGGAGATGCTTAAAAAGAAAGATCAGGCTGCTGCCCAATTAAAGGCTAACATCACCAAAGCACTTACCGGTATTTCAAGTGATGACCTTACTGTAAAACTAAAAGATGGCAGGATCTATGTTTCTATGTCTGAGAACTTGCTGTTCAAAAGCGGAAGCGCAAAGGTTGACCCAAAAGGGAAGGAAGCTTTAATTAGACTTGCTGCTGCACTTCAGAACGAAACAGATCTAAAAGTTGTGGTCGAAGGACACACAGATAATGTTCCATTCTTTTCCAGCGGTGGTGATATAAAAGACAATTGGGATCTTAGTGTGATGCGTGCAACTTCAGTCGTTAAAATTTTGACTACCGGAGGACACGCGATCGATCCATACAGAGTTGTTGCTTCTGGTAGAAGTGAATATTTCCCGATAGATAAGAATGAGACCGCTCAGGGCCGTAGCAATAATCGGAGAACAGAAATTATTCTATCTCCGGATATTCAAGCCGTATTTGATATTCTTGAAAGTAATTAAGCAGTATTTTTGCGCTCACTTCTCAATAAATTGATGTGAGTAAAGCAAAAAAAAGACCGCTGGAAAAAGAGATGTCCTTTTTCGACCATCTCGAGGAATTGCGCTGGCATATTATTAGATCTGCTATAGCTGTGGTGGTTTTTATGATAGTGGCTTTTCTTAACAAACGCTTTATCTTCGACTATGTGCTCTTCGGTCCGGTAAGAGAGGATTTCCCAACATACCGCGCTCTCTGTTATCTGAGCGATAAAATTATGCTCAGTGATCGCTTCTGCATAAATGAGATCACTTTCAATATTATTAATCTTGAATTAGCAGGGCAATTCCTTGTCCATCTTAAAACTTCATTGATTCTAGGTTTCGTTATCAGCTTTCCATATATATTCTGGGAGATGTGGCGCTTCATTAAGCCTGCACTCTATTCTGAGGAAATGAAGTATTCCCGGGTTATAATTTTCTTTAGCTCATTGTTGTTTTTCATGGGTATTGCATTTGGCTACTATGTGCTCATGCCTTTTTCAGTTAATTTTTTCGCCAATTACGAGGTGAGCTCAGCGATCGGGAACAACTTCTCACTTAAGAATTATATGGGCTTTATCACCATGTTCGTGATGGCTTCCGGTATTCTTTTCGAACTGCCGATGGTTGTCTATTTTCTGGCAAAAGTTGGTCTGGTAGGCCCGGATATGATGAGGAGTTATAGAAAGCATGCTTTTGTTGTAATTCTACTGATAGCAGCCATTATAACTCCTGCAGATGTTGGAACGCAGATCATGGTGACACTGCCAGTGTGTATATTGTATGAAATAAGTATTTTCATTGCAGCCAGGGTCGAAAAAAATAGACTGGCTAAGATGGATTCTTAAACAAAATCTTACAGAAATGAAAATTGCCATCGGCTGCGATCACGCAGGGTTTAAAATGAAAGAAGCGCTCAAAGATTATCTTGTCTCTAAAGATCACCAAGTGGAGGATTTCGGAACTCAATCAGAGGAATCTGTTGATTATCCTGATTTTGTGCATCCTGTTTGCGACTTTGTTGTCGATAATGGTTCTTTCGGAATTTTACTTTGTGGAAGTGCTAACGGTGTTGCTATGACCGCAAATAAACATGCCGGTATCCGAGCTGCTATTTGCTGGACCGAAGAGATCACCAGGTTGGCTCGACTTCACAATAATGCCAATATAATTTGCCTGCCTTCCCGCTTTATCTCCAATGCTGATGCTTTTCTTTTTGCAGATACATTTTTCACGACAGAATTTGAAGGTGGCAGACATCAAAGAAGAGTCAACAAAATTCCTCCAGCTACGATATCTAAACAACCCGATTAATACTCTTTCGTAAAAATTAAACATGATAGAGAAGTTGGAAATTACCGGTTTCAAATTCGAAAAAGGAGATCTTTCTGATCAGATACTGATTGACCTTCATAAAGCAATTTTAAAACCACGTCTGGTCGAGAATAAAATGCTGAACCTTTTAAGACAAGGTAAGGTTTCCAAATGGTTCGCGGGTATCGGACAGGAAGCTATTGCTGTGGGTGTTACTAAAGCACTCGATCCCGATGAATTTATCTTCCCACTGCACAGGAATCTTGGCGTCTTTACCAGTCGAAATGTGCCTCTTCCCAATCTATTCAAGCAATTTCAGGGTAAAGAAGGTGGTTTTACTAAAGGTCGAGACCGATCTTTTCATTTTGGAACACTGGATTATCATATCAGCGGCATGGTGTCGCATCTCGGTCCTCAAATGTGTATTGCCAACGGCATCGGCTTAGGAAATAAACTAAATAAAGAAGAAAAAGTAGCTGTTGCTTTTTGCGGTGACGGTGGAAGTAGTCAGGGTGATACTCATGAAGCATTAAATATCGCTTCGGTTTGGGACTTACCTGTTTTATTTATAATCGAAAATAACGGATACGGATTGTCAACTCCCGTCAACGAGCAGTATCGTTGTTCGAGCCTGGCTGATCGCGGCCAGGGTTATGGTATGGAAGCTCATTCCATTGATGGTAATAATATTCTCGAGGTATATAATACGGTTTCAGAGATCTTATCAAGAATGCGAAAGGATCCTAAACCGGTTTTATTGGAATGCAGAACATTCAGAATGCGAGGTCATGAAGAAGCTTCGGGTACAAAGTATGTTCCTGCTCAACTTATGGAATACTGGCGCAGTAAAGATCCTGTAATAAACTATCAAGAATACCTTATTGCTGAAGGGGTCATCAAACAAGAGGATGCAACACATCTCGAAAAAGAGATTCATAAGGAAATTGAAGAAGCTTTGGCTGAAGCTTACGCGGATGAAGACATTGCTGCAGATACTGATCGTGAGCTTGCTGATGTTTACAAAAACCACGATCAAATTGTGATCCCTCCTGTTTCAAATTCAACTTCAGAAAAGCGCTTAGTTGATGCGATCTCTGATGGTTTGCGTCAGAGTATGACAAAGTACGATAATCTGGTTCTTATGGGTCAGGATATTGCAGAATACGGAGGAGTTTTCAAAATTACAGACGGTTTCCTGAATGAATTCGGTAAGGAAAGAGTGCGAAATACACCTCTATGTGAATCTGGAATTCTTAGCGCAGCGCTTGGTCTTTCGATGAAGGGTTATAAATCCATGGTAGAAATGCAGTTTGCAGATTTTGTATCTACCGGATTCAATGCTATTGTAAATGTATTGGCAAAGATCCATTACCGTTGGAATGTCAATGCCGATGTCGTGATCCGAATGCCAACCGGTGCCGGTGTAGGAGCAGGGCCTTTTCATTCTCAATCCAATGAATCATGGTTTTTCCATGTGCCCGGACTGAAAATCGTTTACCCATCAACTCCTGCTGCTGCGAAAGGCTTGTTATGTGCAGCAATAGAGGATCCAAATCCTGTCATGTTTTTCGAGCATAAGGCTTTATATCGAAGTCTTGCTGCCGAAGTTCCTGATGATTATTATACGCTTGAGATCGGTAAAGCACGATTAGCTCGCGAAGGCGACGATCTCACGATAGTGACGTATGGATTTGGAGTGCATTGGGCTCAAAAGATCCTCGATGAAGAGACTGAAGTTTCTGCAGATGTGATCGACTTGCAAACACTTATCCCAATGGATTGGGAAACCATAATGGATTCTGTTAAAAAGACTGGGAAGCTGATCGTTTTTCACGAAGACAATATGACCGGCGGTATCGGTGCCGAAATTTCAGCAAAGATCTCTCAAGAATTATTCGAAGATCTCGATGCGCCGATAATGAGAGTTGCAAGCCTTGATACTCCGGTGCCATTTGCTGCAAACCTCGAGAGCGATTATTTACCAATTAAGAGATTTAGAGAAAAATTGATCGAACTCTGGAATTACTGACCTGTCCGTACTTTATCGTATGCCCTCACAAACAGTATTCCCAGATTCTTGTGTGGAGGAACATAATCAACGAATTTTTCTGAAGCATAGCGGTTCTGACTTAAATTGGTTTTCAAAGCTTCCCAGAATATCGGCCACTCAAGATCTCTTTCCGTCATAATAGCTTTTGCCAATAACAATAACAAAGGATTATTAACATGCTGACTTGCGATCTGCTTAGAGCTGATCACATGTATTTCCGCAGATTTCTCTAAAACTTTGTAGATGCTATGGTAACTGCCACAAGAGCCAATGATCGCTATCTTAGTCGAAGCATCAATGTGCCTGATGGTCTTGTCTGAATAAAAGCTATGCCCTCGATGAACAATAACCTGGGGAGACATTTTATTTATCATAAGATATTCCCGAATGTCTTGATGCCCGTCAGTTTCGAATTCTGGCTTGTTGACAAACATCAATATATCAGGATTCCTTACCGGTGAGATGATGATGTATGTGCCTTTATCTGATATCAACCACTGTGAAGAGAATTGTGCTATAAAGGATGCAAAGGATTCTCTGCCATCGTCATCATCATAAAAGTAATGCTGTTGGATGTGTTTCCCATTTGAATTGAACAGCTCACTTCTTTCGATCTTATCTATTGAAGTGATCGCATATTGATCCTGAAATAAACTTAGATCATCTATTGAAGCTAAGCTCTTTAGAACCCTGTAAATTGCTATGCCACGCTCTTGTTTATGATGTCTGCAGCGAGAAAACTGATCTTGAATCTCTCTGTTCAGATCTGCTTTTAATATTTCATCACTAATGCTTCCTATGGCATCTGCCACTGTGATCGCTTCGTCTAGTGTTCGGTAAGTCTCAAGAGAGCTTACAAATCTATTCAGCAGCTCTGAACGATCACTGTCATTTATCAGCTCAAGCCAGTTTTCCAGTTTCCCGAAGGATGCCAGTAATCTCAAGAAACTTCTAAATTCTCTATAGTTGACTGATGATAGAAATGCAGTAGCGTCTCCCTGAATTTTCGCAGTTAAAATTTCATAAAGACCATTAAAAGTAGAAGTGAAAACTTCCTCTTCAGACTGGATAAGCAGAACATAAAGCTCTTGAGAAGTCAGGTGTGAAACGGGTTTGAATCTGCTCTCAAAATTGGTGTTCATATGATCATCATTGAGAGCTCTCATCAACTTTAGACTTTCTTCTTTGAGTAGTGCATTTAGAGAGTGCCTGATATAATGTTCATTTGATAGGAAGGATTTAACCATCTCCTGGAAATATCTTCCATTATCATCGCAAATAGATCGCGCTTCCTTAATTGTCAAACTACTATTTTTTATCTCTTCGGCAAATGCATATAGCTTGTTGTCATTAGGATCGTTTAGGTAGATCTGTTTTAAAACTCTGGCATTTTCAGAAGACAACTTCATAAAGTCACGTTTGATAATATGATTGGAGCCCAGGTAGTCTTTAACAATAGACGGAATAACACTGCAAAGTTTGTCCAGGATCTTGAGATTGTAATTTCTTTTTTGAATTTCAGGGTAAATATTCAAGATATCTAGAGGATATACAGAGATATAGTTTACGAGAAAACTTTCAATACCACTATAAGCAGAAAGGTACCTGAAGTTATGAATTGCCAGCAATGGATTCTCTTCTAAATATTGATCAAGCGTGCTTTTATTAAGCTGTATGAGATAATCTTCGAGGAAGATCAGATGATTAGAAGAGAAAGTTGTCTGATCTTTTTCTGCAGTCTTCATGTCTGATAAAATTTCATAAGCCATCATCGCTTTAAAGAATGCTTCACTTTTATTCTGAAGAAGTAATTGCTTGATATTATTGATAGATACGTTGGAGTTCGTACCGCTTTGGAGCTCAGTTATTTCTTTTACATAGGACTCCAAAGTTTCATAATTTTTATCGTCAGAATTGTTGCTTTGAGCTGGAACAGGAAATGTAATTAGATGGATAGCTCCAATAAGCAGTGCACTATATACCCAGTACATCGAAGTAAGAATTTATGAGGCGGTGACTGAAATTTTTATGTGGGGCGATGTAATCGTTAATCCGATTACTTTTTAATTCAGATTGGGCATCTTTCCAGAACTCTTTCCAATCTATCTCTTCATTTTTTCTTAGCTCTTCGGTGATCTTATAAATTAGAGGATTGTTCAGGTTGTGGGTTGCAATCTGTCTTGTTGATATTACATGAGCCTCCGGAGATTTTTGCATGACTTCATCTACTTTATAATATCCACCGCAAGATCCCAGAAATACTAGTTTTGCACTTTGCTCTATATGGTTTATCGTTTTTTCAACATGATAACTATAGCCTCTGTGAATGAATATTTTGGTCTTTCGATCCTTACTTTTTAAATATTCCTGAATAGCAAAATAACCATCAGCCACGCTTGATGGCTTATTGCTCAATATCTCAACTTGTTTTCCAGACACACTATATACTCTAGTGAAATGATCATGGTCTTCTATTTTCCAGTTGTAGTCTGAACGATACATTTTGATGAATTCATCATATGATAGTTTTCCGTCTGAATCGTTATAGAAAAATTGCAAACCACTAACGGTGCCATTCTCAGCCAGGTCGCTGTATTTGATTATACTAAATGCCGGGGTATTATTTGCTAGTGTGTCTTTTTGCAAAGACTGTAGAATAGTTAGCATTATATACTGATTCGCCTTTTCTGCTTTGGAAGACAACTCCATTTGCGATTCGATCTTTTTCTGCAACTCTACTTTGAATTTACTGTCATCCATTGCTGCGATCAATTCTGCTATCTCTACAAATTTCTCCAAGTCGAGATCTTGCACGAAGATGTGATCGATCATGACTTTTCTTTCAGCAGTATTGAAATGATCAAGAAAGTCGCTTAAAACGTTGTGGTGCGCACAAATTTTCAGAAAGCGCTCGATCCTAAAGTTCTTAACAGGGATTTTAAATTCATCTATGTTCTGAGAAAGCGTAGCACTAAATCCGGAATAGAATTGATCGAATGTATTGCTTAGGAGTTCTTCTTCTCCGTAAATCATATAGAAATACAATTCGGCTGAAGAGAATTTACTGATGTTACTTTCTTTTTCATCGGGTAGATCTATGCGGGCATTCAATTCCCTGATCTTACTTAAAACATAATTACTGAGATGTTTGTCGATAGATTGCTTGCCAAAGGTA
Source organism: Chitinophagales bacterium (assembly GCA_013001465.1). Taxonomy (GTDB): domain Bacteria; phylum Bacteroidota; class Bacteroidia; order Chitinophagales; family JABDMM01; genus JABDMM01. Next base: position 59,067 of record JABDMM010000039.1, on the reverse strand, counting down.
GCAACAGGTCTGATCTCTACCAGTTTTTTAAAAAGGAGGTCTTTGTAAAAGCCGGTGGTATGCGCATCGTTTGCATCAATTTCATTTTTGAGAAGTATATCGGCTAGCAGATATGAATTGCTTAGCATTCCAAACTTATCATGTAGCTGGATCAACTTAGCAACTTTAGGATTTCTGCACCGCTTCAAATATGGGAGAACCTCTGAATTATCCGATGATAAGAATTCTTTTGCAGCAGCTGGATCTTCGAGTACAGCTCTTTCCAAAAACCTCAGCGCGTAGGGTTCTCTCGAGAAAACTTCGAAATTACTAAGGATATGATAGGCGCTTTTAGAACAAACCTCATCCAAAAATTGTCTGGCAATAGGATCCTGTCTTATGTATTTCAAAGTTTTCATGGCTGCATCTATATCACGACCCAGATGTTGAATAAATCGATCCCGTTCTTTAAAACGAAGTCCATTGGAGCTGCTGCCAGAACTAAAGCTTCGGTCGAAGACTTCATATGGTATTCTGTTTCGGTTTCTACAGTTGAGGTACTTACTTTCCAGTTCATTCCTATACCTGGAGGATATAATTTGATTGAACAGATTATAATAACCAAACTGACCCATTAAATCCATGGTTGAGAAAAGAGCAGAGAGCATAAATGGATTCTGGAAATTGACTTTAAACTGCCGGTTGCTGTTTCTTAACACATTCAGATGATACATATTCTCCTCCAAAGAAAGATTTTCATTTACCAATAGATAGGAAACAAAATATCTATCCCAGGAAAGCGTATCTGTTTTTTCAAGGATCGTGATTGATCTGTTTTTTAGATTCTCTGAAATGGAGTGCTGAGAATAGCTTCCATTATAAAAATTATCGACCAACTTTGAGCTCAATGCATCTGTATTCGATGAGATTTGATAAATTTCCTTAAATGATAAATTGTTTGGCGACATTGACTGATCCAGCAAAAGATATGTATTTGAAAGCGACCCTGAAAGTTCGTAGAACTCCCTAAACGTATTGGTAAGTTCATTTTCAGAAGACTTCACAAGGTTTGAAAACTTCTCATCATTCATATACCTCGCGAGTAACTTTGGAGATGTTGCAACTAGCTTATCAATTACAACCTGTGCAATTTCCGATGTAATCCACAGTTCACTTTTTTTCAAGACCTCCTGAGGAATAAAATTGCACAACTTGATTATTGCTTTTAAAGCATATGGTTGATCTGAGTAAAACGGGAAGGTGTATAGAGCAAGCTTTGGATGTTCAGTGAGGAAGTCTATGATCTTGCCTTCTTCCGCTTCATATTTGAGAATTCCTGCTGTGAAAAAAATGAGATGATCCATAAAGCCATCTTGATATAACTCATTCAACTCCTCAGTGTTAAAAGAGCGTAGCAAGAAATTAAGACGATATAGATCGTATGGTTTGATAGAACTTTGGAGATATTCCATGTTATCATACCAGTATTGGTCAGCATGAGAATAGCTCTTATGAATTCGGGACTTTTCAGTCGTTAACTCGACATATATATCGGCCGACTCAACTGATAAACCTGAGAACAGGAGAAAAAGAAGTGTTAAATAGATGGTTTTCATTTCGCATAGACACTACTTTCGAGCTTCATTCAAACTCCAATCGTACTTCTTGTACGATATGGTAGCGTCTTCCCTTATTTCTACGGGAGAATACCGATTTAGATATGCTATTAGTGTCGATTCTGTGGTGAAATCCTTACGAAACCATTGGAAGATCCGACTTACTTCAACTCTGTCAACCGAGAACTCGTTTTTCCCAGTATCATTAAAGAAGGCATGAGCCTGATCATCTAATTGTTTATCAATTTGTTCTGAACGATAGGCTTCGTTTCTTAATTTAGGACAAGATAGGCTGGCACAGTTGATCGCAAAGTGGATCCTTGGATCATTAAACTCTTTTCGCAGAATACCGTGTTCTATATGATTCAGACTTATTTTTTGATCACCGATAGGTATGAATTCATCATGCCAAACGGTATTGACTAAGGGAATGTGAAATGTTTTGATATCGGTTATACTTTCGATCGGATAGTGCTTCAAAACGATTTGGACAGTGAAAGCATTATATGCATTTATCCAATAAACAAGCTTTTCATTATTTGACCACCCTTCCGAAGGTGGATTCACTGATAAGAGATCCAAGTAAGATTTAAATCGAATTGAGTCTTCTATAAAAGATAGATAATCAACTTCACCAGAGGATTTCACATTCTTTTTCGTGAGCTTATCCCACTCGTTATGTGAAACAGATTCCGTAATATGCGATTGGATCAAATTTGCATACTCAGTTTCTGGTTTACAAGAATATAAAAGAGATAGAGATAAGAAAAGTAGAAGAACCCTCATGATAAAGATAATGCTAAAATCGAGCCAACTTACTGCGCCTTTTTAAGGCTGAATGCAAAAGTGGTTCCCTTGCCTACAGTCGATCTTACACTGATAGTTTGCTGGTGTGCTTCAATGATGTGTTTCACGATAGAAAGTCCAAGACCCGTACCACCAAGTTCTCTTGATCGGCTTGAATCTACACGGTAAAATCGTTCAAATAGTCTTTGAAGGTGCTCCTTGGGAATGCCATTTCCGTTGTCGTTTACCTCTACCAGAATATTTTCTTCCATATTGTATATTCCAATACTAGTTGTACCACCTTCGTTACCGTATTTGATGGAATTGCTAAGCAAGTTATTCAATACCTGCGTTACCCTTTTTTTATCTGCATATACACTAACGGGCTTCGTGGTTCCTTTTTTAAATTTTAGTTTAATGTCCTTGAGATCTGCTTGCATCTCAAAAATATCAAACTGGTCAACGATCAGTTTTCTAATATCGAATTCACTAAAGTTGAGCTCTAAAGCTCCCGATTCATATTGTGAAATAAGCATAAGTTCTTCAACGATGTTTGATAGTCGGTCTGCATTATATGAAGCTTTCAGCAAATAGTCTTTATTGATCTTCTCATCCTCAAGGCCTCCATTGAGCAGTGTATCAATATAACCTTGAATGTTAAAAATTGGAGTTTTTAGCTCATGCGATACATTTCCAAGAAACTCTTTCCTGTATTGTTCCATTTTTTTAAGCTCGAGGATTTCATCGGATTTTGATTTGGTATAATCCAGAACCTCCTGTTCGACACTTTCCAACATACTCGCTTCCTGAGCAAATTGCTTTTTAAGCGATTTCCCTGTCTTTAAATTGTGTATTGTTTTATAAAGGATCTTTATCTTCCGATAAACAAAACGCTCGACCATGTATACAACAAGAAAATAGGATGAAACAAAGGTGATCAGCGGAATAGTGATTAGAAAAATAGTAGGGATCTCGAAATAGGCCTTAAATCCAAAAAGACTGATAAGTACGATCAAAGCGGTAAGCAAGGAAACGTATATCGCAATGTCCCATTTTGTGGGGTTTTTCATTGATTAAATTTATAACCAATTCCTTTAATCGTTTTTATATACTCCTGGCCAATTTTCTCTCTCAATTTTCGAATATGTACATCGATAGTTCTGTCCCCAACGATCGTTTCGTTACCCCAAACTTTTGAAAGGATTTCCTCGCGTTTGAATACTCGACCAGGTTTAGATGCGAGTAAACTCAGCAGTTGAAACTCTTTTTTTGGAAGCGTTAGTCCCTTTCCTTCAATATTGACCAAATACTTGTCTGGATCAATTTCCAGGTTCCCTACTTTGATTATTGTTCCCGGTAGATCGGATTGTACTCTTCGAAACAATGCCTGGATCCTTCGGAGCATTACTCTGGGTTTGATCGGTTTTGTAATATAGTCATCTGCACCAGATTCGAAACCTGCAATTTGAGAATAGTCTTCATCTCTCGCTGTAAGAAATATGATCAGGGTTTTTTCGAATTGAGGTAGTTTTCTCAATTCACGGCAAGTTTCGATGCCATCCATTTCAGGCATCATAATATCCAGAATGATCAGATCGGGATCATTATCGATAGCTTCGTTGATACCTTCTTTACCATTCTCTGCCGTAAATACCTGGAAACCTTCTTTTTCTAGATTATAGCACATGAATTCCAGCACATCAGGCTCATCATCTACCAATAGTATTTTATCCGCGACAGTTCTATTCATCTGATACAAAATTATTCCAATTATTATCTAAATAGCCAATATTCAATGTTATCAAATTATTACCTATTCAGCTGGAAAGTTCTTTATGTCTTGCATTGCTGCATTGTATTCTTCCCAGATCTCTTGCAAGATCGATGCAGCAGATTTTATCTCTGAAATATGAGCAGAGACCTGACCGATTTCCAACTCACCACTTTCCAGATCGCCTTCAAACATTCCTTTCTTTGCACGACCACGTCCAAGATGAGCTGCCAGATCTTCTTTTGAGGCACACTTATCTTCTAATTTTTGGATTTCCTGATAGAATTTATTTTTGATCAACCTCACCGGTGTAAGATCTTTCATTGTAAGAATGGTATCTCCTTCTTTTGCAGAAACGATGGCTTCTTTAAAGTTATTATGAGCTGAAGATTCGATACACGCAGCAAACCGGCTCCCGATCTGAACACCGTCTGCTCCTAATATCATTGCGGCCAGCATCGATCTGCCGTCTGCAATTCCTCCTGCAGCTAAAAGTGGTAAGTTGGTTTGCTTTCTAACTAAAGGGATCAAAACCATAGTTGTCGTTTCGTCTCGTCCATTGTGACCACCGGCTTCAAAACCTTCAGCTACAATTGCATCCACTCCTGCTTCCTCTGCTTTCAATGCGAACTTTACTGATGGAACAACATGTGTTACTGTAACTCCTTCCTTTTGAAGTATAGAGGTCCAACTTTTAGGATTCCCTGCAGATGTGAAGACATGTTTTACCTTGTTTCTGATGATGACTTGCATGTGCTTCTCGATATCGGGGTACAGCAAAGGAACGTTCACTGCAAATGGATTTGCTGTTGCTTTTTGACATTTCTTGACGTGCTCTTCCAGGATATCCGGATACATAGAACCTGAGCCTATGATTCCTAGCCCACCAGCATTACTTGCTGCAGAAGCTAATTCCCATCCTGCACACCATACCATCCCAGCCTGAATTATGGGATACTTAATCTGATAAAGCGATGTGATCTTATTCCCCACTTAGATCTATTTCGGTATTATCTCCAATATTCAAACTGTGGGAGAATCCTTTCACACTTGCATCACTTCCGATGATCGATTCATTCAAAGCTACTTCATTGATATTGACATAATCACCTAATATCGAATCTTTTATAATGGCATAGCTTACGTTTGAATTCTCTCCAATAGTGACATTCGGACCTATGATCGAGTTCGATATCTTAGTGTTTTCTCCAATACTAACCGGAGGTATGATAATTGTCTGTTCAAACGAACCATTTCCTGCCGACATATCGCCGAATTTTTTCAACAATGTGGCATTTGTTTCGAGCACTACTTCCTTTTGTCCCAGATCATACCAATTTTCTACCGCAATGGATTCAAAGTTTATACCATCTTCTATAAGTGATTGAATGCCATCTGTTAATTGAAACTCTTCATTTGTTTTTTTGCTATTAGCAATGTTACTATATAAAGCATCAAACAGTGCGGCAGATTCCTTGATTCTGTAAACACCGACAAGTGCCATATTGGATTTCGGAATTTCAGGCTTTTCTATAACTTTGGTGATCAAATGATTATCGCCAATTTCTGCAACTCCGAATTGCCTTGGATCGCTCACTTTCTTTACACCAAGGCAAGAATGTTCGGTTTGGATCATTTTTGCAAAATCCGTATCTACTATGGTATCACCTAAAACTATTATAATCTCTTCATTTTCTTCAATTTCTGTACGTGCCATCCAGATTGCATGACCTAGTCCTTCGATACTTAACTGGTGTACAAAAGAGGCATTGATCTCGGGATGTTTATGCTCGACATAGCTCTTGATCTTTTCACCCAAATAGCCTATAACAAACACAAAATCAGTCACTCCAACTTCGGACAATTGATCGATTATAAAACCGAGTATCGGTTTTCCTGCAACAGGAATAAGGGCTTTAGGCTGTGTGAATGTGTGCGGTCTGAGCCGTATACCGGCACCTGCAACTGGAATTATCGCTTTCATCCGATGAAAATAAGAATACTAACATTTCTACCTCCTCTTATCAACATATTTAATTTTATTTAATATATTGTCGTTTTTTGATATATTTCACCGTATTTTTGTCTTTTAGATATTCTTATATGAAGAGAGACACGCAAATATTCAATATCATTAATAAAGAGCTCGACCGTCAGCGTAGCGGTATAGAGTTGATTGCTTCAGAGAATTTCACTTCCATGCAGGTGATGGAAGCTATGGGTTCTTGCCTTACAAACAAGTATGCCGAAGGTCTTCCTTCAAAGCGATATTACGGTGGCTGTGAATTTGTGGATGAAGCAGAAAATCTTGCTATCGACAGAGTAAAACGTCTTTTTGGAGCTGCATGGGCAAATGTTCAACCTCATTCAGGAGCTCAAGCGAATGCGGCGGTTATGTTGGCAGTAATAAAACCGGGTGATACTATTCTTGGTTTTGATCTTTCACATGGAGGACACCTGACTCATGGTTCTTCTGTCAATTTTTCCGGAAAACTCTACAAACCAACTTTTTATGGTGTAGAAAAGGATAGTGGCAGGATCGATATGAATAAAGTTGAGGACATAGCTACCAAAGAACAACCTAAACTGATCATTTGTGGTGCTTCCGCATATTCCAGAGATTGGGATTATGAAAGGTTCAGAAATATTGCCGATAAGGTTGGCGCTATCCTGCTGGCTGATATTTCACATCCTGCAGGATTGATTGCATCCGGATTTTTAAACGATCCGCTTCCTCATTGCCATATTATTACGAGTACAACTCATAAAACACTTCGCGGTCCTCGTGGAGGAGTCATTATGATGGGTCAGGATTTTGATAATCCTTTCGGTCTTAAAAATCCTAAAGGAGAAATTCGTAAAATGTCAGCAATTCTTGATTCTGGTGTATTCCCGGGTACACAAGGTGGCCCGCTTGAGCATGTGATCGCTGCAAAGGCAGTAGGTTTCGGTGAAGCTCTCGATGATGAGTTTAAAGCTTATTCAAAATCCGTTATCACAAATGCAAAAGCAATGGCTAATGGTTTTGTAAATAGAGGTTACCAGATCATTTCTGGTGGTACAGACAACCACCTGATGCTCATTGATCTGCGTTCAAAAGAAATTACCGGTAAAAAGGCTGAGCATACTTTAGGTTTGGCCGATATTACCGTCAATAAGAATATGGTTCCTTTCGATGATAAGTCTCCTTTTGTTACTTCTGGTATGAGAATTGGTACTCCAGCTATCACAACAAGAGGAATGAAGGCAGAGCATATGGAGACAATTGTTAATTGGATCGATCAACTTTTATCGGATCCTGATAATCAGGATTTAATCAATTCAACCCGAAACGATGTCAATAACTTCATGAAGGACTTCCCACTTTATGAAGAAAAAATGGAGGTGGTATGAAAAGGGTTATAACAGTCGTGCTTGTTTTGCTTTTAGCAAACAGCGCATTTTCTTTGAATCAACTAGAGACTTTCAAGAAGGCTTACAAAAGCCTGAAGTCTTCTAATTATGAGCAGTCAATAGATAATTTCAATAAACTTATCGATGCTGATCAGCATAATCCAAGTTTGCTTTATAACAGAGCTCTTGCGAAGTACAATTTTTCCGATAAGGAAGGAGCGCTCAAAGATCTGAATCTTTCAATTTCACTCTTCGAGTTTGATCCCCATGCGTTTTATAACAGAGCGATCATTCACTTTGAGAATGCCAATTACGAGAAGGCTATCGAGGACTTAAATATGTCTATTGCTCTTATGGAAGGATACACAGAAGCGCATGCTTTGCGGGCAAAATGCTATGAAAGATCCGGCGATAGAACAAACGCAATACTGGATCTTAATTTAGCTATAGGTCAGCATGAAGGTAATGCCGATTACTACTACGATAGAGGTAGATTATATAGTGATGAAGGTAACTTCAACAATGCCTTGCTAGATCTGAACAAATGTCTCTCAAAGAGTCCAAATTTCAAAGAGGTCTATTGGGCACTGGGTGATCTGTATTTTGAAAGGAATGATCTATCAATGGCCGAAAAGAATTATGGCAAGTATCTGGAATTTGATAGAACTTCAGTTCACGTATTACAAAATTTAGGACTTACTTACTTCTTAGCCGGAGATATAGAAAACTCAGTGGAATTGTTTAACGAAGCTATTTCAATAGATCCGGAGAATAAAGATCTGCACTACAATTTAGGTCTTGTCCAATTTGAAGTGGGTGATTTTGAAAAATCTGTTTTCCATTTAAGTAAAGCAATCGAGAGTGGCATTGCTTTAGGCCAGGCGCATTATTTCAGGGCAAAATCTTATGAAAATCTTGGCAGAATTGAAGGAGCTATCGGTGATTATAAAAAGCTTTTATCGACTAATTACAAGACTTCAGAGGTAAAGAACGAGATCATTGAAGCAAAAGTCGCGATATTTTTTGCTAAACACTGGATGAATTTGCTTTTATCAATTCTAATGGTGATTTGTTCTATTCTTTTCCTGAGAAGATGGAAGCTTGCGAGATCACTATATCGCAAAGCTATCGCCACATGAACATGTGCGCTGAGCATTGGGATTGACGAAGTGAAACCCTTTCCCATTCAACCCTTCCGAAAAGTCTAATGTCGTATTGCAGATGTAAAGAAAACTACGCAGATCTGTTACTAGCTTTATCCCTTTGTCGTTAAAGATCTGGTCTTCTTCTTTTATCTTATTGTCAAAGTCCATTTGATAGGTCAGACCGGAACAACCGCCACCCAATACAGAAACTCTGATAAAGTAATTCTCGTCGTAAGAATTATCAGTAATGATCTGTTGAATTCTTTCTTTTGCTGTGTCGGATACAAATAACATCTTTGCTGCTTTCAAAAGTGAACGTCAAAAGTACAGAATCTGTTCAGTTCTAACTATCATTTCAAAAGGCTTTATTTTTGGATAAAATATTACTAATATGCTCAAAATAGAACATTTAGGTATTGTAGTGAAGGATTTAGAAGCATCGAATGCGCTTTTTACAAAGCTTTTGAATCGGGAGCCTTATAAAATGGAGGAAGTTCCCAATTCCGATATCGTGACTTCATTCTTTATGATGGGTGAAAGTAAGATAGAGTTGTTTTCTTCCGAAACTCCTGATATTCAAAGATATTTAGAGAAAAAAGGCGAGGGTATCCATCACATCGCTTTTCTGGTCGATGATCTTCAGTCTGAAATAGATAGATTGATCTCTGAAGGTTTTAAACCGATCATGAAGGAACCTGCAAGAGGCGCTGATAACAAAATGGTATTCTTTTTTCACCCGAAAAGCACCAATGGTGTTTTACTTGAACTTTGTGCTGAGATCGATGCCAAGTAAATACAAGCACATATTTTTTGATCTCGATCATACACTTTGGGATCATGATCTAAATACCAGAGAAGCATTGTTTGAAATTTATGATGAACACAAAATTGAGTCCTTCAATGTTCATGTTGAGGAATTCATCGACCGTTACATCATAATCAATAGAAAATTCTGGAAAAAGTATAGAAACTACAAGGTAAGCAAAGAGAACCTTCGAAAGAACCGATTTAAAAACACGTTTACCTCCTTAAATATTAGATTTGAAGAAGAGGTTTATGATCAGATATCGCTAAGCTACATCGACAAGATGTCGCAGCAAAAGCACCTGATAACTTCTGCATTGGAGCTGTTGAATTATCTGAATGAAAGTTATGATCTCCATATCATCACAAATGGGTTTAGGGAAATACAATTCAGAAAACTCAGCCATTCCGGTATTCTTCCTTACTTCGAAAATATCATTGTTAGTGAAGATGTAGGAAAGCATAAACCACATCCAAAAGTATTCAAACACGCTTTAGATCTTAGTTCGGCAAACTCATCTGATTCTATAATGGTAGGAGATAACCTGGAAGCGGATATATTAGGGGCTAAGTCAGTAGGAATCGATCAGATCTATCTTAACTCAAGCGGCAGACCACACGAAGAGGAAGTAACCTATGAAGTTCGCCAACTCGGAGAGATCCTGAACATCCTGTAACAAAAAAAAGCCCCAACAATTGTTGAGGCTTCATTTTATAAAGTAAAATCGATTTACTGAGCTACACCAACACTTTTTGTAGTAGTAGATGTAGAAGTAGATGCTGATTTCTTTTTTGATGCACAAGCTGCCTGAGCTTTTTTTGATGCACAGCATCCAGCTTTTTTCTTAGAGCTTGCGTATTTTGCTTTATCTGAGCAAGATCCTTTTGTGGAAGACTGCTTAGGCTCTTCTTCCATGTCCGGCTTACTCACCGCTTTTGTTACTTCAACTTTCTTAGTTTCAGTGTCCTTTACAACTTCTTTTCTGTTGTCAATTTTTTCCTTTGCTGCTTTTTCAAAATCGATAGTATTTACTTCAACCTTTTCAACAGTCTTCTGTTCAAATGTCTGTGTTTCCTGAGCATTTATTCCAACAGAAATCATAGCTATCATAGCTATTACAAGTGAGATTCTTTTCATATTACGAGAAATTTTATTAAGAATTATTAAATATACAAATTATTCAACTTTACCTATCACTGTCTTTCCACCTTTCACTTTCTGCTTAAGTTGAATATTCACCTTTGTGCTGATCGGTAAGAAAAGATCGATACGGCTTCCGAATTTGATAAATCCAAGTTCAGAATTTTGCTTTACAACGTCACCTTCTTCCAAATAGTGTACGATCCGTCGTGCAAGTTTTCCGGCAATTTGTCTTACCAGAACTTCGAATTCACTTTCAGGGTGTTCGATAACAACGCTGTTACGTTCATTCTTGTCCGAAGATTTTGGATGCCAGGCAACGAGATATTTCCCTGGATGATACTTTATGTATTTGACAATACCAGAAATCGGATTCCTGTTTACGTGCACGTTTGTAGGAGACATGAAAATAGATACTAATAAACGTTTGTCTTTAAAATACTCTGGTTCTTCAACTTCTTCTATAGCTACAATTTTTCCATCTGCCGGAGCTATGATCAAATCATCATTAAAGTGATAGATACGCTTGGGGATCCTAAAAAATGCTGCTACAGAGAACAAGATAAGAATAGAGGCTAACAACAGTGAAATTTGCACTGCGTTCAGTGATGGCCATACCATCTCAACCACACCGTTCACAGCAATTATAAACGTTCCGAGGGTGAGTAGTATTTTGTGACCTTCTTTATGTATTATATAGGTACGCACAATTACTTAACTGATTGAAAAACGAAGATAATCCAAAAAAGTTCAAAATCACACTAATCCTTGTGCGATCATTGCATCGGCAACACGCACGAAGCCTCCAATATTAGCTCCTTTCACGTAATTTACAGTATCTCCGGATTCTTTTCCATATTTCACACAGATATTGTGAATTTGTAACATAATGTCATGGAGTCTTTTATCAACTTCATCCTTAGACCAGTTGACACGCATCGAATTCTGACTCATTTCTAAGCCCGAAACTGCTACACCACCGGCATTCGAGGCCTTTCCAGGTGCATATATTACATTTGCCTCAAGAAATGCTTCAATTCCTTCAAGTGTCACAGGCATATTAGCACCTTCAGCAACAATTTTACAACCATTCGATATCAGGTCTTTAGCATCATTTTTATTTAGCTCATTCTCGATCGCACATGGTAATGCGATATCGCATTTTTGCGACCATGGATTTTCTCCTTCAAAATACTTGGAATTACTATATTTCCGGGTGTATTCTTTGATCCTACCTCGTTTAACATTTTTCAATTCTTTCACAAAATCCAGTTTATCCTCATCTACACCATCCGGATCGTGAATGTAACCTGACGAGTCCGATAAAGTGATCACTTTAGCTCCCAGGTGTATGGATTTTTCTGCTGCATATTGGGCAACATTTCCTGAACCTGATATCACAACACTTTTATTTCTGAAGTTGTCTCCAATGCGGTGCAACATAAAATCAGCAAAATAAACGCAACCATAGCCAGTAGCTTCAGGTCTTATAAGACTTCCACCCCAATCAACTCCTTTGCCGGTCAATACCCCGGTAAATTCATTTTTTAATCTTTTGTATTGACCAAACAAATATCCGATCTCTCTGCCTCCAACACCAATATCACCGGCAGGTACATCTGTGTTTGCACCAATATGCCGGAACAGCTCACTCATAAAGCTTTGGCAAAATCGCATTACCTCGTTGTCGCTTTTGCCTTTTGGATCGAAGTCTGAACCACCTTTTCCTGCTCCCATCGGTAAACCGGTAAGGCTATTTTTGAAGATCTGCTCAAAAGCAAGAAATTTCAATGCATCAAGATTTACTGAGGGATGAAATCGAAGTCCACCTTTATATGGCCCGATAGCACTGTTCATTTCAACCCTGAACCCTCTGTTCACATGAAATTTGCCATCATCCCCGATCCAGGGAACTCTGAAAATTACAGTACGCTCGGGCTCAATTATCCTTTGAAGGATGCTCTCATTTTGATAATAATCTTTTTCTTGTATAAACGGAGCAACATATTCCACGACTTCACTCACAGCCTGGATAAATTTCGCTTCATGTTCATTCTTAGATCGAACATTTTCCATAAACTGGCTGAAAAGAGTACCATTATCTTTTTGCTTGCTCTTGGCTTCTGTCATTTCCATACTCATAATTGTTATGTAAAAATAAGGATATATATGGCTGCAAATGGTAAAATAAAGAATAATGCATCGAACCTGTCCAGCAACCCACCATGCCCCGGCATGATACTTCCACTGTCTTTGATCTCCAACTTTCGCTTCATCATAGACTCTACAAGATCTCCGATAGTCCCAAAAACAATAACGATCAATGCGAGAAATACCCAGTCCACCTGTGTAAAATCAACAGGTAAAATCTTATAGATCAAGAAACTCGATGCTAAACAGAATATAGCCCCTCCAATAAAACCCTCGATAGACTTTTTAGGTGAGACCCTTTTAAACAGTGGATTTTTACCAAAATTACTCCCTATCAGGTAAGCAAAAATATCTGTTACCCAAGTTAAAAGTATAATTGCCAATAAGTTATAGCCATTGAATTCTGAGAGATCCGGAAACGCAATTAAATTTGCAAGGCAAAGAGGAAAGATGATATAAGCAGTACTAAGCACTCCAAGTGCAGGTCTGATCAACGGATCCGGCTTTTTGTTGTATAACTCAAGTATAAATGGAAGGAAAAGGATGGCAGGTATAATAGTTAAACAAGTACTCGAAATTACTTTATTGGTCACAAGAAAAGAGACCAGAAAAATAGCCAGGAAAGAAACAATATAAAGGATCTTCAAACTTAAAGGGTAGTAGCAAATCGAAGATGTCATCCTTTGGAACTCAAGCAGACTGATCGTCCCAACTATCAAGATCACTGCTGCAAATAAGTATGGATGAAATATTACCCCGACGATGATGATCACACCAAAAACAAATCCTGAAATCGCTCTGGGTAAAAGGTCTTTCATTGATTATGCTCTTTTAGGATTTTGATCGCTTTCAAAACGTTTTCTTTATGTACATAGACTTCTACATCTCCAAGAATGTTATATGGTGAACCTTGTTTATTGATTAATACACATTCGATCCCATGTTCTTCGATGTTCCCTTTAATTATTTGAGCCAAATAACTATCCGGTGTGGAATATATTCTAGTCCAGTCTTTCAATCGCTGCTTTATGTTTTTTTAATACTTTCAAAAAATAGATAAGCCCTATAAATGCAATCGCACTGATCCAGTATGGGATATGTTCTACCTCATCGATGTCCACTTCGATCATGTTAAATTCATAGAGATAAACAAGGATCACCTGTAAACCATTATTCAAAAAGTGTGCGATAATGGGTAACCACAAATTACCGGAATAATAAAAGAGATACCCAAGAACAACTCCCATAAACACCAAACCAAAGAAATTATAGAACTGAAAATGAATAAGTCCAAACGTCACAGCAGTAACAATTATACCTGTAAATACAATATGCCGGCCTTCTATCAGAAGTTGTTGTATTACTCCTCTAAAGAGGAATTCTTCAGAAATTGCCGGAACGATCGCAATCATTACAAAAACAGCTAAAATTCCCATAGGGTCTTTTATGCTGAAAAACCCATCCATCAACTCCTCATTTAGCTCCTGATAGTAGTCAAATCGCTCTTCGAGTCCACTTAGATCTATCCCTAATAAAGTGTCGGGTATATCGATCATTCTGTTGACTTCGACAAGCGTTTGAGTTACTATGCCTCCAAGGAAAACAATAAGAAAAGCTATTATAAGCGATTTCCAGCCTGGAAGTTTATCAACTTTCAAATACCTGAATCCATTATTTCTCATGAAGTAGCCAAATATGATTGCCGGAACCAACATCAGAAAGACTTGCGAGCAGATCTGAAGGAAAATGGTGGAGTCTATATTTTTCAACTGCTTTTCGACATCGACTTCAGGACTTAATAGATCTGTACCCGGAAAGAAGATAAGGCCTCCCAGATAAAGTATAAGAGACATCAGCATAATGCCAATCCCTATCGAAAATAACAGCACGATAGATTTTAGAATGAAAGGCTTGTTTGTAAGGAATCCCTTGTGATCAGTCATAGGTTTAACTGGTGACGTGCAAATCTAATGATATATATTTAAGACTATTAGTGTCTTAATACACATACAGGTTGTTAAGTCTCTATCTTAAATTAAAATTTCGCTTCGTTAATGATACCTAACTCTTATAAAACCTCTTAATTTTGCAAAATGGTAAGGATTAGAGATATAGAGCTTGGAGATCATCCATTGCTGTTGGCTCCTATGGAGGATGTCAGCGACCCACCGTTTAGAGTTGCCTGTAAAGAGTATGGTGCAGATCTGATGTACACCGAGTTTATCTCGTCCGAAGGCCTTATCCGTGACGCAGATAAAAGCGTCCAGAAATTGGACATTTATGAAGAAGAGCGACCAATAGGTATTCAGATTTTTGGCAGTGAGTATGAGTCCATGAAAAGATCTGCCGAGATCGTAGAAAATTCAAATCCGGATATCCTCGATATCAATTATGGCTGCCCTGTTAAAAAAGTCGTTTGCAAAAGCGCCGGTGCCGGTATATTAAAAGATATTCCGAAAATGGTGAAGCTTACAGAAACGATAGTAAAGTCGACTTCTCTGCCCGTCACAGTTAAGACAAGATTGGGCTGGGACGATAACTCGATACATATCGTAGAGGTGGCAGAAATGTTACAGGACGTTGGAATAGAAGCTATTTCCATTCACGGTCGAACCAGAAAGCAAATGTATAAAGGTAAGGCCGACTGGTCCTGGATCGCAAAAGTCAAAGAAAATCCCAGATTACACATCCCGGTTTTTGGAAATGGAGATATCGATAGTCCGCATAAGGCTTTGGAATATAAAAACCGCTACGGTTTGGATGGTCTTATGATCGGACGAGCTTCTATTGGTAATCCATGGATATTTAAAGAGATCAAACAATTCCTTTTGGATGGCACCATTCTAGAACCACCAGGGGTTGAAGAACGAGTGGATGTTTGTCAAAAGCATTTCGAAAGATCATTGCAATGGAAAGGCGAGCGCCTTGGTATACTTGAAATGAGAAGACACTATGGAAATTACTTCAAAGGGTTTCGGAATATCAAACCTTACCGAATGAGACTAGTCACTTCTTTGGATCCACATGAAATTCTGGACACTTTGGCAGAGATAAAACGGCACTATTGTACTTTTCCTGAATTGATCCGGGCATAGCGATGACATTATTTCAGAATAATTTAATTTGCACGGGATTTGATATATCCACTTAAAATAAATTAAAAAATGGGTTTCGATTTACCGATCATTATTATTTCATTGGTTTTTATGGGTATCGGCGGTTTAGTAAGCAGCCGACTTAAAAGTAAGTTCAATGAATACTCACAAATTCCAATAAAAGCTGGCCTAAGTGGAAGAGAGATCGCAGAAAAAATGCTTCGTGAAAATGGTATTCATGATGTTTCCGTGGTATCTGTACCCGGGTTCTTAAGCGACCATTACAATCCCGCAAAGAAAACAGTTAACCTCAGTCCTGAAGTTTATGAAGGCAGAAGTGTTTCAGCGGCAGCTGTATCTGCTCATGAATGTGGACATGCTATTCAACATCAACAAGCATATGCATTTTTGCAGATGAGAAGCAGTCTTGTCCCTATTGTTAATGTTAGTTCAAGACTTTCAAACTGGATCATTATGGCTGGTTTAGTGCTTATGGCTATGAGTGGGAATACCATGGTTTTGTTAGCAGGAATTATTCTATTCGCAACAACTACACTTTTTACAGTTATCACTTTACCTGTAGAATTCGATGCGAGCAATCGTGCATTAGCATGGTTAAATCGAACAAATATCACATTTGGAGATGAGCACGAAAAAGCCAAGGATGCATTAAAATGGGCAGCGATGACATATGTTGTGGCAGCTCTGAGTTCGATAGCTATCCTACTTCGATATGTGATGCTATTCCTCAGCAGGAGAGACTAGGATCGATCTCTTTTTCAGAAAGATTCTTCTTCCTCAGTCAAATGTACTTTTCCCACTATTTTCTTTGTGGAGAAAAGATATTTAATCTATCTTTGCAGTCCGTTTTTTCAAGCTAAAAAATATACGTTTTGAATACGTTAAGTTATAGAACACAACATGCCAGAAAAGAAGACGTTACGCGAGATTGGTACGTCGTCGATGCAGAAGGTCAAACTTTAGGCAGATTGGTATCGAGAATTGCAACAGTACTAAGAGGTAAGCATAAAGCTTCATATACAGCTCATGTTGATACCGGGGATTATGTCATTGTATTGAATTCCAATAAGATCCACTTAAGTGGGAATAAATGGAATGATAAGAAATACATCACTTTCAGTGGTTATCCCGGAGGTCAGAAGATCACGGCTGCAAAGGATCTAAACAGAAAGAAGCCAACAGCGATGATCGAGCAATCTGTTAAAGGAATGTTACCTAAGAATCGATTGGGAAGACAAATGTTCAAGAAGCTTTTTGTATACGACGGAAACGAGCATCCACATACAGCTCAAAAACCAAAAGAATTAAAACTCAAATAATAGTATGGAGAAAAATGTCGCAATAGGAAGAAGAAAGGCTGCGATCGCAAGAGTCTTCTTAAAGAAAGGAAAGGGAGAGATCATTGTCAATAAAAAAGACTTCAAAGAGTATTTCCCTTTAGTTTATCTCCAGAATAAAATATTGGAACCTCTTAAACTTGCAGATATGGACGGTAAGTTCAGTCTTAAGGTGAATGTAAGAGGTGGTGGTGTTAAAGGTCAGGCTGAAGCGGTTCAACTTGGTATTGCAAGAGCAGTGCTAATGGTTGACGAAGAGATAAGACCAGAACTAAAGAAGCACAGGTTATTGACAAGAGACCCAAGAGCGGTTGAGCGTAAAAAGCCTGGTTATAGAAAAGCAAGAAAGAAAGAACAATACTCGAAAAGATAATTATATATGTCACAAATTACATCTCAGGATCTCGTTAAGGCTGGTGTTCACTTTGGACATCTTAGAAAGAAGTGGAATCCAAAAATGCTTCCTTATATCTTCATGGAGAAGAAGGGTATTCATATCATCGATGTGAATAAAACGTATGAGAAACTTGATGAGGCTGCTGCTGCGATGAAGTCTATTGCTAAATCAGGCAAAAAGATCTTGTTCGTTGCTACCAAGAAGCAGGCAAAGGAAATTGTTAAGGAGATCGCTATGGAGGTCAACATGCCTTTCGTAACCGAAAGATGGTTAGGAGGAATGTTAACGAACTTTTCGACTATCAGAAAGTCGATCAAGAAAATGCAGAGTCTCGACAAAGCGCTTAAGGATGGAACATTGGAGAATGTGACCAAAAAGGAAAGATTGGTTAAAACCAGAGAGAGAGATAAGATGGAAACTGTTCTCGGCGGTATCGCACCTCTAAACAGGCTGCCGGCGGCGTTGTTTATGGTGGATATCATGCACGAACACATCGCACTCAATGAAGCGAAGAAATTGAACATTTCTACGTTCGCTATGGTTGATACTAATTCCGATCCTAACGAAGTTGATTTTGTGATCCCTGCAAATGACGATGCAGCGAAGTCGATCGAGATCATCACGCGCTACTTGGCAGCTGCGATCAAAGAGGGTCTGGAAGAAAGAAAGAAAATGAAGGCTGAGTTAGAACTTGAGGAAAAAGCAAGAGAGGAAGCTGAAAAACAAAAGAAAAAGGAGAAAGAAGAGAAAGCAAAAGCAGAAAAAGCAGAAAAAGCTGAAAAGAAAGCAAAAGCTGAAGCTGAATCAACAGATGCAAAGGATTCTTCTGAAAAGGTAGAAGCTACTGCAGAAGAAGTAAATGAGGAAGGAGCAGATGAGGGTAAGAAAAAGATAATAATTAAGAAAACGAAAAAGTAAAAAGGATTTATAATGACTATTACTGCAAAAGACGTCAACGAACTGAGAAAGCAAACCGGAGCCGGTTTGATGGATTGTAAGAAAGCACTTACTGAATCTAATGGTGATTTAGATGCAGCTATCGACTACCTCAGAAAGAAAGGTCAGAAGGTATCACAACTCAGAGCTGGTCGTGAGGCTAAAGAAGGTGTGGTAATCGCAAAAACTTCGGATGATCGCAAAAAAGGCATCGTTCTGCAATTGAGTAGCGAAACTGATTTCGTTGCGAGAAACCAGGAATTCATAGATTTTGCCAGCTCTCTTACAGATCTTGCAATGTCTAAAGGAGTGAAGAGTATAGATGAACTTTTGGATACGGATTATGATGGTGCCACTGTGAAGGAAAAATTATCTGAGAAAGTTGGAGCCATCGGTGAGAATATTCAAGTTGCTGCTTTAGAAGAATTAGAAGGCGAATTAGTTGTTCCTTATATTCACGCTGGAAATAAGATCGGCGTACTCGTTGCTATGAACAAGTCAGAAAACGGTACTTCGGATCTTGCGAAGGATGTTGCTATGCAAATTGCTGCAATGAATCCTATTGCAATAGACGAAAGTGATGTTCCTGAAACTGTTAAAGAGCGCGAATTCCAAATTGGAAAAGAGCAAGCAGTTGCAGAAGGTAAGCCGGAGAATATCGTAGAGAAGATCGCTGAAGGTAAATTGAAAAAGTATTACAAAGAGAATACTTTGTTGAATCAACAATTTGTAAAAGATGGTTCTAAAACAGTTAAAGAGGTGCTCGGTGAGAAAAATAAAGAACTCACCATCATCGGTTTTAAACGAGTTGCTTTAGGATAATTTTTACTCCAATTCAATATATTAAAGCCCTGAATATTTTCAGGGCTTTTTTTATGTGCTGTAAACCCACTCTTATCGGTATTTGTGCTAAATTTAATCCCGATGTCATATAAACGTATACTGCTAAAGCTGAGCGGCGAATCTTTGATGGGAAATCAAAATTTCGGGATTGACCCTGAAAGGGTTAAACAATATGCCGACGATATTAAAGAGGTTCACGATGAGGGTGTCGAAATTGCAATTGTGATCGGAGGTGGTAATATCTTCAGGGGATTACAGGCACATGAAAGCGGTATCGAAAGAGTAACCGGAGATTATATGGGAATGTTAGCCACCATGATCAATGGTCTGGCATTGCAAAGCGGACTCGAACATGCCGGTATGAAAACCCGATTGATGTCAGCGATCGAAATGAAAGAGGTTGCTGAACCGTTTATCAGACGCAGAGCTATTCGCCACCTTGAGAAAGGCAGAATTGTGATCTTTGGAGCAGGAACCGGAAATCCTTATTTTACTACAGATACTGCAGCTTCCTTAAGAGCTGTTGAAATAGAAGCTAATGTTATATTAAAAGGCACAAAAGTTGATGGTGTATATTCGGCAGACCCGAAATTAGACCAGAATGCGGTGCGATTTTCAGAGATCTCATTCGCAGAAGTGTTGTCTAAAAAGTTGAATGTGATGGATTTAACCGCATTTACACTCTGTCAGGAAAACAAGCTTCCAATCATAATCTTTGATATGAATAGACCAAAAAATTTGGTTAAGATCCTCAAAGGCGATAAAATTGGAACTTTGGTTTCGTGAATTTAATTTACTGTATTAAAATCTATTGATATAATGAGTAATGTAGCAACAATCCTGAATCAAACCAGGGAAAAAATGGATAAGGCGATCGAGCATTTAGAACTTGAATTGTCAAAAGTGAGAGCCGGCAAAGCGAGTCCCGCCATTCTCAATGGAGTGACTGCCGATGCTTATGGTGCCTCTACGCCAATTAATCAATTAGCCAACGTCGCAACACCCGATGGTCGCACAATCAGCATTCAACCTTGGGATAAATCGCTTTTGCAGGCGATAGAAAAAGCAATTCTTCAAGCTAATATTGGTATTACACCACAAAATGACGGAGAATTTATCCGACTTAACATTCCACCGCTAACAGAGGAAAGAAGACGAGACCTGGTCAAACAAACAAAAACGATAGCTGAAAATACCCGTGTTTCTATTCGTCATTACAGAAAAGAAGCTAATGATGCGATCAAAGATCTGCAAAAGGATGGTTTAGCTGAAGATGAGTCAAAGAAAGCAGAAGCTACGATCCAGAATATCACCAATGACTACGGAGAAAAGGTCGAAAAACATCTTAGCAGAAAGGAAGAAGAGATCATGACGGTTTAATTTCTCATTTAGCTTTCAGCCCACACTTTGGTTCCTTCAGTACAATTCGTGCATATATCTATCTCGGATCGTGATCTTAACACCGATTGTCGAAATGCATAATATTTTTCATTCTTCCAGATCGTCTTAAATGTTGAAGTATTCAGATCTCCTAACTGGTACTTTGCATCTTTATCGAAACAACACGGAACAACTTTACCATCCCAGGTTAACACACAAGAATGCCATAGCTTCCAACAGTGATTTAGCATCGGATTCTTGATCTTATAACTTCCGTCCTTCTGCTTTTTGTAGCGTGAATACTGATCGATAGAAGGAATCAATTCGTTTCCTTTTTCATAATCATAAATCTGCGCTGTTTTAAGCGTTAACTCATCCACACCAATTTCTGCCGTGAGTTTTTCCACTTCCGCTATTTGGTGCTCATTCGGTTTAACCACTAAAAACTGAAAAATAATGTGTGGTGTTTTTGAGTTCAA
Source organism: Chitinophagales bacterium (assembly GCA_013001465.1). Taxonomy (GTDB): domain Bacteria; phylum Bacteroidota; class Bacteroidia; order Chitinophagales; family JABDMM01; genus JABDMM01. The sequence continues at coordinate 37,793 of JABDMM010000039.1, read as the reverse complement.
TTCCTTTTTTGCTTCTACTAAGTTTCGAGCACCGGTGATCACTTTATCCAATGAGCCGTTTCTTCTATATTGCTCATAAACTTCTTGTGTTGTGCCATCGATCGAAATGATGATCCTGCTCAGGCCAGATTCAACAGTTTCAATTGCTTTTCTTTTGCTAAGAAAGTGTCCATTCGTTGAGGTCACCGTATAAATGTTCTTTCCAGACGCTTCTTTAACCAATTCTAGAAAATTTGGGTGCAGATAAGGCTCACCTTGAAAATAGAAGTATAAATAGATCAATGTATCCGATAGCTGATCCAGGATACTTTGATACAATTTAACATCAAGACGACCGGTTGGTCTGCTAAAACTCCTTAATCCGCTTGGACATTCAGGGCAGCCAAGATTGCAACTCGTCGTGGGTTCGATAGAAACATTGAAAGGCGCTCCCCACTGAATTGGTTTTTTAGTCCATTTAGAAAGTATAAAGGAACTGTACACCCGGGCTGCGTTCAACACTTTAAGAAGACTTAATTTAGAAATAAATTGATATGTGTCGGTTCTTTTCTTCAATTAGCTGTAATTACTTCTGTAACTATTATAAGACTATCTTTTGTTAACTTAGCTCTTCGTTTCAAAAACTCAAACTAAATTTAAAATACAATGAAACAATCTTTTACAAGAGTCTTTGCAATATTAGGAATAATATCAATGTTCTCGCTTACTGCGGTGGCTGGAACTCCTAGTGTTGATTTGGGTCCAGATACAGCTGGGTGCCCAGGGGATACCATTTATCTGGTTGCGGATATTCAGAGTGGAACTCCACCATATACCGTAAGCTGGACTCCGTCGACAAATGTGGTAAACCCGACTTCAGAAAATTCAGGGATTATTGTTGATGTTATCGATCAGACTTACATCTTAACAATTACAGATGCCTTGGCCAATACTTTTTCGGATACGATAAAAGTGGATGAAAAGAGTATTAGTATCGATGCAGGTCCAGACCTGTTTTTCACCTGTGGAGCTACTTCAGGTTTCTATGCTCCAAGCGTTTCAGGTGCTTTGCCAGCTACTTTCCTTTGGAATACGGGAAGTACGGATTTCTTCTTTTCTGGATTAACTCCAGGCGCATATTGTGTTACTGCAACAAATGATTTCGGTTGCGTAGCCGAAGATTGCTTTGTCATTTTCCAGGATCCAACTGGTCAGGATATTGCTATTGGTGCCTTTACTCAGTTATGTGCGGGCACTACTTATCCTTTTGTTAACAAGTCTCTTTCGTTAGACTCTGTTGGTGGAAATGCGATTACAAGCTGGAGCTGGAACTTTGGAGATAGCCTGGCACCTGTGAGTACATTCGCCGATACTGTGACGCAGACATATTCTGCTCCGGGAATGTACTATATCACATTAACTATGAATATTGGAGGCTGCTCAGAAAGTATTGTGCAACTTGTAGAAGTTATCGATTGCAACATAGGAAGTTCTTGCACACCGGATGTTTCATTAGTAGAACCCGGGCTTTCACCAGACCAAAACGAGTTACCATGCATCGATCGTGGTTCATATTATAATGAGGTGATTCAGTTTGTAAACTTCGATACAGTGCAGATCCCGGCTTTCGGACCATACTTGATCGACAGTATCCGCCTTAAAAGAATCCTGAATTTACCATGTGGTATTTCCTGGCAAACAGATAGAGCAAATCATATCTACAAGGGCGCTGAAAATGGATGTATTGGATTGTTTGGTGTAACGAATGATATTGTTGGACAATATGAACTTCAAATTTATGCCGATGCATGGATGCGTAATGCAAATAATGGTTCTCCTCTGAATATAAGCGATGGACTGCTTTCTGTTTTTGGACTCGCATATACCGTGAGAGTTAAAAATGCTCAGGACACTTGCTGGACACTGGATACTCTTTTTGTTGATTATCCATCACTTACCGCATGCTCTGGTTTTGATACTACCATTTCGGTCAGTATAGATCAGGAACAAGCAGTTTGTGACAACGGTTCATTGCAATTACAACCTGTAGTCTCAGGTGGAAATGGATTGCTTCAATATGAATGGTCACCTTCTGTAGGTCTGAGTTGTGTTTATTGCCCGGATCCAATTGTTACTACTGATGTTGCGACAGCATATAGTTTGTCTGTTACTGACTTTAAAGGCAAAACAGGTGTAACGGAAGTGAATGTCGATGTATCAAGTGTACAGGTCGGTCTTGGTCCGGATACTAATTTAACTTGCGGTCAGTTCTTTATCGACCTTGTTCCTCAAGTAGGTGGCGATCTACTCCCACCGATTTCCTATATGTGGAGCAATGGTTCTTCTGACTCTGTTCTTAATGTTCCTGCCGGAACTTACTCTCTTTCAGTTACCAATGGATTTGGTTGTGCAGGAGCTGATGCGGTTACTGTTACGGTCGATTCCGCACTTTCATTTGAAGTAGGAATGGATTCTGTAATTTGTGATACAGGCGAGTTTACTTTCAATCTCATGCCGAGTATATTAACCGATGGAAGCGGAAACTATATTTATACATGGACGCCTTCTGACGGTCTTACAGATACTTCCATTTTTATGCCAACAGCAACTGTAAACGGTGATGCTACATTCACACTTACAATTGAAGATCAAAATAATGGTTGCTCATTCACGGATGATATCACTTTTGACTTCTCATTCTTGACAATCGATGCCGGGGACGACATTTCGATTTTGGATGGAGGTTCAGGTGACACATTAAAACCTTCTATCCTTTTGGATCTCGGTTCCGGTGATTATAAGTACACGTGGTCACCAACATTAGGTCTTAGCGATCATACTGTTGCTAATCCGATCGCTAATCCAACGAATAATACAACGTATACTCTTACCATCGAAGATAAAACCAATGGTTGTCAGTTTACTGATGATGTGACGGTCACGGTTATAACAGGTATCGATGAGGCTGACTTGTCAAACAACATACTTTTATATCCTAACCCGAACAATGGTGAATTCATGATCTACTTTACAGATAAAGCTCAACAAGCGCTGGTTAGGATCTATGACATCGCAGGTAATATGATCTCAGAAGTTGAAAACAAAATCAGTAAGTCGATAAGCATCAGTGCAACTGATTTAGCAACTGGTGTTTATATCGTTGAGATTGGTACCGAAAAAGGTATTGCCAGAAAGAAAATGGTGATTGAATAATGTGATGATCTTTTGTGGTTACGCCACTTCTAAAATATTAAAGCCGGTTGGAATTTTCTGACCGGCTTTTTTTTATTCGGAATAATCGTAGAAACCTTTACCAGACTTTCGCCCGATCTCACCGGCGTCTACTTTTTGCTTCTGAATACGGTTTGGTCTAAACTTTGAGTCCTGATTAAATAGATTGTACATGGATTCGGTGACCGAATAATTGGTATCAACGCCTATCAAGTCCATCAATTGAAATGGTCCCATTTTGAATCCTATCGATCGAACAAGTTTATCTATCGATTCGAAATCGGCAACGCCATCTTCAGCAACTTTGAGCGATTCAACATAAAAATGCCTTGCGACACGATTGACAATAAAACCCGGAGCGTCTTTAGCATACACAGCTTTTTTACCAAGCTTCTCTGCGAGTTGTTTAACTGTTTCCTGGTTTTGAGCTGAAGTTTTTGCACCTGAGATCACCTCAACAAGCTTCATAATGTGAACAGGGTTGAAAAAATGCATCCCTACAACTCTTTCCGGGTTTTCTATACCGGCAGCGATTTGCGTGATCGGAATGGTGGAAGTATTTGAAGCGAGTATTGTATCAGCTGTATTGTTAGATGCGATCTTTGAAAACAATTCAAGTTTGATCTCCAGATTTTCAATGATCGCTTCAATGATTATCTGACCTATGAGGTCGGTTATATTTGTTGAATAAGAAATTCGGGATAAGATCTGCGCTTTTGCTCCGTCATCTATCTTTCCTCTTTTGATAGCACCATCCAGGTTATTTGCAATGATAGAGGCTGCTTTCTTTAACGCTTCCTCCTGAACGTCAAAAAGGATCACATTGTAACCAGCCATAGCCGAAACTTGTGCTATTCCTGCGCCCATAGTTCCGGCTCCAGCCACTCCAATTGTTTTAATATCAGAAATGGTCATTGATCTGCAGTTGAGAATTGTTGAAGGAATCGAATATCATTTTCAAAAAACATTCTGATATCATCGATCTGGTATTTCAACATGGCTATTCTTTCGATACCCATACCAAATGCAAAACCACTGTATTTATCAGGATTGATATTGCAGTTTTCAAGCACTGCCGGATCTACCATGCCACAACCCATGATCTCAACCCAGCCTGTTCCTTTGCAAACCGGGCAACCTTTCTGGTCACAAATAAAACAAGACACATCAAGCTCTGCAGAGATCTCGGTAAACGGAAAAAAGGATGGTCTCAATCTGATCTGCGAATTCAGTCCAAACATCTCCCTGGCAAAATAGAGTAAGGTTTGCTTAAGGTCTGCAAATGATACATCCTCATCTATATATAATCCTTCAACCTGATGGAAGGTACAATGTGCGCGGGCAGAGATCGTTTCATTTCTATAAACCCGACCGGGGGTTATAATTCTGATCGGAGGAGGCTGGCTTTCCATTTCCCGGATCTGAACCGATGAAGTATGCGTCCTTAGCAACATCTCGCTATCTGAGATGTAAAAAGTGTCCTGCATATCACGCGCGGGATGATCCTCAGGTGTGTTTAATGCGGTGAAGTTGTGCCAGTCATCTTCGATTTCAGGACCTTCTGCAACTACATATCCGATCTTGTGAAAGATATCAATTATCTTATTTTTTATGATCTGTATCGGATGGCGAGAACCAAATCGAATTGGATATGCAGGAGCTGTAAGATCAATAGAAGATTGCTTTGAATCTTTCGCCGAAGTGATCTTTGTTTGAAACTCCTTCAACTTAGATTCCGCAGCATTCTTGATCTCGTTAACTAACTGACCGTAATCTTTTTTCTGGTCATTTGGGACAGTTTTAAAATCAGCGAATAACTGTTTGATGATCCCTTTGTTTCCAAGAAACTTTAATCTGAAAGCTTCCAATTCTTCCGCAGACTTTGGTTCAAAAGAGTTAATCTCTTCCAGATATTGCTTATGATCTATACTTACATCCATTTACAAATCGAATTATAAAGTTAAAATTACATACTTTTTAACCGTTCTTATTGAAATAACGACCATTAATGCACCAGAACAACCGATAGCAGTACCGATTAAATTCAGTCTAGAATTGAAGTAGATTTCCTAATGAAATTTTCGCAGTCTTTCTGAAATATAATTGCCTCTGAAGAAGAGCAGGTTTATACGGCTCTTTTATTTTATCTGGGACTGTAATTCGGACTTTCCTTAATAATGGTAATGTCATGTGGATGGCTTTCTTTCTGTCCTGCTGTGGAGATTCTCACAAATTTAGCTTTTTTCAAAGCTGCAACATTCTTAGCTCCGCAATAACCCATTCCTGCTCTAAGTCCGCCGCTGTATTGATGAATAACTTCCGATAAATTTCCTTTAAAGGGCACTCTTCCAACGATACCTTCAGGTACCAGTTTCTTAATATCATCTTCTACATCCTGGAAATACCTGTCTTTCGACCCTTGAGCCATAGCTTCAACAGATCCCATTCCTCGGTATACTTTAAATTTTCTTCCTTCGTAGATAATGGTTTCACCCGGCGACTCATCTACACCGGCAAAAATGGAACCTGCCATAATACAATCCGCCCCGGCGGCAAGGGCTTTCACGAAGTCACCTGTATATCGTATCCCACCATCTGCGATCACAGGAATTTTAGCCCGTGCAGCAACTTTTGCCACATTATGTATGGCTGAGAGTTGTGGAACTCCTACACCAGCAACTACACGCGTGGTGCAAATTGAACCCGGACCTACACCAACTTTAATTCCGTCGACACCTGTATCTATTAAAGCTTTAGCAGCATCGGCAGTTGCAATATTTCCTCCGATGATATCCAGTTTTTTAAATTTCTTTTTTGCTTTGGAGATCGAATCTAATACACCTTTTGAGTGTCCGTGTGCTGTATCTATGATAACCACATCGACACCGACCTCATATAGAGCAGTTATTCGATCGAGCATATCAGCTGTAACGCCAACAGCAGCGCCAACAACAAGCCTTCCAAACTTGTCCTTGTTAGAATAGGGATTGTTCTGAACCTTTAAAATATCCTTATAGGTGATCAGGCCTACAAGTTTGCCCTTCTTATCTACGACCGGCAGTTTTTCGATTTTATGTTCTTTGAGTATCGCTTCAGCTTTTTTCATATTGGTCCCAACAGTGGCGGTTACCAAATGCTCTTTTGTCATCACATCTTTAACCGGCTTTTTCATATTGTACTCAAAACGAAGATCCCTGTTTGTGCAGATCCCGATTAGTTTACCATCTGAATCTACAATGGGTATTCCTCCGATCTTATTCTCTTCCATGATTTTCAAGGCATCGCCAACTATAGCATTGACACCAAGTGTAATTGGGTCTAGAATGAGGCCACTATCTTCCCTCTTCACTTTTCTAACCTCTGCAGCCTGATTTTCAATGGTCATATTCTTGTGAAGAACACCGATCCCGCCAGATCTGGCCATAGCAATAGCCATTCTCGACTCTGTTACTGTATCCATTGCAGCTGAAGCAAGAGGAATGTTCAGGCTAATATTTCTGCTTAGTTTTGATCTGATGTCGACCTCCCTCGGTAATACCTGCGAGTAAGCCGGTACCAGAAGGACATCATCGAAAGTAAGGCCGTCTGTGGAAAATTTGGATGCTTGGGCTGAAGATGGTTTCGAAACTCTACTCATTGCAAAATTTCGCTCAAAACTACAGAGACTAATTGTAAATATGTAAAATAGCTTAAACTTATTATCGGATCAAGGTAAGTATACCCTCTTCAATGATCATCGTGCCATCAGATGCGCGGAATTCTATCAAGTAAGGATAACCTCCTGTTGGTGCTGCAGCTCCATTAATGGTCGCATCCCATCCAAAACTAACACTGTTCGTTTCAAATATAAGCTCACCCCATCTGCTGAATATTTTCATCGAATAGTTAGATCCATTTCCAAACAACAAAACAGGTTTAAAATCTTCGGGGTTTTGAGATGGAATATAAACCGGCGGTACATAGATCAATGCTTTATGAGATTCACATTCTGTATTCGAGAAGCTGCTACCAGATTTTGAATAACCGGTAGGAAGAAAAAGATCATATTCAGCTTCGATTCGATAACAGAACGTACCATTTTTGTTGAGGTCATCTGTTAGATCATCTACCCATTCCCTTGCATTTGATGGAAGACTCGCCAGAAATAAACTCCCATTTCCATCGCTTCTGTAAATATTGTAGTTTCTTACGGAAGCAAATTCCATTTCAAAAAGATTCCACTTTAAGGTCATCTCAAAGAAATCTGTCAACTCGACATCCAGATGAACAGTCCTGCCTGTAGTCGATATATATGGTGTGTTGCAAAGATCTAATGCATTTAGTCTATAATAGAATGCACGTATTGACGGATTGGTAATGCTGTCCTTGTATGTAAAAACTTCAGGAAAAGAATTACCTAAAGCAACAAAATCAAGAGAGCTAAAGTTAATTCCGTCTTTACTGTTTTGATAATCCAGTGTTGCCAGTTCTGCTAACGTATCGATCCTCCATTCTGCAATGATCTCGTTTGCAGGATTTACCGTTAAATCTGTCAGAGCCAGATAAGATGGGGGCTGAACGATCTCTGCTACAAAACATACCTCATTTGAATTGGAAAAAACAGTTGAATCCGCACGCACTGCACGAACGGTAAAACACAAAGAATCAAAATCGTTGAACGCAGAAAAGAAAAAATCCTGCCTCGAGGAATCTACCGATCCAACCATCGCCGGCGGAGCTCCATTCGTGCTCAACCAGATCTGATATTCTTTAACTCCACCCGGCCAATTTATATATCGATTCCAGTCTAAGTTGATCAATCGGTCACAGGGCTCTAATGTGTGGGTCAGTAACATCGTACGTTGTGGTAAAGTATTGATATTTATACTGAAACCACAACTATCAAAAGCTGCTACAGTGTAATTGATCGACTCAAGCATCGGATTCTGACTGTTGTCTGTGTATGTCGTGTTCTGGATCCCAACAACCTGATCAACAGTGATCGGATTTGTTAGATTGCCGTTGTTGATGATAAAAACTTCATAATAATGTGTCTGCACAGACGGACTTTCAGCCCAGTTTATAATTACCGAATTTCCACTTACCGAAACAGAAACGATATCAGGGATCGCAGGTAACTGACTGCAGACAGTATCAGATTGTCTTCTCGTAAACCCAACACAATTATAATTCGACTCCATATAGTAATACCAGGTACCTGCAGGAGCGGTAACATCTGTATAAGTTGTCTGAGTTTGATTGAGGACTGAATCTATCAGGGTGAACGGACCGTTAACATTTGAAGATCTGTAAATATAATAGGCGACAAAGGGTCCGCATGGATTGTTCCTGTTCGTCCAGGTCAAAGTAATATCATTACTTCCTGCATCTTCATTTACACATTGAAGATCCGGAGAAGCAATAAACTGCCCAAAAGAGAGCATGGGCAAACAAATAAATAAAATTAGAAAAAGTCTTTTCACGTATCTAACTGACAATAATTTTATACATGTCCTTAATATTCAAATATTTCTGAGCAAGATGTCTAATGTCTTCTGCATTTATATCATTTACACGATCCATGTAATCTTTGAGATATTGGTTATCCAAGTCATACATCCAAAGATCATTCAAAGTTGCTGAGCTATGAAATGGCCCATCCAGACTTCCTTGGATCTTGCTCGACATATAATTCTTAACCGTGTTTAACTCTTCATCAGAAATTAACTCAGTTTGTAAACGTTTTAATTCAAATGATATTTCCTTTAATGTGTCTTCCGTGTATTTATGACCAACTTCTGTTGCAATTGAAAAGTATCCTCCTTCAAGAAGTGAAGTACAACTGGAGTATATTCCGTATGTATAGCCTTTCTCTTCTCTGATGTTCGACATCAATCTCGATCCAAAATACCCACCTAAAATGGTGTTTACAATTTTGAAGTCGAAGTAATCAGGGTGTGTTTTATTGAAAAGCAAACCGCCAATTCTGATCGCCGATTGAACGCTGTTGTCAATACTTGTTCTGTGCTCTAATTCTGAAGTACCATTCGGTTTATGTCGGTCTTTATCGTAGACAACCGATTTGAATGTATTCTGTCCAAAATGCTTGTCCAGAAGATTTAAAGTAACGTCTTTTATCTTACCGGCAATGCAGATCTTTTCTGGATTGATGTAATTTGATGAGTAGAAACTTTTTATATCCGGAAGCAGATCGATCTTGTGATCTTCAATGTCCAGGCGATAACCAAAAGGGTGATGGTCACCGTACATGTGTTTAAAAAATTCCTGGCTTGAAACAAAGTCGTTTCTCTGCAACTGGACCTTTAGACGCTGTTTTTCTTTAAGAAGTATGATACTTAGTTCTTCCTCTGGCAGCGAAGCGTTAAAGAAAATTTCTTCAAGCAATGGAAGAACGCTGGCTAAGTGTTTATTAAGTACATATACAGAATATACCGAAGTAAATGCCTTGCACTGATTTCGAAGTGTTACACCATAAAAATCCAGTTTTTCTGCTAGCTCTGCTGATGTATGATCATTGCTTCCTTCTCTCATCAGTTTATTGCAAAGTTTGCCCACAAGCTTCTTCGGTTCGAACCATTTCCCGGCATTGAAGATAAAATTGATCTTCACCAGATCCTGTTCGCCGTCATTTACGATCAGATAAGGAATACCATTGTTCAATTTTCCTCTCTTGAAATCCGGAAAAGAGAGCGTATTATCGAAGTCTAAAGACGGAGCTGTTTTTCTATCTATCGATCCAATCATTTTGCCTTATAATATAATGTTGAACAATTATCCTTCCTGAAGATCTTTTTAGCTGCAGATCTTATATCATCGATACTCACATTTCGATATAGCTTTTCTTCATTATTTATCATTTCCGGGTCTCCAAGATGATCGAAGTATGCAATATTCATAGCTCTGGTAAGCAATTCGACTTTAGAGAAACCGATCGATGATTCAACTTTGTTTTTGACTTTATCAAGCTCTTTATCTGAAACCTCATCTACAAAAGAATAGAGCAAGGAAGAAAGGGCATCATCTGCTTCCTCAATTGAAAATTTAGGATTGATCTTGCCCTCAGCAATAATTAGTCCCGGATCTATCGAATCAGATATGTATGCATTTGCAGATGAGAATATCTTTTTTTCCTTTACCAACTCCTGATTCATTCGGGAAGAAGCACCACTTGAAAGTAGATCGGTTAGGAGGTCACTGGCATAATATTCTTCGTCCATTCTCGCTCCCATATGAAATGTTTTGTATAGAGCTGGGATTGGAACATTTTCTTCCACTTCTTTAAACCTGGCTTCGTTCTGAGGTTCCTCATGTTTATAAGCAGGAGCGGGTATATCTGATGACGGAATGTCTGCAAACCATTTGTCAACCAATCTCATAACCTTGTCAAAGCTCACATTTCCAGCAACGACAAGTGTGGCATTGTTTGGTCTGTAATGATCGTAAAAGAAGGACTTCACATCATCTAATGTAGCATCCTTGACATGTTGAGGTGTTAATCCAATGGTTGGCCAGCGATATGGATGCTTCTTATAAGAGAGATCCAGCAAATGATGCCAAACGTTTCCATATGGCTGATTGATATAGTTCTCTTTGAATTCTTCTATCACAACACTTTTCTGAACATCGAGGCTCTCCTGAGAAAAATCCAGCTGCAGCATTCTATCAGATTCCAGCCACAAAGCAGTTTCCAGATTCGAAGCCGGAAGAGTGTTGAAGTAATTCGTTATATCCGGGTTGGTAAATGCATTGCTATCTCCACCAGCTTTCTGGAGTGGAGTATCGAATTCAGGAATATTTACAGAACCTCCAAACATGAGGTGCTCAAATAGATGTGCAAATCCGGTCCGACCGGGATCTTCGTTTTTTGAACCGACCCCATAAAGCGTATTAACGGCAATAAATGGAGTTGATCTGTCTTCATGGATTATAATTTTCAACCCATTATCTAATGTTTCCTTGCGGTATGTAATCAATTCTAAATATAAAATTTAAATATATTGATAAAATATAAAACTATAATTATTTGAATGCGTAACAATAACGCAATTGCAAGTCAATCAAAAATGAAAAAAAACAATATATTCTTACTGGTTCTTTCCTTAGCCTTATTTCTAGTATCGTGTCAAAAAGATCTGGATTGGACACCATCTGTCCTAGGCCCGATCGTTTACACTAAAGCAAATGTAAAAGACTTATCCGACCTAAAGGATAAAAGAGCGACATATTATTTGCCGTCTTTTGATCTTGGGTTTCCGGAAAATGTTCCGGTAACGGTACCTCCTTTGTACATTGAAAGGTTAGGTCCACAGACAATTAATATATCAGACTATTTTATAGATGTCACTATTGATACTGCGAATATCACAACCAGTATCTCGAACCCTTTCCCCATACCAATTGGAGCAGGAACAAAGGTGGTAATGCGGGATGCTGAAGATACCACACAATCTTCAGTGATATATGATTTTATGATCGATGAGGATATTCCCGCTGGTGGCCAGTTTTCATCGATAACTATATTTGAAAATAGTGTTGTTACATCTACTGTTTATCTGTATTTGGAGGACTTTCAATCTCCCGGTGATACAAACGTAATATTTACTTCAGAACCTGCAGAATTCTCAATGGAGATTGGCTTCCTTTCAATAGAAAATATAAGGATCCTAACAGATCAGGAGCTTAAAGTTGAACAGACGATGAATATGAGCCTTTCGAATAGCTCAGATTCTACTCTTGAAAGCGGTATGCTTCATATTTATCTCGATAATGAGTTACCTGTGAATATGGCCTTCCAAATGTACTTTATGGATCAGAATGATGTGGGCATCATCGATTCCATGTTCGATGGTAAAGCAAATGTAATTGCAGGTACCACGGATCCGGTAACAGGAAGTAAAATTACTTCTACAGAAGCCCAGATAGATATCCCTATTAATAAAGCAAAATTAGATCTGTGGAAAACGAGCGGAAATATCCGTGCAGTCTTCAATGTAAACACCAATGGTATGCCAGGTTCATTTGTGACCGCCGGTAATACTCTTGATATGCAAATGACCATAGCCGGTGACCTTGACCTGGTTTTTACTTTTAATTAAAATAAAATGTGTGATTCTGTAAGATAAATTTAGTGACGATGAAAGTGATGATAAGATTAAAGACAATAGTAGTTGTTTTGTTTGCGACGATAAGCTGCCAGATCACAGCGCAAGAAAGTCCAACGGCAATGTTTAATCCGCATACAAGTGCGGCCGCATCCCACGTATTTCCAGGAAAGATCGGGGATGGTTTCAAAGTAGTCGAAGTTACGCTTCCTACTATTCATTTAAGTGTTGGAAATGATGCCATGAGTTTTAATGAACTCAAGAGCTTGTTAACCGATCCCGTTATTTCCGAATCCTATATCAGTAATACCATTAACTCCTTGAACGATGCTAACCACGTATTCTTAAATACCAGTATTCAACTTCTTGGAGTAGGTTTCAATTTGAGAAACGAAAAGAAAGGCAGAATAGCATCTTTTAGTTTCTCTGTAGTTGATAAAGCTGTTTCGGGAATTACTTTTCCTAAAAAGATCTTTGAAATATTATACGAAGGTAATAGTCAGTATGCAGGTGAGACTGTTGATTTTGCACCTATGGCTGCTGATGTGCTATATTATAGAGATATTGCATTAGGTGCTTCGATGCCTTTATCAATACAAGGTCCTTTAAGTAAAATGGAGTTAACTCCGGGCATCCGATTAAGGTATCTGCAGGGTATTGCTTCGATGAATCTTGCAAAAGCAGATTTTTCAATGTTTACTGAAGCAGATGGCAAATACATACACTTCGATTTTGATTACGAATTGAATACTTCCATGCCTAATGGTGTAAATGAAATATTAGGTGGTACAGGGAAAGGTGTAGGTATGGATCTTGGTTTGAACTTAAAGGTCAATGAAATGATCACCGCAGACATTGCCATCAATGATGTTGGATTTATCAACTTCGACAAAGATCCTGTAAACCAAAAAAGACAAGGTGACTACAGATACGAAGGTATCGAGTTAAATTTGTGGGAGGCAGATGTTAGCCAATGGTCAACGATAGATACGATCAAAGAGAATATCAAAGCGAATAAAACTTACGATCCATATAAGGTCAATCTACAGCCAAAACTTTCATTTTTAGGAAGTTTTACGCTGAGTCCGATGATGTCTAAAAAGCAAATGAAATTCTTTCAGCATAGTATTTATTTCAGCTACACTCAGGGTTTTTCAAACAAACTGGACAGATCGACCATGCCTTTGATAGGTCTTGGATACGTTTACAGTTTGGCTAATATATTTAACATTGGTCCTAGCGTAACATTAGGTGGTCACAAAGACTTCGCCATGGGAATTCATACTTCTGTTAAAGGCGGTCCATTCAAATTTGCTATAGGTTCCGGTGATATCTCTCCACTGTTGATGAAAAATAACGGTAAAGGAGCTGATATATATACTTCCTTTGCTTTATCATTCTAGCTTTTGTTAGTTGAAAAGTTATAAGTTAAATAGTCCACCAGTCCACCAATTAACTAGTTCACTGATTAACTAATCAACTGAACTTAGCTATTCGATTTCTGATGACAAACTAATTGTTGGAAATAGAGTAAAAGACACTTTTATTCTGTATTTCAAACTAATTAGTGTAATTGTCAGTTTACTTTGAATAAGCTAGATTATGAAAACGAGGCGTGTAGGATATTTACTATTTCTTATTGCTATCAGCGTATTGTATTCTTCCTGTAATTTAGGGGAGGAAACCCTGAATTGGAAACCATCTGTAATTGCACCAATAATTTATACTGAAGTCAATGTGAAAGATGTTTCAGACCTTCAGGATAAGAGGATGAAATTCGAGATAGATCCATCTGATCTTGGGTTTGTGTCTGGAGTACCGGTCTATGTTCCTCCGACTTATATTGAGAGGATTGGTCCGAAGCAGATCGACTTATCAGACTACTTCATAGACGTAGATATTGATAGTGCTACTTTCAAATTGATCATTAACAATACATTTCCAATACCTATCGATTCAGGAACGAAGATCATTCTTCGATCGATGAATGACACTCTGGCCTCATCAATAATATACCAGTACAGAATAGAAGAAGATATTCCACCCGAAAGTGAGTTTGTCGTACTCACTAATCTAAGGGATCAGAATATTCCTGCAACTGTTTATCTAGAAATAAAGGATTACAGAAGCTCAGGCGGAACTTTGGTTACCTTTTCAGATGATCCTACGGAATTCATTTTGGATATCACCTTTCTTACTATTAAGACCGTTAGGATCAAAACAAACAATGCGCTTCAGATCAATGATACCCTGGGTCTTGAGTTTGAGAACTCAGGCTCTGACTCTGCGATTCAGGATGGAACTCTAAGCATTAAATTCAGGAACGATCTTCCTGCAAACGTGAAATTTCAGCTATACTTTTTGGATGGACTTTTTAATAAAACGGACTCTCTTTTTACAGATCGGATAAGTATTCCAGCCGGAAGTACAAATTCCCTCGGTGTCTCACTTACTGTGGGTGAAGAAGTCGCTGAAGTGATCGTAGATGCAAAGAGAGTTGAAAGGTGGGAGAACAGTGCACATGTCGGTGTTAAGTTCAACGCAAATACGTTTGGATTTCCCGGCACCTCAGTAACGGCAAGTAATGACCTGAATATCAGAATGCATATCGGTGGGGATCTGGATCTGAAAATCAGTTTAAATGAATAGGATAAAATTTATTTCTGAGCTGATACTAACAGTTCTTTTTATTCAACTCTTTGCATTTTCTTCGGATGCCCAGATCAATCAAAG
Source organism: Chitinophagales bacterium (assembly GCA_013001465.1). GTDB lineage: Bacteria > Bacteroidota > Bacteroidia > Chitinophagales > JABDMM01 > JABDMM01. Next base: position 22,749 of record JABDMM010000039.1, on the reverse strand, counting down.
TATTTTATTCAATCCGCATTCCCAAGCGCATGCCTCACAAAGATTACCTTCTTTAACAGGACAAGGTTTTGGGAAATTTGAGGTTACATTACCTGCGATTCATTTTCACATCAGTAATAACTCGCTTACTTACAGAGAAATAAATAGGCTCATTAATGAGCCTCAAACAAATGAATCTTTGGCGGCTACACTTAACTCACTAGAAGAGTCCAATAGACTGTATAGCAATTTCGATTTTCATATCGTGGGTTTTCATGGTAGAATAAATGACAGTAGCGGCGAGGAGGTGATCTCTTACTCTGCTTCTATCACCGATCGTGCTATGTTTAGCATTCACTTTTCCAAGAATTTGTTCCAAACTATCTATGAGGGTAACAGTCAATTTGCTGATGAGTGGATCACCTTGAGCCCATTCAGGGTTGATGGGTTGTATTATCGCGATTTCGCGCTGACATTTGCAAAAAGGATATCTCTTGCCGGTGAAATGAGCATAAAACCATCCATAAGGGTGCGGTATTTACAAGGAATAGGTTCGCTTCAAACTGAAAAAGCTGATCTGGCTATTTATACTGAACCGAATGGCAGATATATTGATTTTGACTTCGATTACAGGTTTAATTATGCGTTTCCTGATAGGGGCGGAGATTATGTAACTGGAAATGGACATGGATTTGGACTTGACCTGGGCGTAAACTTCACACCCTTCAAACAATTGAAACTGGATCTGGCAATTAGCGATATTGGATTTATAAATTTTAACAGGAACAACACCAACTACAGCAAGGATAAAGACTACCGATATGAGGGATTACAGGTAAATTTCTTCGAGGATGATGTATTTGAATGGAGTTCCACCGACTCGCTGGAAGCATTATTCGATCCCGAAGAGAGTAATGATCCATTTTCTGTTAATCTACAGCCCTCGATAAAGCTTCTCGCAACATACGGCTTGATCAGCGGATCTAAACGGAACACTGAATATTTCGTTCATAATATCTACTTCCTCTATGTTCAGGGATTCAACAAGATCCTGGATCAGACTGATATTCCCATTATTAGCTTTGGGTATACATTTAGTCTGAAAAATGCATTTAACATTGGACCAAATATCACGTTAGGAGGGAATCACGACTATGCAATTGGTTTACAATCTTCAGTACAAGGTGGACCGTTCAAATTCATGCTGGGATCGACCGACCTTTCTCCAATATTCTTAAGGGATAAGGGGAAAGGGGCAGATGTTCAGGCATCATTTGCTCTCACATTCTGAGCTCTACAGCTATTGTAAAAAATTTTTATCCAACAAAAATCAGGGCAACCATACCTACATTCGGACCGTTTTGTCCGAAAGGAAGTTTACGTTTAGTTGTATAAAAATTGAAAAAACAATGGTTTAAGGAATCGAACTCAATGATTCCACAATTTAGTACAGCAGATAAACCTTTGATTATCAATATAAAATACAGTTCATGGATTGGAATAAACGGCAATTATCAACAGTTTAGATGACTGCAAGATCGTCTGACAATGAATTCCTTTTATTTTTATCCATTGAACCATACTACTTAGAAATTTAGACTTGAATTAAAATTATTAATCAAAACCATTTGTATGAAACGGATTTTAACGTTTGTATTCCTGCTATCGATCTTATCGGTACAGGTGCTTAATGCACAAGACAGAACGGTTACAGGAACGGTAGTTGATGAGATCAACGAGCCATTACCCGGTGTTACTGTTATTGTGAAGGGTTCTACTATTGGTGTTTCCACAGATCTAGATGGGAAGTACTCTGTAGTTGTTCCTGAAGGAAGCAATGCATTAGTTTATTCCTTTATTGGAATGAAAACTACTGAAGTTGCTTTAGGGGCATCCAATGTTGTTAATGTCAATATGGAGCCCGATTATGTTCAAGTAGACAAAGTTGTTGTTACAGCTTTGGGTATCAGCAAAGCTGAGCGGGCTTTGGGTTATTCGACCCAGGACGTCAGTGGAGAAAGAATTAACAGCTCCGGCGAGGTAAACGTCGTCCAGGCACTTTCTTCTAAAGTTGCTGGTGTTGAGGTCACCTCTTCTTCGGGTACACCTGGAGCATCTTCGAAGATCCTCTTACGAGGAGCATCTCACTTTAATGGAGATAACCAGCCTCTAATTATTATCGATGGTATTCCTGCAAGCAATGCAACCACCAATACTATTGGAAACGATTATCCATTTAATGAAAGACTCGCTGGTGTGAATAACTCTAACAGAGGGTTGGATATAAACCCGGATGATGTCGAATCCATTACGGTTTTGAAAGGTCCATCTGCTGCTGCACTTTACGGATCAAGAGCAGGAAATGGAGCGATCATCATAACAACCAAGAGAGGTCAGGGGACTTCAGGTTCAGGGATCAAGGCAACATACAGCTACAATATTGATATCGCGGAGGTTAATAAACTTCCTGAATTTCAATCTACTTACGCACAGGGAGACGGAGGTGGATCTATTGATTCTCTGGGAAATCCTGTTAGTGAAGGTTCGTACAGTGTTGCAGATCCGGGACCAGATGGATTGTACTTAACCGGAGATGATCTAAGTTTCGGGACTTCCGCAAGTTGGGGTCCGAGAATTTCTTCTCTACCTGAATCATTGGGAATTGTAGCTAAGGATAACGTAGATGAATTCTATGAAACAGCTATTTCTCATAAGCATCACATTGAGCTTATTGGGGGTACTCAAGATGCAAGTTTCAGGTTAGCTCTTACAAGAAATGATCAAAGTGGTATCGTACCAAATACAAATTATGAAAGAAACTCGGTAAGATTAACTGCTGATGCTAATCTATCTGAGAAGATAAGGATTGGCGGTACTGTCAATTATATCAATTCCAGTGGAACTAAAGCTCAGAACGGAAGTAACCTTTCCGGAGTTTCTTTGAGTCTGTTCCGTACTCCTGCAAGTTTTGACCTTCTTGGTGGCGGTGGTACTGAAGGGTATTTACGACCGGGTGGAGAACCTCATCAATACTTCGTGGTTTATGATAATCCATATTGGTCTGCATACGAAAACCCATTTACTGACCAGGTGAACAGGATCCTTGGAAGTTTCAATGTGAATTATGCAGCTACGGACTGGTTAGATGTTGGAATGATCGTAGGAACGGACGTTTTTACCGATCAGAGAAAGCAGATCTTCGCATTTGGTGCGTGGGATCCGCCAAATGGTCCGGGTGGACAGATCGAAGAAAATACGATCACTTCAAGAACTACATACGCGGATTTCTTCGTTGTCGGTCGTCATGAATTTTCAGATAAGATCAAGGGTAGTTTACGGATCGGTCAGAATATCTGGCAGGATTATTCAAAAAGTGCTTTCATGAGAGGAAGAGACTTCAATATCCCTTCAGGATTTAATAACCTATCCAACACAACTAACCTCTATGCTGATGAATCTCAGGGTCTGGTTAGAAAAGCAGCGATCTTTGCGGACCTTAACCTTGAGTATGATGGTTATTTATATCTTAACCTGACAGGAAGGAATGACTGGGCCTCCACATATGGATCTTCTCAAAGTTCTTATTTCTTCCCTGCAGCCAATATTGGATTTGCTTTCTCTGAGCTTTTACCTTCCAACAACATTCTGTCGTTTGGTAAATTTCGCTACGGATTCGCTCAGACAGGTTTGGATCCTTCATTGGTTTCAACGTATGCGACATCCACCACCTATACTCAACCATTTTTTACTGATGGATTTACCGATGGGTTGAGTTTCCCATATCTTGGTGTGAATGGTTTTGGAAATTCCTCAACGAATGTTCTTGGTAATGATAATATCCGACCTGAGATCGTTAATGCACAGGAAGTTGGATTAGATCTTCGTTTCTGGACTGGACGAGTTACGCTTGACTACACGTATTATTATCAAAAATCTACCGATCTTCTCATAGCACGACCACTGGCGAGATCTTCCGGTTATGGTGGTATTATTGAGAATGTTGGTGTAATGGTTAACAAGGGTCATGAGATCGTGCTCGGTATAGATGTAATTAGAAATGATAATCTGACCTGGAATGTTTTTGCCAATTTTTCAAAGAACGAGAACGAGGTCAAGGAATTAGTTGAAGGTATTGACGAGATCAATGTAGAGGTCGCATTCTCCTCCATCGGAGCTTTTGCGATCGTAGGGAATCCTTATGGAGCTTTCTTTGGACCAGACTTTTACAGAGATGATAATGGTAATCTGATCATCGATCAAACTACCGGACTTCCAACCCAGAATCCTGAGTCGGTCAATATTGGCAACCCATATCCTAAATTTACAATGGGTCTTGGAACGGGATTAAACTACAAAGATTTCCGACTTAATGTCTTGTTTGATATCAGGGGAGAAGTTGACGGATGGTGCGGAACATGTGCAAGATTAAACAGATTAGGAAGAACTGCAGAATCAGAAGACAGAGACAGAACATATGTGGTTGAAGGAGTTGCTCAGACTGGTCTTGATCCGGATGGTGTCCCTATTACAGATGGATCTGCCAACACTGTCAATACATCAGCATTCAATTATTATACAGTTGTGGTTGGTGATGCAGGCGCAACATCAAATGCGATCTACGATGCTTCCTGGTTCAGACTCAGAGAAGTTAGTGCAGGGTACAGACTTGATCTGTCTAAAACGATCAAAAAAGTACTTCATGCAATTGACTTCAATTTCACAGCAAGAAACTTATTCCTTGTTACAGATTACCCGGGAGTCGATCCTGAAACCAGTTTAACTGGAGCAGGTTCTAATATCAACGGTTTTGATTATTTCAATATGCCGGGTTCAAGATCATACAATTTTGGAGTCAAATTTTTCTTGAAGTAAAAACCTAATTAAGAATAAATTATGAAAAAATTACTTTCAATATCTTTATTAACGGTTGTTCTTTTATTTGGATCATGTGAAAAATTCCTTGATTGCGAACTCTGCAAAGATGATCCGAACAACCCGACGGTTACAACTCCAGCTTTGTTGTTACCTGTCATTGAGCTAGCAACTTTCTCATCACATATGGGACAGTTATCCAGATTATCAAACCTGTTTACACAGACTATTGCAGGTACTGATTTCCAGTTCCAGCAATTCGCAGTTTATAATATTGCAGCGCAGGATCTAAATAACGAATGGAATCAATTATATGCTACAGGTATGATCAACTGTCAAGAAATGATCGATCTGTTCGGAGAAGGAAATCCTTACTACTCGGGAATTGCCAGAGTCTACTGGGCAATGAATCTCGGTGTTGCAGCTGACCTATGGGGAGATGTTCCTTTTTCTGAGGCATTGTTAGGTAGAAAAGGTCTTCTTACTGCTAAGTATGATCCACAAGAGGATGTTATTCAAGGTATCCAATCTGTGCTGTCTGATGCGATAACTGATCTTTCAATGATGCCTGAAGATAATCTTAAACTACCTGGTGGTGAAGATTTCGTTTATGGCGGAGATGCAGATGCTTATTTAAGAATAGCACATGTTTTGAAAGCCAGATATGCGATGAGGCTTAGTAAAAAAGATGCCAGTGCCGCATCCACAAATACCTTGACTCACTTGAATAATGCATACGCAGCAGGTTTCAGCAGTACAGCTGATGATATGAATGGTGTCTACGGAAGCGCTGGAAATGAACTGAATCAGTGGTACGCTTTCCAGACTTCAAGAGCCAACTATCTTAAAATGGGTGCGAATCTGGTCGATCTAATGAATAGTATCAGTGATCCAAGATTACCGTTTTATGCTACTACAGATGGTGGTGGTGGTTACAGTGGAACGCCTATTGGATCATTTGATCAGACTACATCTGATCTCGGACCTTATTTCGCTTCACCAACTTCACCTTCACCTATGGTAACATATGTGGAAGCCAAATTTCTTGAAGCAGAAGCAAATATGCGTCTGGGTAACACTCAGGAAGCTGCAGATGCTCACAACGAAGCGATCATGGCTCATGTCGAATTGGTCACCGGTGCTCCGGATCCTACTTTCTATGTTGCAGAGGCGAGCGAAACAGCTGGTACCATAAGCTTGGATAAGATCATGACGCATAAGTATATTGCGAATTTCACACAGATCGAAGTATTTAACGACTGGAGAAGAACAGGTATTCCTGCGCTTTCTCCTGAGCCTAATGCCAATATCTCGGTTATTCCAAGAAGATTAATAACAGTTCAGGATGAGAGAGTCTCTAATCCTTCCGCTAACATTGTTAATGATCTTACCCTTCCAGTATGGTGGGATCAATAAACGTTTAGTTTTAATAAATTAAAGGGCTGCAGTAATTTTCACTGCAGCCTTTTTTTATGCATTTTATCGCCCAGATAACCGCTTACAATTCGGTTTTTACTTTGTTTATTACTCCACAATACATACCTTTGCACCGAATTTGAAAGGAAGGTGTTTTTGTCTTCCATAAACATTTAAAAATCAAGGTGCTAATGTGTAGGAGTTTCATAGCATTTTTCGTTTCAATACTATTTATCAACATTTCCTTCGCAGCGGATGCTCCTGCAGAGGGTGAACCTTATAATCCATCTGCAGACATTATGCATCATATCGCCGATGCTAATGAATTCCATGTGTTTGGTGATATATCGATCCCGCTTCCAGTGATCCTTTACAATCAAGAATCTGGTGATTTCGACATGTTCATGTCCAGTAAGTTTGAACATGGAGCCAAGGAAGTGAATGGTTATGTGCTCGATCATGGTCAGGTCGTTTCTGCAAGCGGACATAAATTCATCGACTTTTCTATCACTAAGAATGTGTTTACGATGCTTTTTGCTTCGATCCTGATGTTCATTCTATTCGTTTCGATCGCTAAAGCATATAGAGAAAGAGAAGGTAAAGCTCCAAAGGGAGTTCAATCCTTTTTCGAACCGCTTATCCTTTTTGTTAGAGATGAGATCGCTGTGCCAAATCTTGGTCATAGAGCTGATAGGTTTTTACCTTATCTGTTAACTGTATTCTTCTTTATCTGGATAGTAAACATGATGGGTTTGATCCCAATTTTTCCGGGTAGTGCTAACGTAACCGGAAACATAGCAGTGACACTCGTGTTAGCATTCTTCACTATGTTGATCACGAATTTAAGTGGAAACAAGTATTACTGGAAGCATATATTTGCTCCTGAGGTGCCATTCTGGCTTTGGCCAATTATGGTGATCGTGGAGATGATCGGTGTTATTGCAAAGCCCTTTGCATTGATGATCAGGTTGTTTGCAAACATCACCGCAGGGCACATTATTATATTGAGTTTGGTGAGTTTGATATTTGTATTTGGAGAGTTAGGTAAGAATATGGGTGGTGCAGCGCTTGGAGCTGGTATCGCTATCCCGTTCGTGTTGTTTATGAATTTGATCGAGCTATTAGTTGCTTTTCTGCAGGCATTTATTTTTACGATCCTGTCTGCAGTATTTATTGGATTAGCAGTTGAGGAAGCTCATTAAGAAGGCATTATTCATTTTTTAAATATAGTACAATGAATTTATTGTTGATTTTAGCTGAAATAGGTGGAATTGCTGCAATTGGAGCAGGGCTTGCCGTTATGGGTGCCGGTATCGGTATCGGTAGAATTGGTGGTAGTGCTGTTGAGTCAATCGCAAGACAACCTGAGGCTGTAGGTGATATCAGAACAAACATGATTATCACGGCTGCCTTGATCGAGGGTGTTGCGCTTTTCGCAGTAGTTGTAGCTCTATTACAAGGCTAACAAGTTATTTTTAAGCTGCTTTCTCAGGGAATGCCTGGAAAGCAGCTTTTTCAAAATTCAAAGTAAAAGGAATGAACATGATCATTTTATCAGAAGGTGGAAATTTAAATCTCATCACTCCAGATCCGGGATTGGTATTCTGGACGTTCTTAATATTCGGTATTCTCTGGTTCTTATTGGCCAAGTATGCCTTCAAGCCAATTGGTAAGGCATTGAAAGATCGCGAAACCGCCATACAGGATGCTCTTGATACGGCAAAGAAAACAAGAGAAGAGATGGCTCAGTTGAAAGCAGAAAACTTAGAACTGCTAAATCAGGCGAAAGAAGAAAGAAATGCCATTCTTAAAGAGGCAAAGGAGATAAAAGAGGAGATCATATCGGAGGCAAAAGAAAAAGCAAAAGTCGAAGCGAACAAGATCGTTGAAGATGCGAAGAGAGAGATCGAAAATAAAAAGATGGCGGCTATCGTCGATGTGAAAAATGAAGTTGGAGCAATGGCAGTTGACATTGCTGAGAAGATATTGCATAAAGAACTCGACAGTAAAGAAGCGCATCAAAACCTGATCAAGAATTTAGTTAACGAAATCTCAATGAGCTAATATGTCGGCTTTAAGACTTTCTTCCAGGTACGCTAAGTCACTCACGTCTCTTGCCAAAGAGAAAAATGTTATAGACGAGATCTTCGCTGATATGAAGGTCTTAAGAGATGTCTTAGATAAAAACAGAGACTTTCTCTTGATGCTAAAAAGCCCTATAGTTCATAGTGACGCTAAATTGACTGTAGTCAGGAAAATTTTCGAAGGAAAGATCCACGACATCACTTTCAAATTCATCAATATTATCATCAGAAAAGGTCGTGAGGGTTATCTTAAGGAAATTGTAGACTCTTTTTTCGAAAGGTATAATGAGATGAATAACATTTCTCCTGTGCGTCTGGTCACTCCTATTGAACTTGATGATTCCCAGAAAGAGCGCATTAAAGAGTTTATAAAAAAAGATTCCAGTGTAGGTAAAATTCAACTGAAAACTGTTGTTGACCCTAGTATTATAGGCGGTTACATAATTCAGTATGAGGATAAGTTAATTGATTCAAGTGTCTCAAGCCGTCTTAAAACGATTAGGCGAAATATCGAAGACTCATCATATAAAGTAAAATTCTAAAAAAAGTATAAAAATGGTAGAAGTTAAACCAGATGAAATATCGGCTATATTAAGAGAGCAGATCTCAAGCTTTAGAACTGAAACAGAACTCGAAGAAGTAGGTACAGTTCTTCAGGTTGGTGATGGAATTGCCAGGGTGTATGGCCTTTCAAATGCCAGAGCCGGTGAGTTGGTAGAATTTAGCAACGCAACAAAAGCGATTGTACTAAATCTTGAAGAGGATAATGTTGGTGTGGTTATGTTAGGGCAAACAGGAGACATCAAGGAAGGTGATACGGTTAAAAGAACTGGTGTGATTGCCTCTATTCGAGCAGGAGAAGGTATGTTAGGTAGAGTAGTTAATCCGCTTGGTGAGCCTATCGATGGAAAAGGCCCGATCAAAGGAGAGACTTTTGAAATGCCGATCGAAAGAAAAGCTCCGGGTGTGATCTATCGTCAGCCTGTAAACGAGCCACTTCAAACCGGAATCAAGGCCATCGATGCTATGATCCCGATCGGAAGGGGTCAAAGAGAATTGATTATCGGTGACAGACAGACAGGAAAGTCTGCAATTGCGATCGATACCATTATAAATCAAAAAGAATTTTACGAGAAAGGTGAACCGGTCATCTGTATTTATGTTGCAAGTGGTCAGAAAGGTTCAACCATAGCACAGGTCGCGAAGACACTCGAAGAAAATGGTGCGATGGATTATACCATTATTGTTGCAGCAACGGCATCAGATCCTGCACCTATTGTGTTTTATTCTCCATTTGCAGGATGTGCGATCGGTGAGTACTTCAGAGATACAGGTCGTCCGGCTTTGATCATTTATGATGATCTTTCTAAGCAAGCAGTTTCATACAGAGAGGTTTCTCTTTTATTAAGAAGACCTCCGGGACGTGAAGCATATCCTGGTGATGTATTCTATCTTCACTCAAGATTGCTCGAAAGAGCTGCCAAGATTATCAATAACGATGAGATCGCAGCAAACATGAACGATCTGCCAGCTAGCTTGAAAGATAAAGTAAAAGGTGGTGGTTCGCTTACAGCGCTTCCGATTATTGAAACTCAGGCTGGTGACGTTTCAGCATATATTCCAACGAATGTGATCTCGATCACGGACGGACAGATCTTTCTCGAATCAGATCTGTTTAATTCCGGAGTCAGACCTGCAATTAACGTAGGTATTTCAGTTTCCAGGGTTGGTGGTAATGCACAGATCAAAACAATGAAGAAGATCGCAGGTACTTTGAAGCTGGACCAGGCTCAGTATAGAGAGCTCGAAGCTTTCTCAAAGTTCGGATCCGATCTTGATGCTGCAACTCAATCTGTCCTCGACAAAGGGGCAAGAAATGTTGAGATATTGAAACAAAAGCAGTTTAACCCTTATACCGTAGCAAAACAGGTCGCTATCATTTACTTGGGTACTAACAATAAGATCAGTAAGGTACCGGTGAATAAGGTCAGAGAGTTTGAGGAAGCTTTCTTAAATCAGTTGGAGGCTGCGCATCCAGAAATTCTAAGAGCTATCGAAAAAAACGAATTCACTGATGAATTGAAGAAACAGGTTGTAGACCTGGCAAACGATATAGCACTTAATTATAAATAATGGCTAATCTTAAAGAAACACGGAACAGAATATCATCTGTAACAACGACTCAACAGATCACGAAAGCCATGAAGCTCGTTGCAGCTTCAAAGTTGAGGCGAGCTCAAAGTCGTATTGTGCAGATGAGGCCTTATGCAGACAAGCTTTATGATATGCTTCGAAATATCATGGCAGGTATGGAAGGTGAAAGCATATCTCTGAACTTCAACCAGGAACGAGAGATTAAAAATGTTCTGATTGTTTTAGTTACTTCTGATAAAGGTCTTTGTGGTGGTTTTAATTCTAATCTGATCAAGACTACCAACAAGGTAGTCTATAAGAAATATCAAAGTCAGTTTGAAGCGGGCAACCTGGAGTTAATGACGATAGGAAAAAAGGGGAATGATGTTTTCAGTAAAAGTATCGATGTCAACAAAGATTACCTTCAGGCTTTTAGCAACCTGAATTTCGAATACGTTTCTACTATTGCTGAATATGCGATGGATGGTTTCTTAAAAGGAAAGTATGATGTTGTTGAAGTGGTTTATGGAAAGTTTAAGAATGCAGCTACACAGATCATTTCTGCTGAGCAGTTTCTACCATTGCCTAAACTGGAAAGTACAGGCGAAAGCACGATGAATGCCGATTTCATATATGAGCCGCAAAAGGCTGAATTAGTTGAAGAGCTGATTCCAAAAATTCTCAAGACACAATTCTACCGATATTTACTAGACTCCAACGCATCTGAACAGGGAGCAAGAATGGTCGCAATGGATCAGGCAACAGAAAACGCCAATGAGCTACTGAATGACCTGAAACTTGTTTACAACCGTGAACGACAAGCTGCCATTACAAACGAGATATTAGAGATCGTTGGTGGTGCTGCCGCATTGGAAGAAGGATAAACTTTTTCCTAAAACATCTCATCATTGGAAAATTTAGCTCAACATATAGAAGCCATTATCTTCTCTTCAGAGCAAGCTGTAAAAGTTAATGAGATCTTAGCTTTTGTAAATAAAGTCGATGAAGATAATCCCGTAGTTGAATCAGTGATTATCGAAATCCTAAATTCGCTTTCTGAAAAATATACTGCTTCTGAATTCGCTTTCGAACTTAAAAAAACCGGCGGAGGCTGGCAGTTCCTATCCAAGGAGCAATATCATCAGTCCGTTAGTCTATTCTTGAATATAAAGGAACGAAAGCGCTTATCTACTGCTGCTCTCGAAACCCTCTCGATCATTGCCTATAAACAACCCGTAACCAAAGCAGAAATAGAAGTCATTCGTGGCGTTAACTGCGATTATACCGTACATAAGCTACTCGAAAAAGATCTGATCGAGATCTGTGGCAAGAAAGATGCACCGGGAAAGCCAATACTCTATGAAGTAAGTCAGACATTCCTGGATTATTTCGGTATCAACTCAACACAAGATCTGCCTCAATTGAAAGAGATCAGTTCCGATGAGGAAAATTCTATTGGAAATCCCTCTTAGGTCATGTGCTCATAAGTTCATTTGCTCATGTGCTCATAAGTTCATGTGCTCGTCACTTGTGTCTGGGGAAATTTCAAGCTTAGTGTAACTCAATGTGCCAGTGTGCCAGTTATGGTGCGGCTTCGCCGCGTTCGTAAGACTTCTATTCAAACTCTATAATATAAAAACTTCTCTAGGAGCACATGGAATTTAACTTTCGCAGCTATTGAAAATTTTCCCACAACACTAGTGATGGACACACGAGCACACGAGCACACGAGCACACGAGCACATGAGCAAACGAACACATGAGCAAACGAGCACATGAGCACATGAGCAAATCTTCCTGTCATTTTCTTCGTTCTATATATAAGATACATGGTCATTCTTATTAAATTTTATTAATTTAATATTTCATCCCGTAAGAACTATGGCTAAAGGCCTGAATGTCATACTTATAATACTGTTGCTCGCCTTCTCTTATTCTTCTGTAAAATCAAGTGAAACAGACGTTTCAAGATTGGAGTTTGTTGAAAACAGAGGGCAATGGGAGGAAAAAGTCCTGTTTAAGGCTAAAACGAGTATTGGGTATATCTATCTGGAGTCAGACAGAATAACAGTCAATATCTACGACCCTGAAGAAATGCATCATGCCACCCACCACCATGATGCCTCAGATGATGTGATCGTTCATGGTCATGCGTTCCAAATGAAATTTAACGGCTCAAATGCCGATCCGCTGATCAGCAAAAAGAAAAGATCCATTACCCGATATAATTATTTCGTCGGACAGGAGAAAGGTGTCAATACCCGATCTTACAAAGAGATCATCTATGAAAACCTATATCCGGGTATCGATTTTAAAGTTTACTCATCTGATATAGACCTCAAGTATGAGTTTATCGTTCACCCAAATGTTGATCCTGATGTAATCGAAATGCAGTTTATCGGTACAGACGGTGTGCAAATGATGGAAAGAGATCTGCTGATCAAAACTTCAGTTGCTGATATTCCGGATCTGAAGCCTGTCGCCTGGTTATCTAGATCAGGTAGAAGTGTAAAGTGTGATTACAGTTTATCTGATGAGATATTAAAATTTAATACTGAAACGTACGATCCCAATGACACACTGGTTATCGATCCAGAGCTGATCTTTTCAACTTATTCGGGATCGTTTTCCGATAACTTTGGCTATACTGCAACTTTCGATAAGTTTGGTTTTCTATATTCCGGCAGTACCGCTTTCGGAAACAACTATCCAACTACGCCTGGTGCTTATCAGATGTCGTTTGCAGGAGGTTTTGGAGCCGGCGCTTTGCCGGGCACGGATATTGCAATTTCAAAGTACGACACCAGCGGTAAGTTCATGGTGTATTCAACATATCTTGGCGGTTCCGGTGATGAGGTTCCTCATAGTATTGTTGTCGATGATAATGGTGAACTCTTTGTTCTCGGGACAACTTCTTCAGCAAATTTCCCTTTTACCAGCGGAGCTTTTGATACCACTTTTGCGGGTGGAAATCCTGTAACGTTGAATGGTATTGGAGTTGATTATGTTACAGGATCGGATATCGTAATTTCCAGATTCAGCGCTAATGGTAGCAACTTGCTCGCATCTACTTTTGTTGGTGGTGTCGAGAATGATGGTATCAATACTGCCGGTAATTTGACTTTTAATTATGCTGATGAACTGCGTGGCGAGATCGTTGTCGATGATCAGGGTAATGTCTATGTGGCGAGTTGTACTCAGTCTTCTGACTTTCCCGTTTCTGCCAATGCGTTTCAAACTACCATTGGCGGTGGTTTTCAGGATGCCTGTGTTTTTAAAATGGACCGTGATCTCACGACGATGATCTTTAGTTCATTCCTTGGTGGTGAGAATAATGATGCTGCCTATGCTCTATTTCTCGATGATAATTACGATGTGTATTTATCCGGCGGTACGAATTCAATTGGTTTTCCGGTTACTCCAGGTAGCTACCAAACTGCTTTTGCAGGCGGAAGTTCTGATGGCTTCATTACCAAAATCGATAATGCGGCTTTTACACTTCTGAATTCTTCCTATTACGGTTCACCTAATTATGATCAACTTTATTTTATCGATCTGGATGATCATGCCAATATCCATGTCTTCGGGCAGACTAATGCTCCGGATTCTTTTTTCATACACAATGCGCTCTATAGTCAAGCCAACAGCGGTCAGTTGATCACTAAGTTCAACGCTGTTCTGGATTCTGTGATCTGGTCTACTGTTTTCGGTTCCGGTAAGGGATCACCCGATATTTCACCTACCGCATTCCTCGTAGATGTTTGTAACAAAGCATATATCTCCGGCTGGGGTTCAAGCGGCGGTGGTCTCGGTGGAAGTCTCAGTACGAACAATCTCGAAGTATCAATAGATGCATATCAAGGAACCACTGATGGAAATGATTTTTACCTTATGGTATTGGAGGATGATGCTTCGGATATGTTCTATGCGACTTATTTCGGCGGAAACCAGGCTGCAGAGCATGTCGATGGTGGTACCAGTCGTTTTGATAAGAAGGGCTTTATCTATCAGTCGGTTTGCGCCGGTTGTGGTGGCTTCGATGATTTTCCTATAAAACCTTCCGATGCTGTTTCGCCTACAAACAACAGTCCCAATTGTAATAACGGTGTTTTCAAACTCGATCTGGGTTTGCCAATTGTGATCTCTGATTTTGATATGCCTGATGTGGCCTGCGCTCCTGCGAATATTACTTTCACAAACTTGAGTCAAACTCAGGGTCCGGGAGAGTTCTTGTGGAATTTTGGTGATGGTACCACTTCAACCGCAACAAATCCAACACATAATTTTATTGGACCTGGAGTTTACCGCATCAAATTATTCATTTCAGATTCGCTTAGTTGCAATGCGATCGATTCGATCACGAAGTTGCTTGTAGTATTATCTAACTCCACGTCGAGCCTCGACACTATTGCAGTTTGCGATGCCGCTTCGGTACAGATCGGTTTGCCTCCTTCGGGAGATACTTTGGTAACATATAACTGGACACCTGCAACCGGTTTGAGTCAGCCTACTGCTCCAAATCCAATTGCTAATGTTTCCTCGAGTATCTCTTACACGCTATTGGTTTCTAATGGAGTTTGTACCGATACCTTTTTCCAGGAGGTTCAGGTTTTAAGAGACACCTTGGATCTTATGCCTTCGCAGGTGATCATTTGTCCGGGTGACACGGTGAACATCGTGGTTAATAATACGCTAGCTGGAAACAATCTCACTTACGAATGGAGTCCGGCGTCTTCCATCATTTCAGGGGCAAATACTTCAAGCCCGTTCGCTTCAATATCGAGTTCTACATCTTTTTCGGTGACTGCCAGCAATTCACTGGGGTGTGAGTATGAGGGTTCAGTTGGAATTGCTGTTTTCCCAAAACCGGTTCAAACATCAGCATCGGTTCGAACTGCTTGCCCGGGGGATACAATACAGTTACAGGTAGATACCCTGATCGGTGGTCAGCTTATTACGTATGACTGGCAACCTACAGCATCGTTGATAGATCCGGCAAGTGATAAACCTTCGATCATCGCAGTGCAGGATCTAATGGTCTTCCTTCAGTATACAAATTCATCTTCCTGCTTATTCATCGACTCTACCAGAGTTCAAATTCTGGATGGGACTGCAGGGTTTCTACCCGACAGAACGCTATGTGATAGTTTGGGTGTCTTGATTGGCCCAATGTCTCCGATCGATAGTAGTTTATTATACTCCTGGTCGCCTGTTAATGGCTTGAATCAAAGTAATTCAGCCGTTGCTACAGCGAATCCTTCGTCAGAAACCTTATATACTTTGGTGATCTCGAATGGTAATTGTGAAGACACGCTCAGGCAGCTTGTAAGGGTGTTCGATAATGCAGTTACATTAGCAGCGGATTCTCTTGTTTGTCAAGGAAATGTTTTCCCGATGCAGGCAAGTGTGAGCGATCCGGGTCAGATCATAGATTATACCTGGACACCTGCTTCAGCAATTCTTACAGGGCAGGGAAGCCCTGATGTAGTATTACAGTTGCAAAGTAGCGACTGGGTAGCAGTAACGGTGAGCAATGGTTTGGGTTGTTTCTATTCCGATTCGGTTTTTATCTCAGTTTCAAATAATATCCCAAATGTAACTGCTTCTATTAATCCTGATACTGTCAACTTTGGTGAAACTGCTGTGTTGACTGCAGTCTCTAATCAGTCTGTGAGTTATAGCTGGCAGCCATCCGCATCGCTTAGTAATCCTGATTCCTCGGTGACGATGGCTCAGCCGCAATCCACAACGTGGTATGTGGTAACAGTTGTAAACGCTGATGGATGTAGTAACATCGATTCTGTTTTACTCACCTTAAAATCTGATGAGTGTGGAGATCCATATATTTTTGTTCCGAATGCTTTCAGCCCAAATAATGATGGTAAGAACGATCTTTTATTCGTGAGAGGTGATAATATTACCGATATGTACTTTGCAATATTCGACAGGTGGGGAGAAAAGGTCTTCGAGACCACAGATCAAACCAATGCCTGGAACGGTATATATCAAGGGTCTGCGCTCGACCCTGCAGTTTTTGCATTTTATCTGGAAGTCGTTTGTGATAATGGTGAGGAATATAAACACAAAGGAAATATAACATTACTGAGGTGAGAAAACTCTGTATCATATATCTGCTACTTGCTGCTGCGATCTCATCGAAGGGCCAGGATATCCATTTCTCGCAAGCATTCAATCATCCATTATGGCAAACTCCGGCCGCTGCAGGAATGATGCAAGCGGATTATAGGGTAAGCGCGATCTACAAGAATCAATGGTCGAGTGTTCCCGTGCCTTTTAATACTTTGCTATTGTCCGGGGACGCAGTTTTGTTGAAGCTAAAGAATCAGGATAAAATCAGTGCCGGACTCTTGATCTATTCTGATCGTGCAGGGGATTCGAAATTTAGTTTGTACCAGTCAGAATTGGCAGTGTCATACGCTAAATCACTGGGAGACTCACTGCACTATCTTTCAGGAGGATTTATGTTCGGACTTGCAGGAAGGAGCTTTAGTACCAAAAAACTATTCTTTGATAACCAGTTTGTCGATGGTTCTCTGGACCCTTCGATCCCCATTGATGAATCCTTTGCGGGTACATCACTCAGTTCGTTGGATATTGGTGCAGGATTAATGTACTCTTTCGATTATAAAGGTAGGGCCAGAATTAATGCCGGGATCGGAGCTTATCATTTGAATTCCCCAACGGTTAGTTTTTATGATCAGGACGATGTTAAACTCAACAACCGTTATCACTTCTTTATCTCCGGGGATATTTTAGTGAATGCTTCGCTTCGCTTAAAGCCAACATTCATTTTTCAGCAGCAGGATGTCAAGAAAGAATTATTGCTGGCGGCTGTTATGGCGTACAAGATAGAATCCTTTACCATTCCACATCTGGTTGCGCAAGCTGGTTTAATGTATAGGAATCAAGACGCTTTGGTGGCTTATGCCGGACTGGAATATAACAGTATGCAATTTGGCTTAAGTTATGATATCAACACATCGCAGCTGACCTCAGCAAGTAGAGGTAATGGTGGTTTTGAACTTTCGGCAATTTATCAGTTCTATAAAGTTCAAAAGATTAATTCCAAAGGTGCCGTTTGTCCGATATTTTAGCAATATGGAAAGACAAATTCTCTTCCTCTTTCTTTTTTGTCTCACTTCGGTTTCTTTTGGCCAGTCTTTTAAGCAATATGAAAAGAAAGGCAATGAAGCATATGATGCCGGTGATCATTATAAAGCTTCAAAATACTTTAAGAAAGCGCTCGAACTTAAGAAACTCGATACAGAGACTTATTTTAAGTATGCGACTTCCCTAAGGCTCTTCAACGACTATAAGAATGCGGCGACTGCTTACAAAGAACTACTTCGTTTAGATAACTATCGCAAATACCCTTCGGCAGAATACTGGCTGGGTATTATGAATAAATACACCGGCAATTATGATATCGCTTACAGGCATTTAAGCAATTTTTCCGGCCGGTATGAACTTCGAAACCTCTTTGCAAAGTCTGCAAGACACGAGATCGAGAATATAGAACAAATAGAGGAATTGCTGGCAGATACAGCAGATGTTGGAATTGAACACCTGAATCGGAAGGTCAATACCAAGTGGTCCGATTTTGCGGCGACTTCAATGGGCGATAGCATGCTGCAGATATCTTCATTAAGACCTGATAAGAAAGACTCTCTTTCGGATAACAATTTATTCCGATCACGCTTTTATGCATATGAGAAGAGAAAGAAAAGCTGGGATTACAGCGCCGACTTCTTCTCGGCTTTAAATGACTTAGGAAAAGATGTCGCCAACGGTACCTTCGGTCCGGATGGTGAGGAATTCTACTTTACAGTTTGCGATGAAAACGAATTTGGTGAGATCCATTGCAAAATATTTAAAACATATTATAGGAATAAACGCTGGGATAAGCCGAGGGAATTAGCGATCAATTTACCATGCTGCACTTCGACACATCCAAGTATCGAAAGAAACGGTGATGACCCGGCAACGCTTTACTTCGCTTCCGACCGAGCCGGAAGTGTAGGTGGAATGGATATCTGGTACAGCGTTGAGGATAAGAATGGAAATTTTACAGTCGCCAATAATTTAGGAGAACAGATCAACACCATCGGTGATGAGATCACACCATTTTATGATATTGAAAATCAAAATCTAGTATTCAGTTCTAACTGGCACATGAATTTGGGTGGATATGACATATTCTACTCACAAATAGATGGAGAGAAATGGAGTGAGCCTATAAATCTGGGAGTTCCATTTAATACAAGCTATAACGATATTTACTTCAGCGTAGATAAGGGTGGAATGAGCGGATATCTATCATCGAATCGACCCGGTTCGTTTTTCCTCAAAGGTGAAACTTGCTGCAACGATGTCTATAGTTGGAAACTTCCATTTGACAGTACTCTAATTGAAGAGCCACCAACGGATACCGGACTCACAGCCCTTATCGATTCTTTCCAAAAAGATACCGCAGGTTATTCTATATTCCCAACCGATACGCCTCTGATCGCAGTGACCGACACGCAAACTACCATTACTTCAACACCGACAACAAAGCAACCGATAATACCGGAGAAGCCCTCTAATACTATACCGGATGACCCTGACGCTCCTGATGATAACATCAACAGGATGAAAACACTGCTACCGGTGACATTATATTTTCACAACGACGAACCCGAGTGTTGTACGATGAAAGAAACTACGAACATTGATTATAAGACATCTTACCAGGATTACGCATCTCGGATGCCGGAGTATATCAAACAGTATTCTAAACTCTTTTCAGATAAAGAACAAGCGAAGAGTGAAATGGAGGCATTTTTTGAAACAGAAGTTGATAAAGGAATGATCGACCTGATCCGCTTTTCCTCACTTCTTCAAGCTGAACTTGAGTCTGGGAAAAAAATTTCTGTAACGATAGAAGGTTATTGTAGTCCGCTTGCTGTTAATCCATACAACATCAACCTCGCTAAGAGAAGGATAGTGAGCTTGAAAGACTATTTCAATAAATTCAGGAAGGGTATATTTAAAGGCTATCTTGCAAGCGGACAATTGATCATTGAAGAAAAGCCATTTGGCGAGGAGCGTGCAGATTCGGCTGTTAGTGATGATCCATCGGATGTTGTGAATTCGATCTATCATATCGAAGCAGCCTTGGAGCGGAAAGTTGAAATAATTGCAGTAGATGTCAGAAAGTAATATCATTCGTTTAAATAAATATTTAGCCCACTCCGGAGTCGCATCACGGCGCAAGGCTGATGAGCTGATCCGTAACGGACAAGTGAAAGTCAATAATGAAGTGGTCATTGATCCGGCCTATGAAGTGCAGAGAGGAGATAAGATCTTTTTCAAGGGGAAGCCTGTCAAACGTGAGCGACATGTCTACATTTTGCTGAACAAACCCAGAGATTGTATTTCAACAACAGACGATGAGCGAGGGAGAAAGACCGTGTTGGATGTGATCAAACCAAAATTAGATAAGCTGATGAGAGGGAAGGATATTCGCTTGTATCCTGTTGGGAGATTGGATAGGAACACCACCGGACTAATACTGGTCACGAATGATGGACAACTCGCACAAAAACTCTCACATCCCAGCAGCAATATTCAGAAAACGTATCAGGTCGAGTTGAATAGAGGGTTGTCTGAAGATGATAAAACTGCCATTTCAAAGGGATTGAATCTTGAGGATGGATTAGCAAGCATTGATGAGATCGCATTTCCGGAAGAATCGAACCGAAAGATCGTTGGTCTTACTCTGCATAGCGGAAAGAATCGAATTGTAAGACGGATATTTGAGCACCTCAATTATGATGTGAAAAAACTGGATAGAGTATTGTATGCCGGACTTAGTAAAAAGAATCTACCAAAGGGAAAGTGGCGGTTTCTAGGTGACAAAGAAGTAGGCTACCTGAAAAAACTCTAGCACATCATACTCATGAACCCAAGCGAGCGTTAACCTTGCAATTGTGAAAAGAGTCTTCACCATAATTATAATGTTGATCTCTGGTACGGCAATCTCTCAAGAAGCAGACAGCAGTTTGCAGCCGGACCTGATCCAGTTTACCGGAGCTGTATTTAATGAGTTCGATAAGCCAATACAGTATGTAACGGTCATTAATATAAATAAGAATTTAGGTCAGATCAGCAATGAAAATGGAAGGTTTTCCATTGTGGTGAGTCAGGGAGACACTATACAATTTACATACATAGGATTTAAGTTGCAGCAACTCATTATTCCTGACACGGTGGAGAACGAACGCTTCAGTAAGTATATATATTTGAGTTCAGACACCATCTATCTAAAAGGAGCAACGATAAGACCATTTCCGTCTCGGCAACAATTCAGGCAAGTATTTATGAATCTGGATACGAAGGGACCAGAAGAAGCCATCGCGCCACACGCAGGATTTGTTAAAAGGGAAGCACCACCAAAAGAACCTGAGCCAACGATCATGAATCCGGCATCGCTGTTGTTTCGGGGGATAGAGAATTTAATGAAGAAAACGAGGAAGAGGAAGAAAGCACGGAATGTGGAGGAGTGGGTGCCTTCTGAGTGATGTTTTCTCATGTGCTCGTGTGCTCGTGTGCTCGTGTGCTCATGATGGTTCGGCTTCACCACGTCTGTTATCCCAAATGATACTTTTCTAAAGTAGATTCAAAATTCAATCTTCAATCTTCAACAATTGGATAGGTGTGTGAATGATTCATTTACTCAACCTTTATTAACTTAAGCTCTAATCATTTATACCAGCAATTGCCTAATTTTACATACAATCTCCGGACATGAGGGTTCTTCAACGAGAGTGAAGGATCGATTTACGGGAGGTAAGGAAGGGCAATACGAGACCTTAGGCATGGATTGTCAGCAAAGTCATTTCCGAGTACAGGAATGCAGTGATCGTATACAAAGGTTAAGGATTGCCTCGTAAGTAGAGAAGAAGATATTATTGTTCACGATGAGGATGGACAAGAATTAAAGATGTGAGGGGATTAAGACTAGATCGTAATCGATTATACTTGATTGTAATAGCTTAACTAAGCGGTTAGGCGGAATATAAGTAATAAGGTGAGTTTATATGCACGTTATGCGCATGCAAGAACAAGGAAATGATCCAAGAAGAAAATAAAGTTTTAACCAATCAACTTGGAAAGCAATTGCAAACAAATTCGCTCTTCAAAATAGGTGAAATTATAGTGTTGTTTATCCTGGTCATTGCCTTTGTCGGGTTAATGGTTCCTCTTGTTGGCGATGATCTTATTTTAAAACAACTAGTAGTATGGATTGTAAATATCCTAATGTTAATCTATGTTTGGATTGGCATCAAATTACGTGGCGAAAAATGGAGTGACTTCGGGTTGACCCTGAAGATCTCTTCATTGAGAGAAGCAGGTAAAATTTTCCTGCTATCCATTTTAGTTTTAGCTTTAGCCTTAGCGGGTTTTATTATTGGTTCTATTATTATGGCCAATATTACCGGCATCCCGGAAAGCTCAGCAGACATGAGTGGGTATGATTACTTTAATGACAATATTGGGATACTGATTTTGACATTAGGAGGTGTCTATGTTGCATCTTCGTTTGGAGAAGAGGTTATTTACCGGGCATTCCTTATTAACAGAATTTCAGAACTTGGAAAAAACACCAAAAAAGCAACAATCATTGCAGTAGTGTTTAGTTCCGTAATCTTTGGACTGATTCATTATGATTGGGGTCCAATGGGAATTGTGCAAACAGGATTCATGGGTTTGGCTTTGGGCATATGTTATGTCAAGTTAAAAAAAAGACTTTGGATATTGATTTTAGCACACGCATACATGGATACTATCCTTATGGTACAATTGTATTTAGCGGGTAATTAAACAGAGATAAATCTGATCATGACAACACACAAGAAGATCATGGCGGTTAAGCACTACAACACCATATACACAAATCGAACTAGATCACCAGAATAATTAAATTTGAACTAAAATAATACGTTTTGATATCTTTCAAACATTTCTGCTTAGTGATAGCAATTTGCACTATATCCTATAGCGTATATTCTCAACAAGTTACGGGAAAAGTACTTGATGAAACAAGCGCTCCGATAGAGAATGCTTACGTTGGGGTGAACAGAACAAAACATACTCACACAGATCATCAAGGTACTTTTTCATTGGAGGCAGGATTGGGAGATACTTTGGAAATAATATGCCTGGGTTATGAAAATCATAAAAAGGTTCTCGAGGATATTTC
>JABDMM010000020.1 GCA_013001465.1 Chitinophagales bacterium | reverse complement strand
CGGTAAATGCGCATGTAAAAATGAATTCTCCATTTAGAATAGGAATTCTGGTGGGCTTCTTTTATGAACTTGAAAGAATAACAGCAAATGATAGCTTACAAACAGATAATGGAAAAATATTTGCCAGAAATGATTTTGATCCAACGAACAGGATCCGCTGGGAATTGGAACCTATAATTTATCTCCATACCAGTAAACATTTTTACCTTTCAATTACTCCTCAGCTGAAGCTTCCCTTGTGGTATGAATGGAGACAAAATGTGGGTGGGGTAAAAAAGATCGACTACAGGCTCGATGTACCTGTCAATCTCGAAGTAGTACTTTCAAGAAGCTTTACGATCGATATATCATATCATACTTTTTATGACAATGCCCCAAGTTCAGTTAAAATTCCAGATGTTATACGGCCTGATGGAAGCGATGTCTACCTTACAGCCAATAACTTGAATCAGTTTTTTAGCATCCAGGTTGGCTATAAATTCAACTAACACATGGCAACTAAACTAATAGTTGAGTGTTATAAAGACACCGTTATTCATTAATTTCGGACTACCCTTAATTTTTATCATTATAAATTTATCATTGCATGAGATCCTTCATTATCCTCTTGTCACTTCTTTGCCTTTCAGCAACCCAAGTTGATGCCCAATCTGAGATCAGATATATCATAAACAACTATATAAGCGTAAACTCTGAAGTTCTCGGAGTCAATAAAACGGATTATGCAGATTGGATAGTGACAGATCAGTATATATCCAGGCATAATCAGGTAACACATGTTTACATCAGACAAAAGTTCAACGGAATCGAAGTTTTCAATGGAATAGCAAATTTTAACATTAGAAACAACAAAGTGCTCAATATGGGTAATGGTTTGATCACTGATCTTTCGAGTAAAGTCAACAATCAAGTGCCTGCTATAAACCCGATCCAGGCAACTTCGCTCGTTGCTGATTATTTCAACTTAAATGCTTCAGAAATATATATAACGAATGCTATAAACTCTCAAGAGTTTGTACTGTCATGTGATGAAATTTCTCAAAATGAGATCCCCATTAAACTTGTATATTTTGCCAATAGTGATGGTAGTGTGGTACTATGCTGGGATCTGTCAATTTATCTTCTCTCGGGAGAGCATTGGTATAGCGTCAGAGTAGATGCAGTCTCTGGAGAAGTAATAGACATTATCGATTGGGTGAATCATTGCGAATTTGGTGATCATGATCACACAGTGAAATCTGCCAGCCAAAAGCAAGTTTCAAAATCTTCAACAAGCTTTTCAAAAAAAGCACCAGACTCCTATAATGTTTATGCACCTCCTATCGAAAGCCCGAACCATGGCAACCGCACACTGGAAGTGAATCCTGCTGATACTGCAGCTTCACCATTCGGATGGCATGATACGAATGGTATTAACGGGTTTGAGTTTACGATCACAAGAGGAAACAATGTACATGCCAGTGAAGACGCTAATGACGATAATCTACCAGGTTATAGTCCGGATGGAAGCTCTACACTTGATTTTAATTTTCCACTTAATTTAAATCAAGACCCCAGTAATTATCTCGATCCTGCTATTACAAACTTATTTTATTGGAATAATATCATGCATGATGTATGGTACAAATATGGATTTGATGAAGCCAGTGGAAACTTCCAGCAAAATAACTATGGGAAAGGCGGTATGGGAAATGATTATGTTAATGCTGATGCTCAGGATGGTTCCGGAACCAATAACGCCAACTTCGCTACACCACCGGATGGTAATAATCCAAGAATGCAAATGTTCATTTGGACAGGTGGTGGAGCTAGTAATCTTTTACATGTTATCTCACCTGCATCAATCGAAGGTGCATACGGTGCTGTAGTTTCGTCATTTGGACCTGCAGTAGGATCAACACCTATAACAGCCAAGCTTGTAGCTGCTATCGACCTGGCCCCGGATTCATTAAATGCTTGTGACGGTATTACAAATGGTAGTGGTTTGGTAGGTACAATTGCTTTAATTAGACGAGGAGATTGCCAGTTCACTTTCAAAGTTCAGGCTGCTCAAGATGAGGGTGCAATTGCAGTCATAATCGCTAACAATGTACCTGGGGCTCCATTTTCAATGGGTGGAATTTCTTCAACCATAACTATTCCTTCTGTTATGATCTCACAAGCTGATGGGAATACTCTATACAATGAACTATTCTCAGGGAGCATTGTGAACGTTACCCTCGTCGACAGTAGCGCAAATTTCAATCGTGATAGTGATCTGGATAACGGCGTGATCGCTCATGAATACGGACATGGAATTTCCAACAGACTCACAGGAGGTCCTTCAAATTCCGGCTGCTTAAGTAATGCCGAACAAATGGGTGAAGGTTGGAGTGACTTTTTTGGGATGATCATGACGATCGAAGCAGGCGATAGTGGCAAAGATATAAGAGGCGTAGGCACATATGCTTCGGGGCAATCTACTCAAGGTGACGGTATCAGACCTGCTCCATATTCAACAGATTTTGCTATAAATGACTTTACCTATGCCTCAACAAATAATACCGCAGCAGTTAGTCAGCCACATGGTATTGGTTTCGTTTGGTGTACCATTCTTTGGGATATGACATGGGAGCTAATAGATATGTATGGTTTTGATCCTGATC
>JABDMM010000014.1 GCA_013001465.1 Chitinophagales bacterium | reverse complement strand
TCGATCTGCCTCCGGAGCATTTGGCTGATATCCTAACGAATACAGGTCTTGAAGTTGAAGAGATCGAGCAGTTCGAATCTGTCAAAGGTGGCTTGAAAGACCTGGTCATCGGTGAAGTTAGATCGGTCGAAAAGCACCCGAACGCCGATAAACTGGTTATTACAAAAACTTATATCGGAGGTGATGAAGATCTACAGATCGTCTGTGGTGCACCTAATGTAGCTGCCGGACAAAAAGTGATCGTTGCACCCGTTGGATCAACCATTCACCCAATCGATGGAGAACCCTTCAAGATAAGAAAAGCTAAGATCCGTGGTGAAGAGTCTTTCGGAATGATCTGTGCCGAAGATGAAATTGGTTTAGGTCATGAACACGACGGGATCATGGTGCTCAATGGAGATGCCGTTGCCGGCCAACTTGCAGTAGAATATTTCGATATCGAAACGGATGTTGTTTTTGAGATCGGACTCACACCAAACCGATCAGATGCGATGTCGCATATTGGAGTAGCACGAGATGTCGTCGCTGCTATGAATTCGCTTTTCGATGCCGGTTTGAAACTGAAAAAGCCAAATACAAGCGACTTCAGCATAGATAATCATGATCTTCCGATCAAGGTATCGGTGAAAGATCAAAAAGCATGTCCCCGATATTCAGGTATCAGTATTAGCGGAGTTGAAGTTAAACCTTCTCCGGATTGGATGCAGAAGAGCCTGATGGCTGTTGGAGTTAGACCGATCAACAACATTGTTGATGTTACGAATTATGTATTGCATGAATACGGTCAGCCGTTACATGCCTTTGATGCCGATAAAATAAAAGGTAAAGAGGTCATTGTTCAACAATTGCCTGAGGGAAGTATCTTCAAAGCTTTAGATGAAAGCGAACGAAAGTTAAGCGCCGAAGATCTGATGATCTGTGATAGTGAAGGTGGCATGTGCATCGCCGGGGTATTTGGCGGGATAGGATCCGGAGTTAGTGATTCGACTACAAACATATTTTTGGAAAGTGCATACTTCAGTCCGACAAGTATACGTAGAACTTCTACCAGACATGACTTGCGCACAGACGCAGCAACACATTATGAGAAAGGCACGGACCCTTCGATGACTATAGAGATCATGAAAAGAGCAGCCTTGCTGATCAAAGAAGTTGCCGGTGGAAACATATCTTCAGAAATCATCGATATCTATCCCGATCCGATCTATGACTTCGATGTTGTATTAAGCAGGAAGAACTTCTTAAGACTTAGCGGAATAGAAATTGAGGATAATAAGATCAAACAAATTCTTTCAGACCTGGATATTACAGTTGTAAAAAAGCATAAAACCAAGTGGGATCTTCAGGTTCCGGTTTATCGAACCGATGTATTGAGGGAACAAGATGTGATAGAGGAGATCTTGCGAATATATGGATACAACCAGGTACCGATACCATTAAAATTGAACTCTAGTATCGTTCCAGGCGGAAACGAGGAATATAAATTAGAAAACAGGATCTCTACACTATTGAGAGGGATTGGATTTAATGAATTGTTTGCCAATTCGATCACGAAGTCGGCCCATTACGATGAAAAAGAGTTAGAGCAGACCGTGGTGCTTGCAAACAGCATGACCGCTCAGCTGGATATACTCAGAAGTAATATGCTTTACGGTGGACTGGAAGTTATTGCTTACAACATGAACCGACAGATCAATTCGGTTAAACTATATGAATTTGGCAAAACCTACCATCGATCCGGAGACAGTTTCAAAGAAAACAAACATTTAGCATTGTTCCTGAGCGGAGATCTGATGGAGGAAAGCTGGGCAGCTAAATCGCAAAAAATAGAATATCAACATATGAAAGCTGCTGTAGACGAAACTCTGAAGCAGTTTGGGATCGATAGTTGGAAACAACAAGAGATAGAAAAAGATGAGCATCTCTCTGAGGGGGTTCGATATCTATTGGGGGAAGATATAGTAGCAACATTTGGAAAGCTGAAAGCAACAGTGTTAAAGAAAGCAGGAATTAAGAACGAAGTATATTATGCCGATCTCGAATGGGACAAAATGAAGGAAAAGAACGAGCATAAAAAAGTAAGATTCAGCGAGATACCGAAATACCCGCAAATACGTCGGGACCTTGCATTATTGGTGAATGAAAGCGTGAAGTTTGCAGAAATTGAAAGCCTTGCAAGAAAATTAGGGAAAAATATCTTGCAAGAAGTAAATCTTTTTGACGTTTACAGGGGTAAAAACTTAGAAGAAGGTAAGAAGTCGTATGCGGTGAGCTATGTATTTCAGGATCTCAAAAAGACACTTACAGACGAAGAAATCGAAACAGTGATGACCAGGCTGATCGATAAGTATAAAGAAGAATTAAACGCCGAAATCAGATGATAGAACAAATGATCAATAAACTGGAGCATGTCCAGATCAAAGTTGAGAATCTTCAAAATCAGTTTGAAGCATTAGAAAGTGCCAACCGGAATCTTTTAAAGTCGAATAATGAGCTTAAACTGGAGTTGGAAGGAAAAAATACTGAACTAAAAAACCTACAGGAGAAGATAAAAATCATTAAGTTGGCACAAAATATATCAGAAAACGATAATCAACAAAATAAGGAACTTAAACAAAAGTTAAATTTTTATATTAGGGAAATAGACAAATGCATTGAAACAATGAACCAGTAGAAGATGGAAAGCAAGGGAGACGAAATAATAAGTATAAATGTGATCATAGCAGACAGACCCTATCCTTTAAAAGTGGAAAGAAAGGAAGAAGAAAACATAAGGATAGCTGCAAAAAAACTAAATGAGAAGATCAAAGAGTTTCAACTTAAATATGACGCAAAAGATAAGCAGGATTACCTGGCGATGAGCGCCTTGATGTACACGGTCGACGCAGTTAAGAATGATGTGGACAATAAAGAAGAAATGATAAAACTGGAAGACCGTATTACAAGATTACATAAATCCCTGGCTTAGAGACTTTCCTTTCCTTAAATTCTATCTGTATTCAGCGCATTTGTGATTGTTAATTACAAAAAAATTCATTTGATATGGATGGAAATATGCTATTGATCGTAGTTGCTGTAGCAGCTTTAATTATAGGAGCCATAATAGGCAAGATCATCACAGGAAACCAGGCTAAAAAGATCGAAGAATCTGCGAAGAAAGAAGCCGAACTGCTTCTGAAACAAGC
Source organism: Chitinophagales bacterium (assembly GCA_013001465.1). Lineage (GTDB taxonomy): Bacteria > Bacteroidota > Bacteroidia > Chitinophagales > JABDMM01 > JABDMM01. Next base: position 5,767 of record JABDMM010000014.1, on the reverse strand, counting down.
AAAAAAAGACGCTGAGAATATTAAGAAAGATAAAATGCTCGAAGCAAAAGAGCACTATCTGCAACGTAAATCAACATTCGAAAGCGAAGCCACAGAAAAGAACAAGAAGCTCCAGAAGCGCGAAAATCAACTTAAAAGTCAGCAAGCGCAGCTGAGTAAAAAGCTGGAGGAAAGTTCCAGAAAGAATAACAAACTCGAAGAGCTGAGAGAAAACCTCAATCAGCAGCTCGAACTGATCACCATGAAAAAGGATCAGATCGATAAGCAATTATCCTCTTATGCTGAAAAATTAGAGCAGCTATCCAATTACTCCAGAGAAGATGCTAAGAAAGAGCTGATCGAATCCATGAAAAAGGATGCGGAAACCGAAGCGATGAGCTCGATCAAGGACATTATGGACGATGCCAAGATCAAAGCCAATAAAGAAGCAAAGAAGATCATCATACAAACGATCCAGCGAACTGCCGCAGAAAATACCATTGAGAATACCGTTTCCGTCTTTAACCTCGACAGCGATGATCAGAAAGGACAGATCATCGGACGGGAAGGACGTAATATTCGTGCGATAGAATCTGCTACCGGTTGTGAGATCATCGTCGATGATACACCGGAAGCGATCATTATCTCCGGTTATGATCCTGTAAGAAGAGAGATCGCCAGGTTATCACTTCAGAGACTGGTTGCTGACGGAAGGATACATCCGGCACGGATCGAAGAGATCGTCAAGAAAACATCAAAACAACTTGAAGACCATATACGGGAGATCGGTGAACGTACCGTTATCGATCTCGGAATTCAAGGATTGCATAAAGAGCTGATCCGCTATGTTGGAAGAATGAGATTCAGATCTTCATACGGACAAAATCTGCTTCAGCACTCGCGTGAAGTGGCCAATATGTGCGCTACCATGGCATCAGAACTCGGTTTAAATACCAAGTTGGCAAAAAGGGCAGGGTTATTGCATGACATCGGGAAAGTACCGGAAGATCAACCGGAACTGTCTCATGCTTTGCTTGGAATGAAACTGTGTGAAAAGTTTGGTGAACACGCTGCAATATGCAATGCTGTTGGAGCCCACCACGATGAGGTCGAAATGAAATATGCGATCTCCCCTATTGTGCAAACATGTGACTCTATCTCGGGAGCAAGACCCGGCGCAAGAAGAGAGATCATGGAAAGCTACATCAAGCGTATTAAAGATCTCGAAAACCTTGCCTTAGATTACGACGGTGTTCAAAAAGCTTATGCAATACAAGCTGGGCGTGAACTTAGAGTGATCGTAGAAAGCGATAAGGTAGCTGATGAAAAAGCTGAGGAACTGTCTTTCGCCATATCAAAAAAGATACAGGACGAAATGACCTATCCGGGCCAGATCAAAGTGACCGTTATCCGCGAAAAACGAGCCGTCTCGATCGCAAAATAATCAAGCGTGAACGGCTATTGACTTTGTCAAAGCCATTTATTAACTTTCATATAAACGCAAAGGGGTTAAATTACCCCGCAAATTTGTTCAGATATCACCTCAATATCATCCTATTGATGCTGATAGCTACGGTTGGATATTCTCCGCTCAGCGCTCAGTTGTCTTCTGCAGAAAAAACAGAGTTGAAACTGCTTTTATCGCAAAGAGTGAACGATATGAGGGACGATTACGGCTTACCTCAGTTGAAATTCGATCGATATCTTGGAAATGCTTCACAGATCCAGGCCGATTATATGGCTCGTATGAAGAGACTAACACACGAGCAACGCAAAGAAAATTTGAGTACTGCAATGCACAGAGTGCTGAGTGTTGGAGGAAGCATGTTTGTTTATGTTGAAGAAAATATCCTGGTGACAAGTGAGCAAAAAGCACCCTTTAGTAACAGGGACTTGAAATCCATCGCCTGGGAGATGTTCAATATTTGGAAAGAATCCAGCCTGCACTATGACCATATTATAAATCCGGAATTTGAATTCAGCGATTTTGGATTCTCCATCGATCCTAAATCCGGAAAGATCTATGCCGTCCAGCTGCTGGGAAAGAAAGGTATAAAAGTAAGGGGCCAGTTGAGCAAGAATGGCTTTGGGTTAAAAAACTCAAATTCAGAATGCAATGTATTGATCGACAATTTTTCAAATCATATCGCTTCTATTGGGAACTCCCTGCAGCGGGAAGAAAACAATATTTTATTCTGGCATCATAACAAAGGTACCGTAGAGCAAGTGATCCGGAATAAATATGATGGAATTGCCGTGGACATTCTAAAGAAGAACCAGTTTAAGTGTGGGGAAGATAATTTTCTCGATATGTCCCCTTTATACGATGGTATGCTTCTCGAACCGGTTTACAAGAAAGAGTTGATGGATAGTAATAGGGCTGTGAGCGATTTCCGGTTGATCACTCCAATAGGCAGAATACCTAAAGGATATGATACCGGGCAGATCCAATTCAGTATAATTCTGATAAAAGACGGCAGGAAATGCGCTTATGCTGTACCTGCTTTCATACCATTTAGCAATTACGACTTGCTGCCTGTTGAGCCGAAGATCTACAATCCTGAGGCAGAGCTTTCAAAGAAAGGAATAGTACGTTCTGAAGTTATCAAATTCAATTTTATCAGGAACGAAGTAGTACCTACGGTAGATCCTGAACTGAAGATCAATTCGAGAGTACATTCTGTCGACGTACTCAGTTTTGCATCTGTTGAAGGCGACTCCTATCACAATACATTTCTACATGAGCAGAGGGGAAAATATATCCTGGATCATGTAGCCAAGTCACAAGGCAACAATTCATTTACAACACGGATCAGCAGTAAAGAGAACTGGGATAAATGTTATTTCCAACTGGAGAAACTGGGACTTGATAATGTAATAGAAATGGCTCCCCAGCTGATCAAAGAGTTTGTAGTAAGCGATTCATTGCACAACTGGGATTCGTTGTTATATATCCAGCGAAAATCTCAAGCTGTGATACATTATGTAGGCACGGTGGATTCAAATTACCACTCGCAGTTACAAATGAATTTGAGAACTGCCATTATCGAAGGGAATGATGACGTCGCCAATACCGCCATGGCGGAAATGTATCGAAAGGAGCAACTGGCAACCGTCCTGCTAGAAGAAGTGATCTTCGAAAAATTGCTTGAGAACAGCGCATTGGTGCAAAATAGTGCTGCATTATTCAGGATATTAACCATTATTGATCAGGAGAAAGCAGTGGAGTTTGTGAAAAAATGGCTCGTGAATGCAGATGAATTGAGCATCGATGCCATCGGGAACCTGCTTTATTTATACGCTTATACCTCAAAAGATATCATCGATACCTGGGATGTCCATGCACGATCGCTGGCAAAAGTGATCAAACCTTCCGTGGTGAAACCATTGGTGAATAAAATTCCAAATGAGGGAGATAACGAGCGGCACATTATTAACTATCATCTTGCCGCAATCAGTTATTACGGACAGATAAACAATAATACAGGCATCATAGAATCCTTCAATTATATAACCGAACACTACCGAAAGAAAGCACTCGACATTGAAGATGAGATCGAGTTATGTCTGTTCTTCAATAGCTGGAGCAGATTTGACCTCACGATCGACTTTCTAAACAACAGGATCAGCGACCCTGACTTCAATGAAGAAGCAGCATTTCTGCTGGCTCAAACATCCGTAGCCTATGACAATGAGATACCGGATAAATCCATCGCATTGTACATGAAGAAAGCGATGAGTAAGAACCCCCGTAAATGGTGCCAATGGGTATCGAGATACTTCCAGACCCTCCGGAACGACGTAGTCAAAAAAATGTACTGCGAGCAGTGTAGTAAGATCGAATCGGATTAGTTCATGTTTCCATGTGTCCCGAAAAAACTCAAATCTTCGATTTGACATTTTTTTCGAGGATTCTCGAATTTTACTCCGAATCAAAGATTCGGGTAAATTCGGAACTCGTTTGCTCATTTGCTCATGTGTTCATTTGTCCCCCGCTGGCGGGGGTGCAGGGGGTGGGCAGCTGTGCTCAACGACACTAATAACCATCACAATTCCTAATGATTTTTCAAAGACGCCAGCTCATTTATGTCCTTACTATGAATGATATTCTCAGAGTAGCCAAACCGAACCGCATTGATCATCGCCTTGCCAACCGCCTCTGTCGTGGTGACCTTATCGCCTGCAAGCGCTTTAATGATCGGGAAGAGCGGTTTTGCGACGACGTATAGAGAATTATAAAGCTTCGTTTTTGATTTAATGCCACGCATGGGTTGAATGTAGCCGGGTCTGAACATGTACGCATGCTTGAAACCCATAGACAGGATATCATTCTCCGTTTTTCCCTTTACCCTTGCCCACATAATGTTACCGGATTCCGAAGAATCTGTCCCCTCTCCTGTTACATAAATAAACTGAGCATTTGGGTTAACGCTATGGAAGATCCTGGCGAAGTTGATCGTCATATCATAAGTGATGCGCCGATATTCCTCTTCGGAGAGGCCGAACGCGCTAACGCCCATACAGAAAAAGCAGGCGTCGTAATCTGAGAACTGCAAAGACGCATCGCCGCCGATAGACAGGAAATCAGGCACGAGGATCTCTTTTAGTTTTGCATGCTCTATCCCTAAAGGCCTTCGATTGACGACAAGGACATTTTGTACAAGATCAGAATCGAGACATTCGAAGAGAACACCCTTTCCAACCATACCGGTGGAACCTGTAATGATCACATTCATGGAAGCGAAATTAGAGAAAATACGATCAAACTTCTGAGGAATAGTAACGGAATGGACGAATCGAAAAAAATTGTAAATTGATCATTAAATAATAATGCTAGCGATGAAACGATTAGTGATCGTAGTACTTCCGCTGATGATTGCATGTCAGCCTGCAGAAGAGACCACAACAAAAGAAAACGAAACAGAACAAAATAAAACTGAAATGGCAGATAAAAAAGTAACCGGCATTGGAGGGATCTTTTTCAAGTGCGAAGATCCGGAAAGCATGCGGAAGTGGTATAATGAAAACCTGGGATTGGTCACCAACGAATACGGCTCGCTCTTCGAGTTTCGCTTGTCTGACGAACCGGAGGAGAAAGGGTATCTGCAATGGAGTCCGTTTACAAAAGACACGAAGTATTTCGAGCCCTCGGAAAAAGAATTCATGATCAATTACCGGGTGCAGAATATGGAGAAGCTCGTTGCTGAGTTGAAGGAAAGCGGAGTAACGGTCTTGGATGAGATCGCGGAATACGAATATGGAAAGTTCGTGCACATCATGGACCCGGAAGGGAATAAGATCGAGTTATGGGAACCGGTGGATAATACGTTTACGCGGATGTATGAGGGGAAGACTACTAAGTGAAAATCAGTCTTATAACACCTTAAAAGTATAAAGTGGTCTGTTATCCGGTTTTACAACCAAGACATATTCTCCTTTTGGCAAGTTGGTAGTTGTAATGTGCAGAGAATTTGTCCTTGCCAGCGGATTTTGACTATTTACGCTATAAATTGCTGAGCCAGTAGACCCATCAATTATTTTAATTTCAAAACCTTGCGGCAGATCTTCATTGACATATAGAACAAGGTCCGTGCCCTGTTCGACTGCCTTATCTACGATGGTGATGGATTGGTTGGGAAACTGAAGAGATGGAGATGGAGCTTCGATGTTGACAAGATCCTTTTTTATCTCATGCTTTATCAGAATATCTTGAGATTGCCCTGTTTTCACTAAAATTAAAACAGTTAAACAAATGGTTAATCTAATTATACCACGGCATATCTTGAAG
>JABDMM010000147.1 GCA_013001465.1 Chitinophagales bacterium | reverse complement strand
GTCCCAGCTAATATTGTCCAGAAAGTAGTAGAGGACCTGCTTCAATATGGCGTGGTACAACGCGGTGTATTAGGTATCATGATTAGAACAGTAGACGGCAACATGGCAAAGGAAAAAGACCTGGCAAAAGTGAGAGGTGTCTATGTCGATAGTTTGATGGAGGTCAGTGCGGCAGGAGATGCTGGTATGAAAGCTGGAGATGTAATAATCGAAGTAAATGGAACAGAGGTTAACTCTTCCCCGCAGCTTCAAGGTATCATTGCACAATCCAGACCCGGAGAAAGGGTAACCTTACTGATCGATCGTAAGGGCAAAGAAATGAAAATGGATGTGACACTGAACAACCGCGATGGAAAAGCTGCGTTTGTGAGCAAGGACTCCAGGGAGATCCTGAAAATCCTGGGAGTAGAATTTGAAGATATCGATAGCGAAGAAGCCAGAAAACTGGATATAGATTCCGGTGTTAAGATCGCCAGACTGTATGCTGGTAAACTCAGGAAACATACCCAAATTCGTGAAGGCTTTGTAATCACCCATTTAGATGGAAAAGAAGTTAAATCGAAAGAGGAATTGATCGAAATTCTTGAGAAGAAAAGAGGAGGGGTTATGTTAGAAGGAATATACGACGACATCCCTGGAAAATATTACTACGCGTTTGGTTTATAGTTGGGGTTGCATGAAGGTGTGTCACGGTTATGTGGCGCACCTTCTAAAACGGATACTCTCAATTATATAAAACATTTTTACTGAAGTGTGAAGAAGAATATTTGAACACACGCTATAACTATCAAAAAGGATGAATCTCGATACTCCTCGATATTTTATAATAGGACTTTTGGCTTTAGCCTTTGTGCTGCAAATAATCGCACTTTCGACCTGGATATTAGGATCGGACCAAATCCTGCAAAATTCTCCATGGCCTGCTTTTGTCATATGGTTGGGTATTAATTATATGATGATCCACTTTTTTTCGAAAAGTAAGATCGAAAAGCCGACAATGGATCCACTGGAATAAAAAGCAATTTTTGGGTTTGTTTGACAGATTTTTAAGACCTGTATCTAATTACCTTTCTTGAAGCCGATCCGATTTCGACCTTCTTTCGTGGCCCTGATTTCATTTTCTGAGAGTAATTTTTTGATCAATTCAAATAGAGTGACAAGCTGATGATCATGGCTAGATATGGCCTTTTCTATTTGCTCTATTTTCAATAAAAGATCTTTATGAGTCAAAAGCGTCTTTCTGAGTTTTACAAAAACACGGATGATTTGAATGTTCATTTTTACAGCGCGATCACTATTCAAAACACTCGATAACATTATTATCCCATATTCTGTAAAAGCAAAAGGTGGACGTCTTAAACCCATTATTTCTTTATTGGAGGTCGCAAATTGCGACCTCCAATTTGCAAGTTCTTCCTTTGTCAATTCAAACATAAAGTCCGCTGGAAAACGAAAAATATTTCTTCGTACTTGTTCTTTTAGTCGTTTTGTTTCAACATCATATAGTTTAGCTAGATCGCGATCAAACATTACTTTTTGTCCTCTTATAAAATAAATTTTACTTAAGACCACCTCATCTGGTATCATCGATTTTTCTTCCATCATCTTCTAAAGTGCTTTAGTTGGTATAGCAATTTGCGATACCAAAGTTTAGATCATATATATTATGTTCCTTTAAAGCACAAAATGTTACCCTGTAATCTCGATCTTCTTCAAAGATTTGAGAAACTTAATAGAATTCGTATCCTTTGATTTAACAATCAAAAAGAAAACTTCTTTGTAATCAGTTTCTTAGTTTTAGTACCCCTACCAAATTTGACTTCAAATATTACCAATGAAAAGAAGAGAGATCCTCAAATACACCGCATATGTGACTGGGGCGGCCCTGAGCGCCCCACTGATATCCAGCATACTTTCCGGATGTCAATCCGAGGCTGCTAGCACAGCCGCGGATAGTGCGCTAACGTTTTTCTCCGGAAAAGAATTCAAGCAACTCAAAGCTATTGTAGATGCCATTTTGCCAAAGACAGATAGTCCTTCGGCAACCGAGGTGGGTGTCCATCAAATGATAGATACCATGGTCGGAACCGTATATCGTGGTGATGACCAAAAGAAATACAAAGAGGGATTTGATGTTTTATTGCAGCATCTTGGAAATTTTGCATCTCTGAAAAGTGAAAAACAATTAGAGGTTTTGTCGGCACTTTCAAGATCAGAGTCAAATGAGACCAATGATGCTCGTGATGCACTTCTGGATATTAAGCAGCAAACTGTTGCCTACTACTTAACTACGGAAGAGATCGGAAAAAATTATCTCAATTACCTGCCTGTTCCCGGAGATTACGAAGCATGTATCTCCCTGGAATCTGTTGGAGGAAAAGCATGGGCGTTATGATGTTTAATAACAATGGAAATGAAGAGGTCACCTACGATGCGATTGTTATTGGATCAGGGATCAGTGGAGGATATGCAGCTATGGAACTCTGCAATAAAGGTTATAAAACCCTTGTTCTGGAAAGAGGAAGAATGGTTCGTCATGGAGAGTATCCAACAGCGAGTATGGATCCATGGGATCTTCCCAATCAGAACATGGTCACCGCAGAAGAAGTAGCTCAACATTATTTCCAACAAGACCGGCTCAATTGGTGGTTGCGACAGGATAACAAACACTGGGTGAATAAGGACAGTGATTACTCTTACGATGAAGTCGAAAGGTTTGACTGGATCCGTGGCCATCATGTCGGTGGACGATCCATCATGTGGGGCCGGCATTGTTACAGATGGAGTGATATTGATTTCGAAGCCAATGCAAAAGAAGGCGTTGGTGTGGATTGGCCGATAAGGTATGCAGACATTGCCCCCTGGTATGATTATGTAGAGACATTTGTTGGGGTCAGCGGTCAAAAGGAAGGGTTGAAGCAGGTACCGGATGGACAATTTCTACCACCATTTGAGTTGAATTGTGCGGAACAACATATGCGCGAAGCTGTGGCAAAAGTGTATCCAAAACGCATCGTAACACCTGGCCGTGTAGCCAATTTATCTGAATACAATCCTGAGGTGCATAAAGGCATGCGTGGCAAATGTCAGACCAGGGGTTTGTGTCATAGGGGCTGCCCTTATGGGGCATACTTCAGCAGTTTGTCTGTGACACTCGCAGTAGCACAAGAGACCGGCAACCTGACGATCCGCCCGGATAGCATTGTTCACGAAATCGTATTTAACAAACAGACCGGCAAAGCCTCGAGTGTCAGGATCAAAGACGCTAACACCAAAGAAGATCATGAATTCTTTGCCCGCATTATTTTCTGCAATGCGAGCACTGTTGGAAGTACAGCAATCTTGC
>JABDMM010000103.1 GCA_013001465.1 Chitinophagales bacterium | reverse complement strand
AATCATATGTAAACGGTCCGGTTCCACCGGAAGGGGTGATGTCTATGCTACCATCGGATCCTCCGTTACAGGAGACGTCTGTATGTGTTTCAGAAAGTGCCAGCACTGCTGGTTCTGTAATTACAATTGAGTTTGAAGCAGTACAGGAATTCACATCGGTAACGGTGACATTATAAGTACCGGCAGCAAGTGTATTGACATCTTCACCATCATCAGTTCCTACAATGTGATCCCAATCATAAGTAAAAGGTCCGGTTCCACCGGAAGGGGTGATGTCTATGCTACCATCGGATCCTCCGTTGCAGGAGACATCGGTATGCGTTTCAGAAAGTGCCAGTACTGCTGGTTCTGTAATTACAATTGAGTTTGAAGCAGCACAGGAGTTGGCATCCGTGACAGTCACGTTATAAGTACCGGCAGCAAGGGTATTGACATCCTCTCCATCATCAGTTCCTACGATGTGGTCCCAATCATAAGTAAAAGGTCCGGTTCCACCGGAAGGAGTAATGTCGATTGATCCATCAGAACCTCCGTTACAGGAGACGTCTGTATGTGTTTCAGAAAGCGCCAGTACGGCAGGTTCAGTGATCACGACTGAACTGCTCGCAGTACAGGAATTCACATCGGTTACGGTGACGTTATAAGTACCTGCAGCAAGTGTATTGACATCTTCGCCATCATCAGTTCCTACGATGTGGTCCCAATCGTAAGTAAACGGTACGGTCCCACCGGAAGGTGTAATATCAATTGATCCATCCGAACCTCCGTTACAGGAGACGTCCGTATGTGTTTCAGAGAGCGCCAGTACGGCAGGTTCTGTGATCACTACCGAAGAAGCCGCAGTACAGGAATTGGCATCGGTAACGGTGACATTATAAGTACCTGCAGCAAGTGTATTGACATCTTCACCATCATCAGTTCCTACGATGTGGTCCCAATCATAGGTAAACGGTCCGGTCCCACCGGAAGGGGTGATATCTATGCTACCATCCGAACCTCCGTTACAGGAAACATCGGTATGTGTTTCAGATAAAGAAAGAGCTGCAGGTTCAGTAATAATTATACTATCTACTGTAGCACAAAGACTGAAGTCAGTAACAGTTACATAGTATTTTCCAGCGGTAAGATTAAAAATTGAATCATTAGTACTTCCTCCTGTCCACAGGTAAGTATAGGGAGCTGTACCTCCTGAGACAGTAACACGAGCAACGCCGTCATTACCTGCATTACAGCTGATATCTTCGCCGTTATAATTAGATGCTACAAATGTATTCAGTGTAAGCGGACAAGCATTTATTGCCAAAACTCCACTACAAAGAAAAATAGTAAATAAGTATTTAAAATAAATTTTTGTCACCTATATGATTGAAACCAAACTAATCATACGTGAAAACATGAATTATGTTAATAACATTATGAAGAATTTCAATATAACTATTAGATTTTCAATCTAATGCAAAATCAGATGCATACAAATAATAATTTTGTGTGATATAATGTGTTGAATCTGAATTTTTAATTGAAAAAGACATATTATTAAATTAAATTTGTATTCTATTTATCTAATACTATTAGTTATCTTCAACACATGAAAGTAAGTTTACTTAGTAGAATCACAGCGCCTATATTATTTGTTCTTTTATTTTCTTCAACAGCTGATGCTCAGCATTCTGTGGCAAGAGAATGGAATGAAACTTTATTGCATTCGATCCGAAACGATTTCGCTCGGCCTACGGTGCATGCCAGAAATCTTTGGCATACTTCCATTGCCATGTATGATTGTTGGGCAGCTTATGAAAGCTCTGCTAATACTTTTTTTCTGGGAGATACACTTGGAAACTATGTATGCAGTTTCAATGGTGTAAATCCTCCTGCAAACAAGAAGGCAGCTCAGGAAGAAGCTATCAGCTATGCGATGTATCGCTTGTTAAAGTATAGATTTGATGGATCTCCCGGTGGATCTGAAACCTTAGAGTATATAGATTCAATTTTCTTGATGCTTGGATATGACAGTAGCTTTCACTCTACAAACTATGCTGATACCCCTGCCGCACTTGGGAATTATATAGCAGAAAATATAATTTCATTTGGATTGACAGATGGAGCAAATGAGCAAAATGACTATGCGAATACATACTATAATCCGCAGAATCCAACCTTAATTCCGGACGAACCCGGGAACCCTAATATCAATAATCCTAATTATTGGCAACCGCTTACACTGGAGTTTTTTGTAGATCAATCAGGAAATCATTGGCCAATTAATACCCCTGAATTTTTGAGCCCGGAATGGGGAGATGTTGTTCCTTTTTCTTTAACTGAAAGTAACAGAACGCAATATAGTCGGAATGGAGATAATTATTGGGTGTATGAAGATCCGGGAAGTCCACCATTGATCGATATAAATAACTCTATGGGAACAAATGATGCATATAAATGGGGCTTTTCTCTTGTTTCCACATGGTCATCTCATTTAGATCCTGCGGACACCACAGTTTGGGATATATCACCTGCGAGCATTGGAAATGTACAGAGTCTTCCTACGGAGATCGATAGCTATCCTTCCTTTTATAATTATCTGGACGGAGGTGATCCTAGCCTGGGACACTCAATCAACCCTGTAACAGGTTTACCTTATGTACCTCAAAATGTACTTCGTGCTGATTATGCAAGAGTGCTTGCTGAGTTCTGGGCTGATGGTCCTGATTCAGAAACTCCACCAGGTCATTGGTTTACTATTTTGAATTATGTCAACGATCATCCATTGATGGAGAAAAAGTGGAGAGGCAAGGGTACGGTTCTAGATACTTTAGAATGGGATGTAAAAGCATATTTCGCTTTAAGTGGCGCTGTACATGATGCAGCAATTGTTTCATGGAGTCTAAAAGGCTATTATGATTATATCAGACCAATCTCAGCCATAAGATATATGGCTGATCAGGGGCAGTGCACTGATACGTCTCTTTCGAATTATAATAGCATGGGAATTCCTTTGGTACCAAATTATATTGAAGTAATAACGACAAGCGACCCGTTGTCGTTAAGAGGAAATTTTAATCAGCATTTAGGGAAAATTAAATTATATGCATGGCGCGGACCAGATCATATAGGCAATCCAGATACCGACTCAGCAGGAGTTGGATGGATCAGAGCAGAAAAATGGTGGCCATATCAACGTCCAACATTTGTAACGCCGCCTTTTGCAGGGTTTGTATCAGGTCACTCAACTTTTTCTCGAGCAGCTGCAGAGGTAATGACTCTGCTAACAGGGGATGAATATTTCCCTGGTGGAATGGGAGAGTTCATTGCTCCAAAAAATGAATTCCTTGTTTTTGAAGATGGCCCATCGGAAACTATCACACTGCAATGGGCGACCTATCGAGATGCCTCTGACCAGTGCAGCCTTTCAAGAATTTGGGGTGGGATACATCCACCGGCAGATGATATACCCGGTAGATTGATCGGGAAATCTCTTGGACCTAAAGCTTTCATTTACGCTGAGACTTTTATGGATGTAAATGGTGCCCCTTCCATTATTTCTATACAAGCCAATCTGGATACAATCACTGATCAGAACGTTGGAAGCGCTTCATTTACCGTTACCGTTGTTTATGATCAGGAAATGGATACCAATTCAGCCCCTGATTTCTCATTCCCTGTTGAAGATCCATTGTCTAGCAGCACACTAGCTGTAAATCTGGAAAACTGTGAATGGTTAAGTAACACTTCATATATTGCTCGATTCAACGTGAAGGATAAATCGCTCAATTTGTATGATATTGATGTGATGATCAGTGGAGGTGAGGATTTAACTTTTAATAGAGAACAAAATGAATTCATAGGTGTCGATCTATTTAGTATTAACATGGGTGGACCAATTGAAATTACCTTTACCGATAAAATAGGGGAGAAGAGAGCCAGATTGAACTGGTCATCAGTAACAGCAGCATGCTCATATATGATCCGTGGTAGGTTGAGCGGTTCATCTTCATATATTTACCTGACAATTCCCGGAGGTTGGACATCCTATAGTGCTTCAGGGTTGGTAGCTGGATCGTCATACGAATGGCAGATCGCACCAAATTGTCCATCGAACGGACTGGATACTACTGGAAACTGGACGGTTATTGAGCATTTTACAACTTTAAACTGCATCAAGCCATCACCAACTAATACATCGAATATTACAGCAACTACTGCTACTCTCAACTGGACTGAAGTAGCAGATGCAATAGGATATATCGTTTATGGAAGGAAAGTGGGAGATAATATCGTTAGACTAGAAGTTCCGGGAGGTTCTATTGTATCTTACAATGCGACAGGTTTGACATCAAACTCATCTTATGAGTGGGCTGTCGAAGCAGTATGTGGACTTTCACCCTATACTCCTTCCGGTGTAACAGGAACAAATATGTTTACAACCTTATCTCCTTCATCGAAAATGATAAGCAATGGTTTACGATTCTATCCAAATCCAATGACTGGAGGGTCTGTTTTAGAATTTCCAAACCCGGATGGTGATAATTATGAACTAAAGATATTTGACCTTAACGGTAGAATGATCTATGATCAAAGTGGAATTCGTGGAAATAAGGTTTTACTACAACGATCTGACTTCACTTCAGGAGCTTATATTTTTAAGTTGATCAGCTCTAAAGATCAAATGAACGGAAGCTTTGTTGTCGACTAACTATTGAGTTTAAATTCGGCATGTTCAATTCCAAGATCTATCCAGTAGCTTAATTCACTTTCGCTCTGGAATGCTTTGGATTCAACATAGAGGAATTCCTTCATCGATTTACCTGTAAACGTCATTGGACTAACAAATGCTCTCTTCAGATGCTCTTCATATTTCTCTCTGAGTATTCGAACTGCAAGTTTGTCGCCAACAACTCCTATTGCCATTTTCCCTTTGTACATAAACGAAAGTCCACCAAACATCTTTTTCTCTGAGAAGTTGTCTTCTAACGATTTCGTGAGAGTTCTTATCCTATGTGCTGTTTCTTCATTGAAAGGCATTGTAGCTTATTTAAGGTAAAGGTAGTTTTTAATGTTCTCAACGTAAGTTTCGAAGGCTTTCAAACCTGTTTGGGTTAGTTTACAGGTAGTTTTAGGATAATTGTTATAGAACGATTTTTGAATTGTGATGTAATCAGCTTCACTGAGTTTCTTTAGCTGGTGACTTAAATTTCCTTGATTTGCATTTGTTCTCTCCTTTAAATAATTAAAGTCAGCTTGCTTCATTTTAACGAGAATAGAAATAACAGTCAATCTGATTTGATTATTTAAAATCGGATCAAGGTCATTATATTTCGGACCTGATTTCTTCATTCTTTTTCACCTTTCAATATATATGCAGGTACTAAATAACCAAGTACAATTGCAACTGCATTGAGTAATAACTGGTCCATACCATTTAAAAACACCGCTACTACAGCAGAAATCAGAAATATACTACCTCCTAAAATGAAAGGACGGTATTTCATTGTTAAACCAGATATCAAAGTACCGATACCTGCCAGCATAAGAGAGAAAGGCGTAGGATGGATGTTTAGTTTAATACAGATAAATATCATGAGAATGAAGGAAGACCCAATAACTATCCATAAATGCTTCATGAAGAAATTGATATATGATTCTGAAGGATTCTTTTTGCTTGAGCGATATCCATGGACCATAGTAATTATGACGCCCAGAGTCATCATAATTGGCCATGCTATATAGTGGTGTTCAAAACTGCTAAACTTGAGTAAACAATAATGGATCAAGCTTGCAGCAGCGACTAGCCATCCCCAGAGTAAAAAATAGAAACTGTTCTGTCGAACGTCTGATTTGGTGTTTTGAATTGTTTCTGCGATAAGTCTTAGACTTTCGTTTGCATCTAAAGTTGATTCTGTTTTCATAATTATATGTATTTAACTATATGCAAATATAAACAAGTTTATAAAATAAACAAGAATTATTTTCTTTTAATAATTTGATCACATGTGAATGAACAAACTTTACAAAGTATTGCCGAACTTTTGTCTACATTATGAAAAAACTAGTAGTTAAAATATTCAACCGCGTTAATATCATTCACTTTGAAATTGATATCAGTTTCAGCTCATCTGATGAAGGCGCAATAACGGATGATCTTTTTGGAATTCTATCGAACGACCAATTTTTCGAAAAATGAACCGTTCTTCCCTTGTACTTTAATGAAGTAAACTGCAGAAGCCAAGTATTCAAGATCCAGTTCTTTTGCTTTTGCTCCTTTATTTATTACATCGGTTAATATTTTCTTCCCATTAGTATTATAAATAGAAATAGAAAGATCTTCATCGGATCGTGAAGAAAGCATGAGCGTTACCAGTCCGTCTGTAGGATTTGGTGATAGTTGAATGTTTTGATTTGTAATGTTATTGAAACCCAAACCTCCTCCGACAACGGTATCCGTCTTTGTACATATACCATCAAGCGTTAGACCAACAACATAAACACCGGCAAGGGCATAATTGTGAGTAGGGTTTGGATCACTGGAAGTAAATCCATCTCCAAAATCCCATGAATACGAGTTGGCCTGATCATCCAGACTATTGAACTCAAACCCGGATGGAGTTTCAACGAATGTAAAAGAGGGGTCTCTTACCTCAACTGTAACTGGAACCAAATTGCTTTTGCAAGCTGCCTTTTGAACTTCCAGATCATACAAATAGTAATAAAAATCCAATCCAGCTGATGACCCGGTTAGCGTAATAAGTTCTGATATGCTGTAAGGGTAGCTGGCTCCGGAATTGTTTCTGTAGAGGTCTAGTCCGGTTCC
Source organism: Chitinophagales bacterium (assembly GCA_013001465.1). Lineage (GTDB taxonomy): Bacteria > Bacteroidota > Bacteroidia > Chitinophagales > JABDMM01 > JABDMM01. The sequence goes on along the minus strand of JABDMM010000103.1, from coordinate 44 downwards.
ACCTATACTATAATCACCCGGAGCGGGGACTTCAAAGCCTAGAT
>JABDMM010000091.1 GCA_013001465.1 Chitinophagales bacterium | reverse complement strand
ACAAGGGAGCATAGGTTCCATCTTTGACAGTCTCTAAAGAAGGTTTAACAGGTCCATTGCCACCATCAACTGCGACCAATTTCAACTTATCCTTGTTTTCTTCATAGTAAGCAATCCCGAAGAAACCTAAACCGTATTTATCTCCTGAAATACCCTGTACAAGTACATTGTCATCCTCACTTGCCGTAAAATCTCCTCGACTGGCTCCGCTTTCACCTACGATTGCTTCAGTAAAATAGTCATAAGTTCCAGATGCGATACCAGGACCAAACAAATGGACCTCTTCATCAGGCCATTCAGTACGGATCTGATTCCACTTCATCACTTTACCTTGTGCATCAGGCTCCCATAACATTTTAAGTTCTTCAACAGTAAAGTGATCCACCCAATCGTTTTCAGGGTTTATCAAAACGGCAAGACCATCATATGCTACAGACAACTCTACATACGTTATACCGTTTTCTGCGCAAGCTGTTTTTTCCTTGTCTTTGATCGGTCTGGATGCATCAGAAATATCCGTTTCACCTCTGGCAAATTTCTTGAATCCACCACCGGTTCCGGAAACGCCAATAGTTACTTTCACTCTTGGTTGTTCGTTTCGGAATTCTTCTGCAATGGCTTCCGAGACAGGGTAAACAGTACTAGAACCATCGATCTTAACTTCACCGGTGAGTTGTTCTGCTTTTGCACTACTGTTGTCGGTATCCTTTGAACTGTCGTTACAAGCAGTAAACAAAACTGCTGATAAAATAACTGCGATAAAATATTTCATGTTTCTTTTGATTTTCGATTGAATAATTGAATCTGATTTTAGAAATCAACCTGCACTCTCATCTGTGCGATGCTGGTATTTCCAACATCATTTAATGACGCAAGGATATAATTGAACATCATTCGTGAAGCAGGATTAAGATACCAGTTAACTCCAACAGTAAGATCGCTAAGCTTGCCTCCGTTAATGTCTCCACTATTAAGATCGCTTGATGAAAAACGTAAACCAAGTTCCCAGGCACCGGCACCACCCTGACCAAAGTTCTTAGCAGGTTTCACTCGATCAAACCCACTATAGGAACCTTTATAGACTTTACTTTCACCTGTTAGAAAGTAACTTATCTCGACATAGAAAGATGAAAAATTATAATCTGAGCTTCCCATGGTATTGACTGAAGATTGAACAAACTCTCCTGCAGCGGAGAATGAATTATGCACAAATGCTACTTCGGTACCGAAAACGAGAATGTTTTCGACACCTGCGATATCGCCCGTTGCGATATATTTTGGTGCGAGGTGAGACTCCGGGCGTGATTCTACATCATAAGTCTCACTTTCAGGATTCCTAAAGCTTATAGCAGCTCCAAGGTGAAGAACTTGAGTTTTATCTTCTGTATCATGCATCAGTGGAAGTCCTGTAACTCTTGCTGTTAGATTGACACCATCATCTGCTGCAACATCATTTCCTGCTCCGTTTGATCTTCGGAACACTCCAAGTTGCCAGGATAGTCTCTTGTCAAGGTGATCGTTTCGAATCATAATACCGGTATTCCTTTCAGGGAAGATATCTATAGGAAAACCACGCTCCATGAATGTCATGTATTTGCTGCTGGTGAGTGCTTCAAGCCTGAAAGGTTCTTTAAAGTGACCCATTCTAAGATGACCGATCGGAAGATCTACCAGTTCAATGAAGACATCTTTAAAAGATACTCCGCCTCCGGCGAAATCTAATTGTAGTTTGTATTTTACCTTGCCATAGATCTGACCGGAGTTAAAGAAGCGGGCTCTTCTGAATTCAGAACCATTTTTTGTTTCCCCGAATACTGACTCCATATCGCTGTCTTGGAAAAAGAACGCGTTATCCCACATTATTCTTCCACCAAATTTTAGTTTGAAATTTTGGTCGGCGCTGGTAAGTTTAAATCCGTTGTCCCACTTAAAAGTAAAATTGTTCTCATTTTGAGCTGAAGTCCATGTGATGGAAAGAATAAAAAAGGAAAGTACTAGGCTAGTTTTCATTTTCATATCCATATATGTTTTGATTAAAAATTATAACGGTGCAAAAATACATTGCTAATGTTAACTGAATGTTAAGATTTGAGCGAAGGATAGTCTGTTTTTTAGGAGTTAAAAAGTAGTTTTTACAGACTTTCCTGGAATGAGAAGTTAACTGAGGACATAAAAAAGATCCAAAGGATCATTTTTTTTCACGATGCTTCTTGAATTTTTTTTTGTGGAATTTTCTATCCGGGCGACTATGCTTGCGCTTACGGTCACGATCCCTGTCCCTAAACTTCCTGGGATGATCTTTTCTGCTATCGTTCAGGTTTTCGGTGGTCTTTACCGTCATCTTTTCGACCTCGTTCATGATCACTTTAGCTATGAGTTCTTCCTTTGAAAGATTGCCAAAAAGTAAACTGGCGACTTCATAAGCACGTGGGTCGAGTTTTTTCTTGAATTTCTTTGAGAGGATCTCCTGGCACCAGTTCTCTATCCGCTGATAAACAATTTCTTCAGCGCTGGCGATCTTGACCTGTTCGAATTCGATACCGAGATCTCTTTCGATACGGTTGATCTTATGCTTTTCTTTACTGCTGAGGAATGCTATAGAG
>JABDMM010000074.1 GCA_013001465.1 Chitinophagales bacterium | reverse complement strand
AGTATACAGAGTATTTAATACACCTCTGTGCACTCTGCGTTTAACCTCAGAGCCCTCTGCGGTAAAAAGCAAGAGTTAATGATTTATAAGAGCCGGCGTTGCCGGTGGAAAGATCATCAATATAGGTTTACACGTAAAGCTGCTATAACAAAACCCGTTATACGACCGCACACAGACACTCCCTTGAGTTGACCCCCAGTCTACGGTAATACTTGTTGTTCCTTGACCTGCAGTGATCGCCGCTCCGACCGGAACTGTCCAGTCGTAGGAAGTTGCTCCTGAAACTGCTGCTATAGAATATGTTTCACCGATAGATGAAGAACAGATCGTATCATTACTGGCAGTTATCGTGCCTGGTGCTGCTATCTGGCAATCACTGTCAGCACAGTCTATCAATAGATCGCCATCGTCATCGAGAGCGTTTCCGCAAACATCAGTCAATTGGATCCCAAAGAAATTATTCGTGCTGGTATCTCCTGCACATGAAGTGAAGTTGATCGCAATTTCAGAAGGTGTGGTATAGGCATAGGTGGCAGGTAATGTGCTTTCATCGATGTCCAAAAGGTAGAATTCCGACATTGGAGCTTCATAATATTCAACATAAAGACTTGGAGCTTTGTTTGGATCGTTGTTATAAGTATAAACCTGCCTCTTATCTAAACCGCCCTCTATTAATACCGATAAAGAATTCCCGGCAGCCCAACCTCCCCTATCAGTCACTTCCTGAATAACATTTGAAATATCGGGAGTATAGTACGTTTGATCTGCTGTAAATGAAGGAGGAGTCCAGTTCGTTCTTTCTGCTGTTTTCGCTCTTGATGAAAGATCAAAAGTGGCTGACCCTGCGACAAAAACTGCTGAATTATTGACATCTTCTGCTGCGATGGTTAACTCAACAGATGTTGCCAATGTCGTTGTAGATACAAATTTGACATAAGCTTTTACGATCGTTGCCCCTTGGGGAATTTTAAGATCTTGAAATCTGATCCCTACCAGTCTCGGCTCGGTTCCGCTTTCGTATCCAAGATCAAGATCCAGACCATTTACCTGTGTATCACCGTTATTCAGGTTTTCTTCAGAATCATTGTTTCCATCTTTCACTTGCTGGTTGTAAAAATGAATAGGCACATCAAAAGAGAAGTTTCCACTAGCATCAGTGATATCCGTATTCAGGATAGTGTCGCCAAGATCGACAACACCGTTTTTATTCACATCATCAAGAAATTGAATTGTTGCACCGGTATGACCCACTTCTCCAACATCTTTAACACCATCAGCATCCTCATCTTCAAATAAGTTACCTGATATATAGTCTGCATTACTCACAGGAGTTTCAGCAGTAACAGTATAAAAAGTCGAAGGCGAATTCTGATTATTATATTCCGTGAGGATCCAATCCGGTGACCGCGAAACTGTAGTTGAACGCACCTCATCAAGACCACCATCATAAAATCGCGAGTTTGTCCCAGGTTTACCGAAGATCATATCAGAATTCCAGTTCGTTCTGGCTGTCCTTGCTACGGTTCCAGTATCTCTGTGTTGTAAAATACCATCAAGATATAGTTCAGCCACCGGAGTGACACCCATATTTTTCACATTGACATATGCATGGTGCCAGCTTGTGACATCCGTAAACGGGGTTACTACAGTAAGTACACCCTGATCAACACCATTGTGTATATCCCCAAGGAAGAAAGCAAGCGTATCATTTTGGGCAGAATTCTGGTACACTCCAACACTTAAATGCATCTCCTCATGAGGATTTCCCCATCCATTTCCAGTGTTGTCCCCTTGCCATAAGAGGTGTCTGGAATAATTTGTCGCATCCGCTTTAAACCAAACCGATAAACTAAAATCATTTGCAGTACTCAGATCAGAAGTCGATTGTACGTAGTCATTGGTCCCATCAAAGTCCTGACCGTCGCCAAACTGCGCAGCAACATCAGAAGAACCATTATTGGTAGCATCGTTATTTCCGTGAGTTTCATCCTCAAAATCATCATGTAAATGGTAAACGCCCTCATATGAACTACTCCAGGTTGCTGAAGAAGATGAGTTTTCACTTACTGAAGCATTCCCATAATTTAATTTTATTTCAGTTGGTTGTGAAGTCGACAACACAGGGATCCTTACCCATGCGACCAGCCTTCCCGATGCTTCAGTATAATATTCAATATCATGATGCAGTACCTCATCACATTCACCGGTGAACATAATATCGTATCCATTTGCATTTTGCATATTACCGCCATTAGCAGTATTTCTTAAAGCTACATTTGTGATATCGATCAAAACAGGAAAGTCAAGCAGATCTGTTGATCCCATCACCTGGGTTTCATCGATGGAAACTGAAAAACAATTAGAGAAATCTTCCGGATCTAAGTGGGGGGATTGGGCATAGCAAAGTTGCTGAAATAGCAAAGCTATGAGCAGAGTTGATAGAATCCGTCTTAAGTTATCGCTGTGAGGCAATTTTAATAGTTGATTTTCTATAATATGTATACGGAAAAACAGGAATATTGTTCCCGTCATACTGAAGCTAATCGGATATTATTTTTTGACTAACGATCCGGATAAATATTGGCTCTTCCCGGATATTTACAACAATTTGCCAACTGCTATGCTGGTGTCTTCGTTTTCTACTATTTTGAAAATTGGAATGGCCTGGTTTTAGTAAACTCGCGTTATTATCCCTTTCAGTTTAGATTCTTTCCCTTTCAACTCATCTTTTTTGACTTATATATATCATGAGGCTACCTTCGATATAAATAAAAAATTAATCATGAAATACATCAAAGTTTCTATCATACCACTAATCGTTGGCTTAGTCCTCTTAGGCTGCACAAACGATACAAATGTAATTCCGACTGACCCGGGATCAGTTTCAACAAACATTAAAAAAGGCGAATGGCGCATCACCTACTTCTGGATTAGCGATCATGAAGAAACGGATCACTTCAATGGCTATTCATTCGCATTTAATGACGATGGATCACTCATTGCCA
>JABDMM010000056.1 GCA_013001465.1 Chitinophagales bacterium | reverse complement strand
GTCACATCTGGTGCACATTGCGAAAACCCTTCGATCGTACCAAAGGCGCAACAACACATAATCAAAAACATCAGAGACACACGCCTTGGTGCGCCTTCCAAAGAGTAAAAAGGCTTCATAAATACTTAACTTTCGGTTATTAGTAAAATTTTCGTTTCGTAAAAAGTATATTTTTAGAACAAATTAGACCACAATATATATATTATATTTTATATGACAAAATATAATTTATGATTATAGCTATTAATTAGCTTACTACGTATTTATATAAATATGAAAAGAAAGTATTGAAGTGCTTTGTTAATAGGGGTTTCTGAGGTTGTTTATGGCTTATCTCTGCGGTTACAGATTCGATTTTTTTTACCAGAGAGTGCACAGAGTACTTTCCTTTCTCTGCGATCTCTGCGTATATTCTCTGTTATCTCTGCGGTTAAAAACCTCAAGCTTCACCACAGAGCACCCAGAGTTATCTTAAATATACCTTATAGACTTCAGCACTCTCCAAGGACTTGAATTGTACTATATAATCCCCCCGCTGAAAAGCAGAGGTGTTGATATGATCTGGAACACTCCTATTAAATACTGCAACCTGCCTTCCCAATACATCCGTCATAACCAGGCTCGATAAATGCTCAGCTCCTCTGATATGAAGTATATCTTCAGCAGGATTTGGATATACATCTATGTTGGAGCGATCTTCCATCTTTAGAACAGGAGTGCTGAATGTATCGATCTCACTCAGCGGACTTAAACTTCCCCCTAGATTACATATCGACTGCATTGCCCATATATATGTTGTAGAAGGTTGTAAGCTATTATTTGATAGACTGTTCGCTGGAGCTGATATATCATAACTAAAAACACCTGGCGTACCTGACACTTTTGCATGAAGTCGATATCCACTAACACCGGGAACTCCATTCCATAAAGCAGTAGCCGAAGTGGAGGTTAGTACAGCTGCATTTAATGTTGTAGGCGGCAAACATAAGGTAGTAAAAGTGTCTGGCTCTGACCATGACGAGAGAGATCCATTGCAGATCCGTTGCACCTGCCAACCATAACTTGTCGCAGGTAGAAGATTACTTATGTTCACAGAAGTAATACTTCCTCCACCTGGAACATTATATGATGTAAGATTAGTCTTGCTAAGCTCCTTTCCTCTTATTATATATTGTGTAGCCAGAGAATCACCTATCCACTGCAACTTTACTGACTTTGTACCGGCCTTCGATGAAAGCAAATTTACTTCAGGACAGTTTGGCACAAAGGGATTGCTTAAAACCTTATTGATAGGCTGGCTTATAACTCGTCTTACACTATCCTCACACACATTTGCCAGAATGAACAAAGAAGTATCCTCCGGAGGCAAATTGATCATCAGACTAGTTTGTGTCGCTGGTCCGATAAGGTTGGAGCCATCCAACCAACTATAAAGATATAAGCCAGTCAAAGGAGGACTTTGCCAAAACAACTGCACCAATTCAGAATTAAAAAATGCTACACTAAAATTATTCAGAGCTGGACATACAGAATCAATAAGACTACCCGGATAGATCGTTTTGCCTTTAAATACCGATATATATCCAATATTGAGAAGGTCATTATTACGATCTATTGCGACTTCTAACCAACCCGTAAACACATCACCAACGTTGCTCTTATATTGAACAGGAATATAATATGGCTTATTCCAACCAAATTGGTATGACCAGCCATTCTGTCCAGACCATGAATTCTGAAGATGACACAGTTTATAATTCACAACAGAGGGTCCCGGATTTTGAGGATCATCAACATAGTCTTGTCTGAAAATTTGAAGCTGAGTTTGGTCAAACAATCTTATTGATGGAATATCACTCTCATCGTAAGCAATACTGTGCGGTGGAGATACTCCTTCCAGGCTAAGTCTGTTATTGTTTAAACTATGAAGATCGATAATGGTTGAGCTGAAAGTAGATGACGGACTTAGAGGTATGTGGGTCTTTCTGATAAAAAAATCCGCAATTGAATCGGAGTCAATATCTATATATATAGTGTCATAGTGTATCTCATCTGGAATGCCTGAAGTTGTCTCCCCAATATATATGGAGTTTGCCAGGTACTTATTGAAGTACTGAGCGCTGACCGGAGTCAATAAAGCAATTGACAATATAGACAATAGAACTCCTCTCATTTCATAACAAACATTATACTAATTAACCATAATAGGCTTTGTATAAACTGTTTCCTCTCTTTTGACACTAATGATATACATTCCTTTCTCGTGGATGAAGAAACTTTCTCCTTCCAACGGATCATTTATCTCCAAAATCAACTTCCCAAGCATGTCGCTGATCCAGATCTTTTCAATTTCACTTCCTTTGCTTTGCAAACTAAATCTGCCATTCGATGGATTTGGGGTAACTAATATCTCATCATCCTCAATACCTACTTTCGAAACCGGTGTAGTAAAGGTATCGATCTTACTCAAAGGTGATAATCGAAAGTCAAGATCGCATATAGTTTGGATCGCCCACTGGTAAGTTGTTGATGGACTCAGGTTATTGTTCATCAACGAAGTTGCAGGTGCAGCAACATCATAGCTCAGAACTTGTGCAGTTCCAGTAGTATTGCCAAATATTCGATAACCGGCTACGCCGGGTACTGAAGCCCAGTTTGCTGTGGCTGAATTACCACTTAGATTAGTTATTTGCAAATTTACCGGAGCAAGACAAAGCGTGGTAAATGTATCCGGGGCAGACCAGGCAGAATTTCCAGTGTTACATACTTTCTGAATTTGCCATCCATAGGTGGTGTTTGGATCCAGACCAGAGACAACAGAATTGCTATTGTTTCCACCAGGTACTGAATAACTGACCAAATTTGATTGAGATACTTCTTTGCCCCTGATGATATAAGCAACAGCGGTTGGATCCGGAGTCCACTTCAGTTTTACTGATTTCGAACCAGCTATTGTCGATAATCCTGTCACTACAGAACATTGTGAAAATGAAGTTTGCGATATAAAAATAGAAATGACTAGTAAGCATGCGCTAGAGAGCAGTGGGTGTTTCATTTTTGCCTGAATTTTAGTTAAGGTTCTATAAAAGTATAACATAAATTATAATTTGAAATAAATTATTTATTTCAACTAGTAATTAATTGATTATAATGATGATAGATGTTTCATAATGTTGAATTAATCGTTTAAAACAACTTTTATACTTAATTTTACATTTACTGCGAAAAGTACCAAACCCGTCTTACATGCAAAGAATAATATTAAGTGTATTAATGATGATCTCAGTTTATCCGGTTTTTAGTCAGGATGACACTCTGGATATCATGTATTACAATATCCTCAATTTTCCTAATGATGATCCATCTCGCATAACTGAGTTGAAAAATATTGTTCAGTACCTCACTCCAGACGTATTGATGGTTGGAGAACTGATAACAAGTTCGGGTGCGGACGATATTCTCAATAATGCACTAAATGAAAATGGTATCTCTTACTATCAGAAAGCAACATTTGTCGATGGACTCGACACCGATAACATGTTATACTTCAATAGTCAAAAACTGAAGTTCTATAGTCAGGACACTATTGATACGCAACTGCGCCTTATAAATCAATACACGCTATATGCTAATGATCCAGATCTGGCATCTCACCAGGATACTGTATTTATTCAATTTTATGTCTTACATCTAAAGGCAAGCCAGGGTAGCACCAACGAATCTAAAAGATTGCAAGAGTCTCAAAGACTCATGACATATCTGAACGACAATACAACATGGGAGAATATTATTGTTGGAGGCGACTTCAATATTTATAATTCAAGTGAGCCGGCGTATCAATTGCTCACCAACTCTACAGGCAACAACCTCAACGATCCCATTAATATGCCGGGAAACTGGCACAATAACTCATCAATGGCGATTGTTCACACTCAGAGTACAAGAACAACTCAAGTAGGAAGTGGTTCCTCCGGTGGCATGGATGATCGGTTTGATCAGATCTTAGTTTCAGATGACGTGATGAATGGCTTGAACAATGTCAATTTTATTCCCGGTTCATATGATGCTTTCGGGAACGATGGACTTCATTTTAATAATGATATTACCGACCCTCCGGCGCAACCTGGGATACCTTCTTCAATTATAACTGACCTCTACGACATGAGCGATCATATTCCGGTCATCGCCAAACTCAATATCGATTATCCAGACGCAGGTCCGGTTTGTGAAGAACCTGCTACCCATTTCAATAGCAAGGTAACTCCTTCATCTGTGAGATTAAACTGGGACGCAGTAAGCAATGCCGACCATTATACTATCAGAGGAAGAGCAGTAGGATCGTCTTCATATGTCTACTTGAACATACCTTATACCAGCCCGAATTACTTCAATGTAAACGGGCTCGCTAACCAGACAGATTATGAATGGGAGATCCAGGCGCATTGTGATGCTTCTGAAACTATTTCCTCAAATTGGACCGGTCTTATTCCTTTCCGGACAGATTGTTACAGACCTGATACTATTATGACCGACAATATCACTGCTACCTCTGCAAGGCTTAACTGGCTTCCTTCGGCAGGCGCTGTAAAATATGAAATACAAGGAAGAGAAGTTGGTGCTCCAAATTTTGTCACACTATTTATAAATGGAGGAGGAAAATTCAAATTCATTGCCGGTGGATTAACTCCAAATACGACTTATGAGTGGCAGATCAAAAGCTGGTGTGATTATGTGGGCAACCGAAGATCTACCTATACCAATTTTGACGTATTCAGCACACCGACTATGAAAATGGAACTCTCATTGCTCTCTGATGATGAGTTACGGTTCTATCCTAATCCTGCAGATGATATTATTCATATCAGCCTAAGCAATATGGTAGAGCTACAGGAGTCCGATCTGGTGAAAATCGAAAACACACTGGGACAGCAGTTGATCATGAGTAAAATCTTCGATCATGATTTTACACTGGATCTAAGTGATCTGGATCAGGGAATGTACCGATTAGTCCTACCGGGAAACAACTCCCGATGGATCATGGTAAAGTAAATTTATTCGAAAATCAATTTTTTCTGTATTGTACTAGCTCCCGTAAACCTCAAAATATACATTCCCGCGGATTTGTTGCCGCGTTCAATAAGTATATCTGTCTTATTCGAAACATCGAACTCACCTACTTTCTCACCGGTAATTGTAAATAACTCCAGATAGTCGAAAACTGAAGAATTATGCCATGAAACCCTGCAGTTATCTAATGCTGGATTCGGCATAGTGATTATGCCATTTGATTCGGTGATCATATTCAATTTTGGAGCAGAAGAAGATGTCGTTGTAAATGTCTCAAATGGAGTATAGCCTGAACCTAAACCGGATGGATCACAAATCGTTCTCACTTGCCATTGGTAAGAAGTGTTCGGTTTTAAACCATTTGCAGTGTAAGAAGTATTTGGAGAAACGACAATGATCTTTACAAAGCTACTTGTTCCAACCTGTTTACCTTTTATTTCATATCCCAGTGCATTTCCGGCAAACAACCAGTTTAACTTCGCCGAAGTGGATGTTATGTTATTAGTAAGCGTAGCTGAAGTAGGATAACAATTCAGCAAATCATTGATCGAGAATGTGTCTAAAGGTGACCATTCCGAAGTAATTCCTAATCCAATGTCACATTTCGTTTTTATCTGCCAGATATATGTTGAGTTTGGATTAAGGTTTTTTGCGTCATAAGAAGGTGTAAATCCATTATTAATGTTTATGGTAACCCATGATGAAGCTCCGAGTAGCTTACCTCTTATAGTATAACCCTGAGCTCCTGTGATCAAATACCAGCTAAGCCGAACGTCATCTTCACCGATCACCTGAACGTTCAGGTTGGTAGGTTCCTTACAACCCGCTGAAAACGAAGTGATATGTGCTATCGCAGAAACTTGATATGTCGATGTATTTGCGGTTGTCGTAAGTGGAAATGATCCACCTCTGGTCGATGGCCTATCTGGATTGAAGGTAAAACCACTACCTGTACTTGCATAAGTTATCTGATCAATATCTACGATCTCATTTTCGCTTTTGTCATAGACAGCCAATGAAAATGACTGGCCATTTAAAAATCCTCCATAGGATTCTGCTGAATTACTTCCACCTAATACTTCTATCAGCATATCATTCGCATCACTCCATCCAAGGTCCTGCCCTACTCTACCGATACCGGCAGATGCCATAATGTTCCCGGATGGACCTATCACAGCGATCTGATCCCCTTCCTCAATCGGAGATCCATTGACCAAATAGTTCGATTTGTTAGAATTTGTCAAAGCAATGTAGTGTAATTGTCCGCCTGGAGATGCTTCCATCGAAAAAGCTGAAGGATCGTCTCCCGGAGCTGTAGGATACAATCCGGTTGGTGCATACCAGGAATAATTCCGACTGTTTGCTTTAAGATTCGCTCTGTTATCTCCAAAAACACTCCTTGTTTCGATCATAAAAGCATCGGAGTAGTCTTTGAGTTGTAAATTCGTGAAAGGCGTGTTTACCCAAACATTCCCTGTTCCTGATCCGGAACTCCTATCATTCATCATCATCATACAACCCGATTGGTTCTTTGATATATCACCAGCTCTGGAAAGGACATGGATATCTCCGCTATTCCAACCGCTACCGTAAGCCGGTGCTAAACCAGACATAGGAGTAGAAGAACCACCTGCCATATGATTTCTTAAAGTAACCAACCAATTGATCTCTTCTTTTAAACCATACCAGTAGTAATCTTTCCAAAACACAACCGGATGCCCTTCCGCTGATAGAATATATGCATATCCTAGGTGTTTATCCGAAGCAACCGGATCATGACCTCCATCAGTAAAAAGCTGAAGGCAAGTGTTTCCCATCTTTTTCTGACCTGCTGAACAAGGAGGTGAAGTACTCGCTACCTGGTAACCGATCCTGTCGAAATCATGATTATCTATGAATGTAACGATATCCTCCGGATCCATTCCAGATCCAAACAATTGACCTGAAGTATTCAAATCGCTGAGATTTGCCGTTCCTCCCGTATTATTACAGATCTCAGCGAGTTTAAAACGCAATGAAAAATCATTCATGGCAAGATTTGCATTTTTAGGGGAGCCGTTGAATGATTCAACCTGATCTGCATAAGCTTTTACGGTATTTGCATTTCCATCGAAAAATTCACCGAAGGCAAATGGTTGAGTACCGTTAACTGCCTCTACCAAAAATGGAGCTATAAAACCAGGTTCTATATGTTTGATCGCATCTAGTCTATAAGCGTCTATGTTCGTAAATGCTGTGAACCAACGGATCCAGCTTATCAAAGAATCTCCCATAGATCCAAGTGTATGCGGACCGTAGTACCAACCATCATTTACTCCATTATTTAACTTACTGTTAGAATTATTAAAATAGCAGAGGTCCTCAAAAAATAACGGATTATGATAATCAGCAAATTGATCGCAATGGGTGTTGTTTGGATGAAAATCCTGGGCTGAAGCAGGTAATCTGCCACTTGCCGGATTAAAATCTGTCCAGCCAAGTCCACCACCGCATTGAAAAGACTGTTGACTACTTGCTCCTCCTCTGTGGTTGAGAACTACATCGACCAGAACTTTTAGTCCGTTTGCATGCATGGAGTCAACCGCTTTTAAGAACTTACCTCTGTTCCCGAAGCGTGTTCTCGTCGTACCATTTTGGTTAATGTGACCCAGATCATAGTAATCATATGGACCATAACCCATATCATATACACCTGAAGCCGATTTAGTTGGATTTGGTGCCCAAACCATATAGAAGCCTGCATCTCCTATTTCAGGTGCACGTAGTTTCAAAGAATCCCACCACACACCACCGGAGAATACATTGGTAATATCCCCGGGATTTGAATTCCAATAAAAGCCCTGAAGAATTACATCAGAATTTTGAGCTTTTAAAGGCTGAATACTAAAAATGAGGAGCAGCCATAGAACTATTGTGCTCTTCATGAAAATGGATGATTGGTACATATATACTAATATATAATTAATTGATATAAATTTCCACGATGAGAGTTACAAAAATAACAAGAAAACAATGAAAGTGATGAGCAAAAAAAAGCCCCGGATGGAAATCCGGAGCTTTTGGTTTTTGGTTAAGGGTGTAAATTGGTATTATCTAACCATCACTTTCGTCTGGAAAGTCGAGTTTCCTTTGACTTCAATAAAGTAAGTTCCGGCAGACAGATCAACTACATTAATATTTACTGAAGAAGAAGACACATCGCTATATCTGGCAACTTCTTTTCCGGTGATATCTCTCATTACCAATTCGTAGTTTCCAAATTCAGGGCCAACAGCAACTGTGAGGATCTCAGAAGCCGGGTTTGGATAAACGAATGCTCCATCTGTGGATATCTCAGTTTTAGAAGCAGCAGAAGGTAAGGTAGAGAAAGTCTGAACTGGTCCTATATTTGAAATTATGGTTCCCGCAGCATTACAGATCGACCTCACCGCCCAGAAATAAGTTTTCCCAGCCAGAAGACCAGTCGCGTTGATTTGAGTTGTAGGTGCATTTACAGCAACTGTAACGATCTGGCTACTAGGCGCTGAAGCTTCCTTACCTAACAATTCGTATTTAACTGCATTTGCAATCGCACTCCATTGGAGTGTAGCAGTAGTTTGGGTGATATTAGTTGTACTATAAGATGCTGGCGGACCACACAGCGTAAACGTATCTTTCTTCGCATAAGCTGAAATGACTGATCCATCAGAAGAGCAGATCGATCTAACTTCCCACCAGTAGGACTTACCTTCTGTAAGGCCCGTGGCTTTCAATTGTGAAGTTGGGTTACTTATCGTGATAGTAACAGTTCCTCCGGCATCCAATCGCTTACCGCGAAGGGTATATCCAAGAGCACCAGGCATATCATCCCATTCCAACGTTGCTTTCTTAGGTCCGGTAATGATTGCTGTGAGTCCTGTTGGTGTTGGACAAGCAGGAGTACAACCATCCGAAGTGTGAGAACCAAGGAAAGAGAACGTATTCTGGTCGTAAGCAGTCCATTCATTTGCTGCACTGTTCGTCCAATCCAGATTTCCGCTGTTGACTTCCTGGCGTCTGACAAGTGTATGCTCTCCTGTAGTTCCTGTATCTACAACCCAGAAAGAATCCTGACCCACTACTCCAATAAGATCGATCACATCATTAAAGTGATAAAGTTCAAGAGCATCGTTACCATTAAAGAAAGTCACCGTACCTCCGGTTGTATCGGATTCATTTAGAATTGCAGTATCTGCAGAGGAGTTACCCATAACATAAACATCACCCGGAGCAAGCATCCCGGACAATCCGAAAGTCGATGGATTAGTACCACCATTGTTATATCTGCGAATTTTGTATTCGCTCAGATCGATGGTAATGTCAGTTGGGTTATATACCTCTACAGCCTTGTTACTGCTTGAACCTTCGATATATTCTGAAAAGAATAAATTCTGGCAGGGACCAAAAGGAGCCACCTCATCATCGAGGATCGTCCCTGTGAAAACCGGTGGGAAAGTATCACCAGGGAAACCATCATATAAAGCTCCATTTGTAGGATTATCCAGTTTCAAGATCACTGTTTCGTTCGCTTCCAGATCCGAATCATCATTAATAGTTATCGTTACCATTTGACTCGTAGAGTTGTTTCCTGGAAAAGTCAATGTTGTATTGGTATAAGAAAAGTCAGTTCCTGAAGTAGCAGTACCCGGACATAGAACAACATCTACTGAAGTAGTCAGCATATTTGGATTTACTATAGAAACCATAGCGGTAATACTGCCACCGGTTTCTGAAACTGATGCTGACGACATCACAAAATCGAGAAGGATATTATCATCATCGAGGATATCGATAGTGTGCGTACCAAAAA
>JABDMM010000054.1 GCA_013001465.1 Chitinophagales bacterium | reverse complement strand
AAATCAGGGTTCTTAGCGGTATAGTATGAAGCTCCCTGGCTGCCCTTTTCTCCCCATCCAAGTGTTCCTCTTAATAAGTACCACCACGCTTTTCTCGGCTTAAATATCACAGCTTCTTGTTTCATGGTCTCATCCGTCACATCGCGAAGGAAACTGTAATCATCCAAAATGTAAAAGCTCCTTCCAAATGAAGCTCCGATCAAGTCATTCTCTCTCTTTTGTATAGCCAGATCACGAAATGAGATCACAGGAAGTCCACCGGTGAATTTCATCCAGGACTTACCACTATTCAATGTATAATAGATTCCAAATTCGGTTGCCACAAAGAAAAGGTCGCTCCTTACATGATCCTGTACTATTCGCCAGACAAGGGTTCGGTCTGGAATGTTGCCGATCATGGATTGCCAGCTCTTTCCTTTATCGGTACTCTTAAACAAATACGGCTTCAAGTCTCCGTATTTATGGTTATCCAGTGCTACATAAACTGTCGACTCATCGTATAAGTCAGCTTTTATATCATTTACAAATGCAGTTGCCGGTACTCCGGGAAGGCTGCTTACTAAAACCTTCCTCCAGTTTTGTCCGCCGTCTTCTGTTACCTGTATGATCCCATCATCCGTTCCAGCGTAGACCAACCCTGCTTTAATTGGGGACTCTGCCAATGATGTAATTGTATTGTAATTCGACATTGCATTTACATCCCACGGATTATCGATACTTTGCACGCCACCCATGATCGGAAGACTAAATCTCTCCTGGTCTTTTGTCAGATCACCGGATATGGCAGTCCAACTATCTCCGCGATTATCGGATTTCCATACTCTTTGAGATGCAAAGTAAATTGTCGCAGGGTTGTGCGGACTTACAAGTATCGGTGCATCCCAGTTGTATCTTTCGTAATCCTCACCCTTCTCTGGTTGAGGCTGAATGTTTACTATTTCACCGGTCTTTTGATCTGTCCGCGCCAGATTTCCTTCCTGCCATTCTGCATACACAATATTAGGGTTACCAGGCTCTGTAGCCGGCTGATGGCCGTCTCCGCCTAAGATCACACGCCAGTCAGCATTCCTGATCCCTTGTCTGCTATCCGTTCTCGACGGACCTCCTTGTGTGTTGTTATCCTGAGTTCCTCCATATACATTATAAAAAGGCTCTGCATCATCTACTGCAACTTTATAGAACTGAGTGATCGGCAAGTTTGCGAAGAATCTCCAATTCGCTTCCTGGTCAAAGGATTCATATAATCCACCATCTGTTCCTACCAGGATGTAGTCAGGATCAGATGGCTTGAATGCTACCGCATGATTATCGACATGTTTGTGTTGTTTTTTCATTCTGCTGAATGACTTCCCCCCATTCTCGGATACCAGCATATAGTTGTTCGCGAGATATAGTTTATCGAACTGATGAGGAGAAGCCCAAAGTTCTTGATAGTAGTGCGGACCTGTACCGCCTGCCACGGCGTCAGACATTTTCTTCCATGACGCGCCTCTATCTGACGAGCGGTAAACTCCACCTTTTCGTTGATCGAGCTCTATTGCAGCATATAAAATATCAGGCTTTTGCGGTGACATTGCGAGACCGATCTTACCCATATTCGATTTAGGCAAGCCTTTTTTCAACTGCGTCCAACTTTCTCCACCATCTGTACTTTTGTAGAGAGCTGTTCCCGGTCCACCACCCATATATGCTGCTACGTTACGGTGCCTTTGCCATGTAGCCGCATATAAGACCATGGGATCTCTTGGATCCATCACGATATCTGTTGCGCCTATCCAATTGTCATCTCCCAGAGTTCTCGTCCAGTTAGCACCACCATCTGTGCTTTTATATATTCCTCTCTCTCCACCTTTACTCCACAGCGGACCCTGAGACGCTACCCAGATCACATTTGAATTATCCGGATGAACAATGATCTTTGATAGGTGCTCTGATGATTTCAAACCCATATTCTTCCAGCTGCTGCCGCCATCCATACTCTTGTAAATACCGTCTCCGTAGCCGACATGCCTTCCACCAACATTTTCTCCGCTTCCAACCCAAATTATATGAGGATTGTTAGGATCTATGGTTACGCAACCAATGCTGTATGACGCTTGCTTGTCAAACATCGGTTTCCATGTCACACCTGAATTTGTAGTTTTCCAGACTCCTCCGGATCCAACTGCGACATACCATACATTCTCGTCTTCAGGATGGATCGCAATATCTGCGATCCTTCCGGACATAAAAGCCGGACCGATGGATCTGAATTTGATATTTCCCAGCATCATCGAATCGACTGAAGTAGGTGAATACGAAGTGCTTTTCTTAGACTTTTGCGCCTCAACTTGAGAAGTGGAAGTCATCAGAAATGCGAGAATTAACAGGAATGCAGTTATTACATTTTTCATATCTGGAAAATTTTGGCAAAAATAATGAAATTATAGTCAAGCCATTTCCCAGCAATAGTGATAGTTGTAGCTAGTTCTTTAGCAGGATATAACCATTGAGTGAAGTGGCAACGATGAGCCATAGTAAATATGGAAGTATCAATACAGACCACCAACTAAGAAGAGTATTATATTTAACAAGAAAAAATGCCACTACTAGCGTTAGCAGCACGATTATGATCATGGCGATCGCTACTTGATTATAGTAGAAGAAAACCGGATTCCAACTTACATTCAGTACCCACTGGAAAGCAAACAATACAATGAGAGTTTGTTTATTTAAAGTACTACCGAAAAGCTTTGCCATATAAACTGAAAAACAGATCATGATCAATGTCCATGCAAATCCAAAGACCCAACCGGGAGGAGTCCACGGCGCTTTATTGAGGTCTTGATACCAATCCGACGCTACTCCTTTTCCTGTAAAAAGGCCACCAATGCCGAGCGCAGCAAAGTTGATCAGAAGAAAAATAATTACTCTTAAAAGCATTGATTAAAAATACAAAGTTGAAGTTTATATAATAGTATATAACTGTTTGAGTGATTGAAACGCTAACATAATGATCAACGCTAGGTCAAACATGTTTTGCTTCCAGTGAAATATGAGGTAAGCAGATAAAACCATTGAAGCTATTGAGATATACGCGACTGTCTCATGATGATCATAAAGAAAGAATTGGAATATGACAGGAATAATTATCAATGTACCTAAAACGGATCTCAGATATCTTTTTTTCCAAAAGCTGTAAACCGCATATACTAAAACTGTCACTCCCAAAAGGAATGCCGAAGTATCCAGCATGTACTGTTGTTTTGAGAAATTCATCAATTCAAAGACTATCATCCCAATAAGAAGGATCTGTAGAAACACTGGACTGGTCCTACGAAACAAGATCAATGAAATTGTCACTGGGATCAGTATATGTAGGTTTTGTTCTGCTAAATTCATAATGTAAATAACGGCTGTTGCATTTAACTAAGTGTGCTTGTTTGCTCATTTGCTCGCTTGCTCATTTGCTCGTTTGCTCATGTGCTCGTTTGCTCATGTGCTCGTTTGCTCGTGCGGTGCGGCGAAGCCGAACTTTCATACTCACAACTTACATTGTATTTAGGTCAACTTCCAACCAACGACTCCCGACTCCCGATTCCCGATTCCCGCTTTGTCATATTTTCGTCATGAAGCTAACTCTTATATCCTTTTACTATCAATAGTTTGAGCGATTTGTTATATTTAGTACAGACAATCTGATCACTATGAAAACAAAACATGTCTTAGCCGTCATCATGATGATGTTCCTTGCATTCCAGCTGAATGCAAACGGTAATGATCTTATAGATAAGAATATAGATCTTGAAGTTAAAGCGTATCCTAATCCTGCTGCGACCAATGTTATTATCAAGTTCAACAAAAGAGTCGATAAACTCGAGATCGTTGATCTTTTGGGTAAGGAGATATTAGTGATCGAAGAGCCTCAGATAAGCGAAGACATCGATATCGATGATTTCGTTTCCAACATCTATATCATTATAGCGACGGTAGATAATGTGAGAAGTGTTAACAGGCTTATAGTTCAATAAACTAAGCCATCTCCATGGCTTTGGCATCCTTTTTTTCAAGATACTCTTCAAATGACATCAAGGCATCCGCATTTCCATCAGGAAGTAGTTCAACTATCCTGTTGCTCACCGTTTGCATCATTTGGTGATCATGACTTGTAAATAGCATATTCCCTTTAAATTCAGCCATTGCATCGTTAAGTGTAATGATAGATTCAAGATCGAGATGGTTTGTTGGATCATCCAGAATTAAAAAGTTTGGATGACTTAGCATCATTTTGGCGAACATACAGCGAACCTTCTCTCCACCCGATAGCACTCCAGTGGTCTTATGTACTTCCTCTCCTGAAAATAACATTCGACCCAGGAAGCCGCGAATGAATTGCTCGTCCTTTTCTTCAGAAAATTGTCTCAACCAGTTGATAAGATCTGTATCGTTCTCACCTTCGAAAAACTTGGCGTTGTCGTTTGGCAGGTAATCGAAAGTAATGGTCTGACCGAATTCGATCACACCGGAATCTGCTTTCTCCTTCCCTGCAATAACATTGAAAAATGTTGTTAATACCGATGACTCTTTACAGATCACAGCGATCTTGTCTCCTTTGTTCATCGTGAAGCTGACATTCTGGAAAAGCACATTTCCATTTGCATCGGTCTTGCTTAAGTTTTCAACCTTTAAGATCTGGTCACCCGGAGCTCTTTCGGGAGTAAAGTTTATAAACGGATATTTTCTCGTAGAAGGTCGGATCTCTTCGAGGTTTAATTTCTCGAGCGCTTTCTTTCTACTAGTTGCCTGTCTGGATTTTGAAGCATTTGCAGAAAAGCGACTGATGAATTCCTGCAGCTCATTTCTCTTGCTTTCAATTTTCTTATTTCTGTTGGCAAGTTGCCTGGCCATGATCTTGCTGGTTTCATACCAGAAAGTATAATTACCGGTAAAGATCGACATGCTTCCATAGTCGATATCGACTACATGTGTACAAACCATATCGAGGAAATATCTATCGTGAGAAACAACGATCACCGTATTTTTAAAATCAGCGAGGAAATCTGCAAGCCAGGTGACCGTCATGGCGTCAAGGTCGTTGGTAGGCTCATCGAGGAGTAAAATATCCGGATCTCCGAAAAGCGATTGAGCGAGGAGCACCTTCACTTTTTGAGGTCCGCGAAGTTCCTTCATTTGCATACTGTGCAGCTCTTCCTTAATTCCCATTTTACTCAGCAATTCGGCAGCATCGCTTTCAGCTGTCCATCCACCAATTTCTCCAAACTCGATCTCAAGCTCTGCTGCTTTCATTCCTTCAGCTTCGGTAGCATCAGGATTCATGTAGATCGCATTCTTTGTTTGCATAATATCAAACATATGCTTGTGGCCCATGATCACCGTATCGAGAACTGAAAATTCATCATACTCGAGATGGTTCTGTTTCAAAACCGCCATTCGGTTACCGGGCTCGATCGAAACCGAACCTCTGGTGGGCTGAATATCACCAGATAGCATCTTTAGGAAAGTCGACTTACCTGCGCCATTAGCTCCGATAACTCCGTAGCAGTTACCGTGAGTAAATTTCAGATTCACCTCATCAAAAAGGACTCTCTTGCCGTATTGTAATCCGAGATTATTAACCGTGATCATAGTATAAATTTTGGAGATGCGAAGATACGGCTTATTCAGCATAAAGCCTAAGAAAGCTGATCATTGCATATAGGGTAAAAAAAACTGCCGACAATCAATGCCGGCAGTTTAATATTTAAAAAACGAACAACTTTAGTTTACCTCTTCGAGGAATAATCTTAAGTCACCGGTCTTTTTTGTTAATTCTGAAATCAGGATAAAACCTGGTTTCGATTTTGTTGCAGCGATAATAGAACGTTTTGAATCAAACTCAATGTCAGATCCTTCATCTTTATTGGCAGCTTTCTTCGTTAGTGGTAGATATTTTACCATTGCATTACCTGCTGTGCTCTGATTAAGATTCAGCATACCAACACCCATTTTACCTGCATTAAATCCAGCCAACTTAGCACTAGTAAGACTTCCATCTTCACCTTGCTTTAGGAAATCGATGTAGTAGGCCATAGCATTACCCTCTTCATCCTTACCAACGAATTTGAAAGGAAGGCTTCCTGTGCTCTTCAAATACATAGCAATTTTCAATCCACCCGCATACGAAGCAGGAACATAAATATGTGATCTTGCTTTATCAACAGAATAGAAATCTGTAAGATCAGCATCGGCAGAAAAAGTAAATACCACGATATCTTCAATAGTTACTTTGGTTTCAGCGTCACTGTTTCCACCCAGCATTGACATTACTTTTCCGGCAGTTCCTATAGTAAACAACTCACCAACCAACTTGTAATCTCCACTTGCCGGATCGTATACCATTTCTTCGAAAACCACTTTTGGTTTTCCCATTGTTAAACTATTCTTAGCTCCTTTAAGGAAATCCTGAAGTTTTCCTTTCCAAGGTTGTGACGTTGCTGCGATCTTTCCACCGGAACCATCGATGTGTGTAAAGAAAATCCCATCAGACTTTAGTCCTTTTACCTTATCACCATCGAAGTACATTCCTGCAACAGCTACATTTCCTTTTTCATTAACATCCATTTCACTTGGAAGGTAAGTACGATCACCGGTGCTTAGGTCGTATGTCCACATTTCTTTTCCAGTCTTGCTATCGAATGCTGTTAGATCTACAGCAGTTCTTTTGGTCATCTTAGAAGCTTTAGCATACTTCAATACAACGAGCTTGTCATCTGTAGACTTAGCATCCATTACAACCTGAAGACCTTTAGGAGGGAAAAACTCTGTACTCCAGATCTCTTTCAGGTTATTGTCATAACGAGTTATCGTAAAACCAAACTTCTTTTGTTTATCAGGAACGATACCATAGAAGCCTTCAGAGCCGGCAGCATAATAAGAAGGTACCATGTCTTCCATCATCATGAATTTGGTTTTAATACCATCCATTAACTTTTCTGCAACGATCTCGCCTTTCTGATCAAAACTTATAGCTCTGACATTATCTTTCTTGCTGTCGTAAAAAACGGCAAGGAAATTTTTTCCATTATAAACAGCATCAATAGCGATACTCTTTTTTTCAAGTTCTATTTTCCCTTTACCTATCTCGTTAAGATCATGATCCCAGATATCTAAATTAAAGAGTTTAAAGCCTTTCTTACTTTTTTCATCCTGGACAAAACAGTAGTAGCCGAAGTTCTCTATTTCCTGAACTCCTTTAAATTTGCGCATTTTCGGAGAAACATTCTCTACAACGAGATCCTGACCGAAAGTGGCGGTAACCAGCAATAACATGCTGAAAATAAATATCAGATTTTTCATTTGGATTATTTTTGAGTTGCGAATATAACTACAATAGCGATGACTTCAAATTTTATACCACTATGCGGTTGATGGTAGGAGTTCATAAAATGTAACCATCAAAAAATGAATCCAAGAATCAGTGCCATAGCTACAACTGCTGGTGATGGTACTTTGCTGAAGTATAGAATCATAGTGACCGCAATGATCACTGCCAAATTCATCCATGAAAATCCTAAGGTCTGAAAAACAACAACAGCAGCAGTAACGACTAATCCAGATGCGGCAGCGTTTATACCTTTAAGTGCCTTCTGGATCACCTCGTATCTTTTGATGTTCTGCCATACCGGATACACAAAGAAGATCAGCAACAAGCCCGGAAGAAAAATACCTATCGCACTAAGAGCATTTCCTGCCAATTGCAGGGTAGTTCCATTCTCTCTCATGCTTAGTCCGCCTGCAAATGCTGAAAAAGAGAATACCGGCCCGGGAACTGCTTGTACCATTGCCCAGCCCGTAAGAAACTCATCCGTTGTGATCCATTCTTTTTGCATTACGAGTTCTTCGACCATAAACGGGATCAAAACCTGTCCACCTCCAAATATCAAACTACCAAAGCGATACATCGTTTCGAAAACGTCGACGAGTTTATTATCGGTAAGTCTCACTGCCAAAAAGCTGCCTGCGAAGATCGCAAAAAAGAGGATCAGGAAAATCCATTTAGGTTTCTGTATTATCCGATCTACCATCTCTGTTTCTTGTTTGCTGAAATTAGAAATGATACCCCCTAACAGAAGTATCACAGGCAAAAACCACGGATTTCGAATCATCAACGAAAGTCCAATTGAGAAAGCAAATATTAAGATCGTATTCAGGTCTTTTACCGTTTTGCTACTCATCTTAATTGCAGCATACACAATAAATCCCACCGCTGTTGGATATACCAGTTTAAGAAACGAAAGATCGATCTGGTTCTGTTGCAGATAAAATATTCCAAATGATAATGCACTCATGATGATCACTGCCGGTAATATCCAAATAGCTAATGCCATTGCAGCAAGACTAGGTCCTCCAATCTTATAAGCAACTGATACAAGTGTTTGGGTGGATGTAGGTCCCGGCAGGAACTGGCATAACGCATTGTATTCTATCAATTCTTCCGTAGTGAGATACTTCCGCTTTTCGACAAAGAGATCCAACATCATTGCAATGTGCGCCTGCGGGCCCCCAAATGCTGTTAATGCCAGACTAGCAGTATCCTTTAAGAATTGCCTATGCATCTATTTTTTCAATAACCCGATCTCGATAAGTCTCTCTTCAAGATACTCCCCGGCAGTGATTGACTCGTATTGAAGCGGATTTTCTTCATCGACACATGAATCAAGGCATTCAAGCGACATCTCACTTCTTGGATGAAGGAAAAATGGGATCGAATACCGGTGTGTGTGCCATTTCTCTTTAGGCGGATTTACCACTCGGTGAGTCGTAGACCGAAGCCTGTTATTCGTAAGACGCTGCAACATATCACCGACATTCACGACAATGAATCCCGGAGGTGCACTGATATTTATCCATTCATTCTGCATGTTCAACAATTGTAGACCATCGGCAGAAGCTCCTACCAGCAATGTGATCAGATTTATATCCTCGTGCTGCTCTGCGCGTATTGCAGATTTTGGTTCTTGAGTGATAGGTGGATAATGGATCGCCCGAAGAATGCTGTTCCCATTATAAATTTTATCGTCGAAGTAATTCTCTTCTAATCCAAGAAATACGGCAATAGCTTTTAGCAAATGGCTTCCAGCCTCCTCAAAAGCAGAATATAAATACCTCCCCTGTTCGGTAAATTCAGGGATCTCAGATACCTTCACGTTATCGGGATATTGATTCTTGATAGGATCATCTCCCTTTACCTCCTGACCGATCTGCCAGAATTCTTTCAGATCCGGAGCATCGCTTCCTTTCGCATGCTCTTTACCAAAAGAAGTATAACCACGCTGACCTGCAAGTCCGGGGATCTCATATTGTGATTTGTTATCATAATCCATTGAAAAGAATTTCTCGACATAGTTGTAGAAAGAATCGATCAATTCCTGCGGTATTCCATGATTGTTCACCGCAACAAATCCTACATCTTCATATGCCTCACCTAATTTCTTTACAAATTCTGCTCTGGCTTCTGAGTTGCCGGAGATATACTGGCTCAGATCTACTGAAGGAATTCCTATTTCCATTTTACTCGTTTTTTATTCTAACTATTTCGCGAATGCTACCATCTGCTTCCGAGTTAAAGAGTATACCATCGCTAAGATCTCTAAATTTAAGAAACTTTATAGCTTCTTCCTCGCTCTTAACTTGCTTTATGTTTCTGCGCATTTCCGTGATCAGCTGTGGATCAGGCTTGTAACCACTCACAAATAATACCTCTCCACCTTCGATCTCAGACTTCATTTCCCTGGCTATTTCACGGTAATGACTGTACTTAAAGCCTTTAATAGATTCAGACCCGGGCCGGTTTACAAAGTAATACATAAAGACACCTAAGACCAGTATCCCTGCCATCCACATCTGCAGCGATCTTTTTGCAAATACCGCTTTCATTTTATCATACATGATACCCATTAAAACTGCATAGAATGCCGATGCATACAAAACAGAGAAATCTTGCCCGGAATAGTTTAAGAAAACAAGATGCAGCAAGATCACCGGAAGCGACGATAACCAGATGAAACGATAGCCATTCTCACTAAATTCCAGTTTTGGCATTTTCTTTTTGAATGTCTGAAATATCAAAACCCCGATCAAGAGAATAATATGTCCATAGTTCACAGCATAATTAAAGAACAGCAAGACCACCTGGTTTATCTTCTCTGAGATCCATCCTGTTACAGATGATGCCCCACTAAAACTACTTCGCATACCAAATCGCATTGCAGCTTCCCTGAAGTAGGCATCGAAGCCATTGATAGATGAATACTGGTAAATGATAAGTACAATAGCAATTGAGGTGGCCAGCATCGCAAGGGCAATAGGAATGAAAAAGCCGGTGTTATCCTGAAGTCTTACAAAGCCATAGATAAGCAAAGCAAACGTAAAAAAGAATCCCAGCCAGCTTGTATAGACCATGAGAAATATGGACAGAAAGAATGCAAAGAGGTATTTAAAAGTCGAGAACCTCTCCCTGATGATCATTTTCAATGCAGTATAAAGGCCAATGATAAATATCACATGAACCAGCATGTCCGCCATGTAGACATTGGATTGGAACCACATGGTAGGAGGGGCAAATATGTAAAAAAGAAACGCCACCAAGGCTGGTGCAAACACCTGTCCTCTCACCCTGGTTTTGCTGAGGAGACACACGGTCATATATATAAATAGACCTGAAAGAAAATGCAGAAGCATGTTTAGCACCTGCAAACTGAGCACTGTTGGATTGATATTCAGAACAGTAAAGACGTAATAAGGCAAATAATAAGCAAAAGGCGGGTGTGAGACATAATAATAATTCCCCTCCGCATCTACCATATCGCCTGATGTGTTAGCGTAGTTATTTATGTACTTATTCTCTGCTCCCGGATAATTCATGACCGGGTTTCTGCCAAACTTCTCAATCCCCTCTGCGTCCCAGATCTGAACTATCCTGAGTGCTATGGCTGTGCAGAATTCATGGTGCTTTGATAGAGGCCGATCAAGATTGGGGAGTCTTAAAATTACAGATACGATGAACACACCAAACAAAATTGGTAGTGTACGGCTATAGAAGATCTTTGATCCCGGACTCACATCAAGGTAATAAACGACCCATTACCCTTGGGAAAGGAATGGTTTCGCGGATATGATGAATATTACAGATCCAACCGACAAGCCTTTCGAGTCCCAAACCGAAACCTGCATGAGGAACAGAGCCGAACCTTCGAAGGTCGAGATACCATTCGAAAGCTTCCATAGGAAGATCGTGCTCCTTGATCTTTTTAACCAAAAGCTCCTTGCTGGTTTCTCGTTCTCCGCCACCTACTATTTCTCCAAAACCTTCCGGGGCAAGCAAGTCAACACCTTTAACGAAGTTCGGATCTTCCTCATCTTCCTTCATGTAGAAAGCCTTGATCGCCGCCGGCCATTTATACACCATAACGGGAGTATCGAAAAGCCGGGTTAATACTGTTTCATCAGATCCTCCAAAGTCACCGCCGAATTCGAAATTCTTTGCTGATTCTATCCACTGCGGAATATTCTCTGCCAGGGACTCAAACTCTTTAACCTCAGCTTTAAGTTTGCCTATTTTGTTAAGGTTGAAGTTGACTTCTCCTTTTTTCATACCACCGGCTTCGATCCTGGTTTCTCGCTCGGAGATGTCTTTGTTGGTGGTTTCGATTTTCTCGAGAACTTCCTTCAGATCCTCTTCAAGCGTGGTTATTGAGTTCTTTCCGTTGATATCTTCTTCACCTTTGATGATGCGAACTGCTTTCTCGTATGTTAGTCTTGGAAACGTATTTGCAACCTTTTGCAGCGAGGTAGTATCACGTTCCAGTATTTCGAGCTCATCCTTATTCTTATCCAGAACCGACTTAATAACATACTTTATAAATTCCTCGATCATATCCATATCCATATCGAGATCATAGAAAGCCATTTCAGGTTCTATCATCCAGAATTCTGCAAGATGTCTGCGCGTTTTGGATTTTTCAGCTCTAAAAGTTGGTCCGAATGTATATATCAATCCTTGCGCCATAGCCATTGCCTCACCATAAAGCTGACCTGATTGCGATAGATATGCTGTATCTCCAAAGAAATCAGTTTCAAAAAGAGTTGTTGTTCCTTCACAAGCATTTCCTGTGAAAATTGGAGCATCCATTTGAACGAAGTCCCTTTCCTGAAAAAATTGGTGGATTGAGAATATTACTGTGTTGCGGATCTTGCTCAGCGCCCATTGTTTTCTCGAACGCAGCCAAAGATGCCTTCTGTCCATCAGAAAATCCACACCATGCTCTTTTTTAGCAATAGGGTATTCCTCAGCTATCGAAATCGTTCTCAGTTTCGTTGCTTGCAATTCGAAGCCTCCCATTTGTTTTTCATCCCGAACGACATTTCCTTCGATCTCAAATGCTGATTCCAGAGTCAGGGATTTTGCGTTCTCAAAAGACTCCTCATCCACATCACTTTCAGTAACAACACATTGGCAAAAGCCTGAGCCATCTCTAAGGATCAAAAAGGCAATTCCTTTTCCGCTTCTTTTATTGGCGAGCCAACCTTTTAAAGTAACTTTTTGGCCAACAAATGCCTCTAAGTCCTTGATATAAGTTAATTTGTTAGTAGTTATCGTCTCCATTTTGCAAAATTGCTAAATTATATTATTATTCAATTAGTAATTTTGGCATGATTCTTTATTAATGCCTTAAATAACGATGAAATTGAAGGGATATGCTTAAACAAAATTTAAAACAAAAACAGCTTCAAAAACTTTCCCCTCAGCAAATTCAGCTGATGAAGCTACTGCAGGTGCCTACTGCTACCCTCGACCAGAGGATCCAGGAAGAAATGGAAACCAACCCGGCCCTTGAAGAAGGTCAGGATGAAATCGAGCGTAAAGATGATGATATAAATACAGAAACTGAAGAAACTGAAGAAAAGGAAGAAAGTGAAGATGAACTTTATGAACCCGATATAGATCTTTCCGAATATTTCGATGATGATGAACCTTCCTATAAGACCCGAAGCAATAATTACTCCAGTGACGAAGAGCATAAATCTATTCCGATTCCTGTTGTTGCGACTTTTCAGGAACACCTTGGTAAACAACTAGGAATGTTGGATCTCGATGATCGTGAAACGATCATTGCAGAGCAGATCGTTGGCAGCATTGATGATGACGGTTACTTGCGAAGAGAGCTCATCGCAATATCTGACGATCTGGCATTTGCGCAAAACCTAACCGTTGAAGAAGAAGAGATCGCTGAAATTCTCACGAAAGTGCAAGAGTTTGATCCAGCAGGTGTTGGTGCACGAGATTTGAGAGAATGTTTATTGCTTCAGCTGGAAAGAGACCAAAATCCGGAAGATGAATATGTTCAACTAGCTGTTCTTATACTGGATAAATATTTTGATGCGTTCGCAAAAAAGCACTACAGGAAACTGGTTGAATCACTAGAGATCTCGGAAGACCAGTTAAAAGAGGCTCTTGAAGAGATATTGAAACTGAATCCAAAACCGGGAAGCGCCTATACTACACCGGTTAAAGCACAGAAATATATTGTGCCGGATTTTACAATTCGTAATGAAGAAGGAGAGTTGATTCTTACCCTTAATTCAAGAAATGCTCCTGAGTTAAGAGTAAGCGATAGCTTTCGGGAAATGCTCACTTCTTATAACAGATCTGAAACTAAAAGCAAAAAAGAAAAAGAGACCATACTCTTTATTAAAAGAAAGATCGATTCAGCAAAGTGGTTCATCGAT
This sequence comes from Chitinophagales bacterium, assembly GCA_013001465.1. GTDB lineage: Bacteria > Bacteroidota > Bacteroidia > Chitinophagales > JABDMM01 > JABDMM01. Next base: position 25,602 of record JABDMM010000054.1, on the reverse strand, counting down.
GCTATCAAACAACGGCAAGAAACGATGATCAAAACGATGAATGCCATTCTGGAACATCAGTATAAATTCTTTTCTACCGGAGATGAAACGAAAATGAAGCCGATGATCCTCAAAGACATCGCCCTTAAAACGAACCTTGATATTTCTACAGTCTCAAGAGTAGCCAATAGTAAATATGTACAAACTGAATTCGGTACGTTTCTGCTGAAGTATTTCTTTTCGGAATCACTATCCACAGATAGCGGAGAAGAGGTTTCGACAAGAGAAGTAAAGAAGATCCTATCCGAGATCATAGAAGGGGAGAATAAACGTAAGCCTTTCTCAGACCAAAAGCTTACTGAAAAACTCAAGGAGAAAGGATATAATATTGCCAGAAGAACTGTTGCAAAGTATAGAGAGCTGCTGAATATTCCAGTCGCCAGATTGAGAAAAGAACTTTAACATGCTGCAACGCCTCGCCAACCTGATATCAATAGTCTTTCTTCCTCCATTCTTTCCAACTATTGGGTTGATCTACCTTATGCTTATCAATCCATACCGTTACAATTTTGCTGAATATGATAATAGAAAGACCTTGCTGGTCATTATCGTATTTATCATGACTGCCATTTTTCCGATCATCACGATCCTGATCATGAAAGCACAAAAATTAGTGAAGAGCATATCTCTCATGGATCGAAAAGATCGCACAATACCTTATATAACGACAGGTTGCTTCTATTTATGGGCCATGATGATCTTTATAAAAGGAAGAGATGACATTTACGGAGCAGATGAGACCTTGATATATCTTCTCGCTGGAGCAACGACTGCGACCTTTATATCTTTTATTATCAACATTTATTTTAAGATCAGCATACATGCTATGGCTGCCGGGAGTATCGTTGGACTCATCATTTTTTCTGCCGGATACTCCATATATAATATTATTCCTTTCCTTACAGCGGCAATTATGATAGCCGGACTAATAGGTATGAGCAGACTGATCCTTACAGCGCATGAACAAGAAGAAGTATATTGGGGGTATGCAGTAGGTATTATTGGTCAGCTCATCGGTTTTCAACTTTTTCCAAGGATTATTCCATACATTTCTTAATATCTTTGCCTGCAAATCAATAACCTATGTTCAATACCTTAATTTACGACGTTAAAGACAAGATCTGTACGATCACTCTGGACCGACCCGAAGTATTTAATGCATTCAACGACCAAATGAGCTTTGAGCTCCAGGATGCATTAAAAAAGGCGAAAAAAGATGAAGGAATTAGGGTTTTGGTAATCACAGGAGCAGGCAAGGCATTCTGTTCCGGACAAGACCTCAAGGATTTTCAAAGCAACAACAAGAAAAGTTTTGCAGAATCTCTGTATCAGAGATACAATCCAATAATACGTGGAGTAAGACAGATGCCAAAGCCTGTTATTTGCAGACTGAATGGAGTCGCAGCAGGTGCTGGGTGTTCATTGGCTCTGGCATGTGATATGATCATAGCATCATCAAAAGCAAATCTCATAGAAGTATTCGTAAATGTCGGGCTTGTCCTCGATTCCGGTTCTTCGTTTTTCCTTCCATCGCTAGTAGGTTATAATAAAGCCTTTGAGATCGCGACCATGGGTAATAAAGTTTCTGCTGAAGAAGCTAAAAGTCTTGGAATAATAAACTACGTGACTTCTCCGGAGGAATTAGATGAAAAAGTGAATAGCATTGCAGGGTATTATGCCAATGCTCCAACGAAAGCGATTGCTATGATGAAAAAGATGTTGAACAAAGCTTTAGGATCTGACCTCGATACTATGCTCGAGTATGAAGCTTTCTGCCAGGAGATCGCTGGTAGAAGCATGGATTACAAAGAAGGTTTGAAAGCATTCCTGGAAAAAAGAAAGCCTGAGTTCTCAGGAAATTAGTTCGTTTGCTCATTTGCTCATAAGTTCATGTGCTCATATGCTCATGTGCTCATTTACTCATGTGTTCATCTATAGTGTTCGGAGATAAATTCAGTCTTGAGCTAACTCAATTTGAAAATTTGGATAGGTGCAGAAAATGGTGCGGCTTCACCGCTTTGTTTTATTACTGAAAGAAGCAGTCGTTTCTATATGTTCCAACGAGCACATGAACTCACGAGCAAATGAGCACACGAGCATATGAGCACATGAACTCATGAGCACATGAACTAAAGTCCGTTTAGCGAAATACCAATAGACCAAGGAGTTACTTCCGGACCCTCACCCTTTTTGAAAACATTGGTTATAGAATAGAATCCGATCACATTAAACGGACCGTAACCCATTCGCACAGTAGGACCTGCACGGAACGTCTCAGCATCTTCCCATCTTTTGTCTTTGAAAACTTTAGTTTGAGTGCCTATCTCTTCCTTGATCTTTGTCTTCGCGTCAATTCTTAATCCTGCTTTAAAGCCGATCGCGAACTTAAAGCTCTTCGCAGGATTATCTGGATTCGCTCGAAATCGCAATTCGAGTGGAATTTCCAGAAATACCGTATTGAACTTACTTTTCTTGATATTGCGAGTCTCATAAGCTGCATAATCAAATGCGGCTTTACCGGTATCGACCAATAACGCATCGAAGAAGACACTATTCGACGTAAAACCAATTCCAGGAGCAACACTAAACTTTGACTCCTTCAGTCGCACATCATACATGAAAGCAAATCCGAACCCCCTCGAATACCATTTGGTTTTTAACTGATCTATGTCGTTCTTCCAGTTGTCGAAAGTGAAGTCAAGCACGATCCTGTCCTGATTTGATGCTGTTACCTTCTTTGTTGCCGGAGTAAATTCTGTAACCTCTTCTTCCTGTGCAAATGCCATTGAAGAGATCAAAACTGCGAATGAAAAAAGAATTGCTTTCATATTGAATTTTTATCGGACGCTAAACTAATGTTTTATCATATCAAAACACACTCCACGAGTCAAAGGTTATCGAACAGCCTGTTCGCGACGTTCAACCATGCTGGCTGAACCACTAAAACATGATTTTGACTCTCGATCGGATCAATGATCAAAACCGCGCCAGGGTAATCATCATAAAGCCAATGTTTCACAACCATACCTTTAATAAGGTCTTCAGTGTTATAAACGATGCCATCTATAACTTCTATTGTGTTATATGGAACACGCTGAATATTTTTTTTCGTTGGCTCGCCAATAAAATCTATTATCGCAGCCTCATCAAAGATCGCTTCAATATCTAAAGCCTGCACTGTAAGCGGAATTATGATCGAATCCTTATTATCGAAAACTGCTATAATATCCACCGAACCCACAGTTTTAACATTGAAAAATCCCTGATTTAAAAAAGATGTTGCTTTTTTAAACTTAAGGATCGTGGTATCAGAAGAAAAATATCTGATCTTCTTTACCTTTCCATTTACCTTTGTGATCTTATTTCTGTTGAAGGGCTTACCATTATAATAAGCCATCACAGCTAGCTTTTGAAAGTTATTATCCTCGTCGAACTGCTGCATCTGATCAACAGTCATATAGATCTTATCAGCACCATAATATACTTCAAGTTTATCCTCTCCTATCTGAAGTGAAGTTGATTTATAGCGATAGTCCTGACCTGTCGCCGTCAGAATACTTAAAACACAAGAAATTATAATAATTAAGCGGATGCCCATTTGAATATTAAAGATAGTGATTAATTTTCCACGACTTTATTACAATTACGATGCCAATCAACAAAGAAGCATACCTGCGATATAAAATAATTGACGAGTGTATCCGGAATAAATACCATCCCTATCCGGCAATGGAGGATCTTATCGATGCATGTGAAGGGAAACTGGGAAAGACGTTTTCTGAATCGACGATCCAGAAGGATATCAAAGCCATGCGTGAGGATGAATTGCTCGGTTATAAGGCACCTGTGAAATATTCTAGAAGTCACATGGGATACTATTACACAGATCCCAATTTTACGATCGCTTCCATTCCTATAAATGAACAGGATATCAACTCGATGGAATTCGCAGCCTTCATGCTACAAAGTATTAAAGGCAATCCATTGCTTACCAATTTCAGTCATGCTGTCGATAAGATCTTTGCCGCCATTAATCTTTCGTCATCTCTGGATGAAGAACAAGATGATATCATTCAGTTTGAAGAAGTACCCTTTTTTCAGGGAAGCGAGTTTCTTAGCGAGTTGTTGGATCTGATCCAAAACCGAAAAGTGATTGAATTCAGTTATCAGCGCTTCGGAAGCGAAAATGTGAAACGATATATGGTCCATCCCTATTTATTAAAAGAATATAAAAACCGATGGTATCTCATCGGTATGGAGAATGAACGAAAGCAGATCAGAACTTTCGGACTTGACCGGATTTCCTCGATCGAGGCAAGAGATCTTACATACGAATACAAGAGCGATTTTAATACCGACGAATATTTTAAGCATTCTTTCGGTATCACGGTTTTTAAAGGCAAACCCAAAGCCGTGATCCTGAAGTTTGACCCACAGCAAGGCAACTATATCAAAACTCAACCATTACATCGATCTCAAATTATTCTTAAAGACAATGATGATGAGTTTGTAGTCGAATACAAGGTTGGCATTTCTATAGAACTCATCCAGACTATAATGAGCTATGGCCCGAAAGTAGAAGTCCTCAAACCTGAGGAACTGAGAGACGAAATAAACAAAGCTCTGGGTAATGCACTCAAACGCTACAAGTAAAAAACTTTAAACTTTTTTTCAAAAAAAAGCTAACCGCATATACAATGCGTTTTACTGCTTTATGTTTGCTATCAAATAATGTTAATCATGAAAGTAGTACACAGAAAAAAAGAACAGAAGAGCTCCTATAACGAAAAGGCAAAAGTACTTTTTCAACGGGCGATAAAAGAAGCAAACCAGGGAAAAGACTTACAATCAGTAGAGTCGGCAACTGAAGCATTGATGTATGCCAAGCAAAGCGGAGCATATGAGAGAGTGTATATTCACTCATTCCTTGCGATGATGTTCATGGATTTTTCTAAGAACGAGATCGCCAAGATCCACTGCTTCGAAGCATTACAATCCCTGAGAAAAGATCACAGACATTACGGTTCTGATCATAAATACTTAATCGCTCTCAACGATGAGATCGAGAAAACTTTACAACCAAAAGCCGCTATGTAAAAATTTGGAGATTTGGTCCGGTTGGCGACAGCTTCCATGATTCCTACCTTGCCGCCGGACCTGTTTTCAATTTCTGATCAGGAAGCCACGATAAACTCTGCCAACGCTGAAGAGAAATTTAAATGCTTGCTCTTCGAAAGATAATTTCCATCAGGATAGTAAGAGAATAAGCATGACCTGTTTTTGATCTGATTGATCAGTGGTTTTGTAACGGCAACCGGTAAAGCTGGACATCCTAAACTTCTTCCGATCCGACCGTGTTTTTTTGCAAAGTCCTTCGATACATAATTTGCAGCATGCATCACGATCGCCCTTTTTTCAGCTTTGCAATTAAAACCCTTATCCCAACCTTCCAGCCTAAGTGAGTAACCATGTTTACCTGAATAAGTGTGCTTAGTCACATAGAATCCAAGAGAGGTCGCATACGATTGCGGTACGTTAGAAAACTTCTTCGCATATTCATTGCCTGAGTTTCGTCCATGAGAAACCAGAGTATGATAAAGAATCTCTTTCTTGCTGAGGTCTAAAACATAAAGCCTGGGAATATTGGCCGATTTTTCATAATCGATAATAGTTATAGTAGAGAGATCACGCAAAGCTTTACTTCGCTTCAGATTGTAATACCCTACCATAGCATAGCGAAAAACTGACAACTCTAAGTCGGTATCCACCAAGTCAAAGTCGGAATACAAAAGCTCGATATATTGTTCAAACCTTTGTGAATCAGAAACTTCAGCTTGCTCCGTGATAAGCTCATTAACTTCCGCTAAAGAAATCCCACTGCCCATTGATGAAATAGAATCAACCGGACTAACCAATAAACTCAATAATAAAACGATCACTATGGACCGAAAAGAATGTGTCATTTACGTTTTTATATTTGAAATATTCACGCATTAATATTACGTATAAACATAACGATTAGTTCCCGGATTTTAGCTAAACAGTAACAGCTTTTTCTCTGCTGCCAACAAGCGCTTCCGACTTTTCCCAGAGCTTTTTTCCGCTTGCTGGATCCTTCGATCTTTCATCCATTTCCTTCTCAGCCATCAAATGAAGATATCGGGTTGTATTTTCTCCCATTTCTTCCGAACATGCAAAGTACATCACAGGTTCAGCAGCAGTTTTGGGGTCACGGAAAAAGATCTTAAAGATGAGTCCGATCAATGGTTTAAAAATCCCGGGGGCTTCTTTGGCAATATTGCTATTCACCGGACCCGGACATAGCGCATGTACAGCAACTTCAATTTTATCATTCTTATTCAGCCGACGGGAAAGTTCATTGGCGAAAGTGGTCATCAGTAATTTAAAATATCCATAAAGCGAAATGGTCTTACCGATCGTGTATTCCTCATACACACCTAATCTATCAAAATCGATATCCTGACCCGAACGATGCGATTCCGAAGAAACAAAAATGATCCTCGACGGACCTTTATTCTGATCATAATTACCCGCAAACTCAGAATTTCTGATCACTCCGGCTTGAAGAAGCTTATTAACAAGATAAAACTTAGACAAGTAGTTCACCTGAAACATCTCATCAAATCCATTTACAGTTTTTCTGGATTGTTTCGGAACAATGGCGGCATTGCAAACCAAAATGTCTATCTCCGGTGCACCGGTCTCCCCCGCTGGCGGGGGATTAAGGGGGTGAACCAAGCCTTCCACCAATCTATCTATTGTCTCAAAACTAGACAGATCAACTTTCATCATCTCCACCTTATCAGATCCGCTTTCCATTTTTACTCTTTCTCCTGCTTCCGGGATTCCGCTTCGACATGCCATGATCACATGAGCCCCGCGTTCTGCCATTTGCACAGCGATCGCATATCCCAATCCGCTGTTCGCTCCGGTAACCATACAGGTTTTTCCCTCTAATCTGTCACTTTCGCTCAGTTTCCCAATTCGTTCCTGCTTCTGGAATATCTGTGCTATTCCGTTGAATGTCGCCGAGAATGGGTTGTTATATTTTCCTTTACTCATTGTTGCTTCGAAATTAACTAAAGTTTTGTCCACCCCCTTAATCCCCCGCCAGTGGGGGACACCACTTATCCCCCTCTAGAGGGGGCAGGGGGAGGAATTAGATATCTCCTAATTCAGAGAAATATCTTTCATAATAACCTGAAAACCCTTTACGCACTTCCTCCCTGGTTAATCCAAAATCCCCTAATCCATAACTATGCGCACCATATTTATTCTTCTTCTGCCTTTCCGTTATGGTCTCGCCTTCCGCCACATCCCACGCTCCATGTTGGATCACTTTCTTCAATACTACTTCATGATCTCCTACGATATCACGATAATAAACATCCAAAAAAGCAGCATCATGCTGCCCGTCTTCTCTAAAACGCATCGCCTGTTCAACCATTCTTTGCATTTTCTTAAACCAATGATCACGAACAGATTCCAAAGAAACTCTATCGCTAAACATTCTTCGTCCGTAGTAAACCATGCTTAAAAAAGAAGCGACTGTCTCCTCGGGGACACGATGTGTCTGGATCACTTTCACTTCAGGGAACTCTTTAAAAAGAAAGGATAAAAACTCCATATGGTGTGGTGTTTTCAAGACCCATCTCTTCTTTCGGTTTTGCCATTGCAGCAGCTGCAGCATCCGTCGCAACTGCTTATATGCCGGTCCATGATCTGTTTTCTCTATCCACTTTGAAAATGTCGGTACATGCATGATCGCTTCTGCTACGGTACTGATAAATGACGTATCCAACAGCAACACTTCTTCTTCAGGGGCATTGTGTTCTACCGGATGAATTGCGAAGAATTCCTTCGATATATATTTCAGGCCTTTTTCACTTTGCTTCGCCAGCTTCAGTCTAAACTCCTTTTCGTTTTTCTTATTTGCATATGGTGCAGGATTCAGTGCTTCCCAGGATCGCACAGCTCTGCTTCCGGGCAAGGATGAAAGTGAACGGTGTAGGTAAGTTGTCCCTGTTCGTTGTAATCCGGTGATCACCGTGATCGGATCCAATTCAGCTTCCAGAATTTCCGGATGCTTCTTAAAGTAATATTCAGCCCGAAGCAAATTATCAAGAATATTTACGATCCGGATCTTCGTCACCATGATGCCAAATGGATTCAGCTCCGCTTCATTATTAACAGACCATAACAGCTTTTCCAGTGGTTCTATAAATACTTCGCTTCCAAAATCTTTCAAGCCACTTTTGCTTCTGGCTTTCTTCAGCATATCATCAAGATGGATCTTTTTCCCAGGCTGAAGTATCCCTAAAGTTAAGTTGTAGACACGAATCGGAAACGGTCGTGCAGATGCATTCTTAACCGATGCGACTACTGCACTCATACAGATACCTTGTGTTTAACTGAAGATAACAGATCATCTACTTCAGCTGCTTTTAACACCTTTGCCGAAATTTCATTCATGACATCACCGGCAGGTCGGTTCCATCTCCAGCACATTGTCCCTTCGTTGTGTCCGGCTGTGACAAGACAGTTCTGCCAGCCAGCATTCTTGTGAGCCACGATCACTCTCACTTTCCCATCGGGATCAACATTAGCACTTGCCTTATTTATACAAACATCGTGATAGCGATAATCGAGGGATTCCATCCAGTAGTTGTTTACCTGAAAATTCCAGCTCTGACATTCCGGGATCTCAGTTTCGATATATAAAACCTCATCATCGGCGAGTTTCCAATGACTGTGGTAATAGATGATGTTCTCCTCTCCGCCTGCTGCATTGGATACTTCAGGATCGAACATCACTAAGCGATTACTGTGTTTCTGAAAGTCGTTTGCCCATTTGCTGAATAGTGCTGTTGCCCCTGCGACAAACATTCCTGCGGTGTTCAGTCCTTCATCTATACTCTTCGGACTAACATTCTCAGGATACGGCTCTGACCCGATCCTCTCGATCTCTAACTCAGCAGGAGTTTCTTTCATTTTATCGAGAAAAGTCTGCCTAACCATAAGCAGAGATGTGCCGTCTTCGATTTTCAACCAGTTCTGGCCTCTCTTCTCCTTGCTTAATATTACCTCAAAAGTACCGTCTTCATTGAGCGTCATATTATTTGAATCGAGCACACCACATGGTGCCAATCCGCCGGTCGTACCATAATTCCCGTTTTTAGTAAAGAAACCCAGGAAGTGGATATCGTTTCTTTTACCGCTTATTCGATATTCATAATCACCGCTTATCTGGGCATTGAGATAATAGTTATCCGGATTATCCGCACCCATCTTGACCGTTTCATTTACCATGCGTTGGAAGGAAGGAAATTTGGGATCGTTATTTTCGACGAAAGCATTCAGCGCAACACGTGTTAAACGGCTGAGATATCGAACGCCTTCAGCCTGATTAAAAGGATCCTTGGGCGTATTCCCTATATACAGTGAGTTCCCGGCAGCCTTGATCGTGTCGCAGAACTCCTCCCATGATCTACCGGAGACGATCCTCTCAGCATAAACATCATCCTCCGACTTACCTTTCAGTTTCCGAATCAATTTTTTCCATCCACCGACGATAGAAAGTATTGCGGTGAGTATTTTTTTCATCATCTTTACCTTTGGACGCAAACAAATATGAGGAATTTTCTGGGTAAAACAGCAATCATTACAGGAGCTGCAAATGGTATTGGTAAAGCGATCGCTTTTGAACTTGCCAGGCGTGGCAGCAGATTAGCATTGGTAGATATCGACCAGGAAAACCTTCGTAGCACTGCATTCGGAGTGGAAGCTTTAGGCATTTCTGTATCGCAACATGTGATCGATGTCGCTAATCCGCATGCAGTATCAAAACTTCCCGAAGCAGTTATTGAATGGCATAAAAAAGCCGACATCCTTATAAATTGCGCCGGAGTATCGGTCACGGCTCCATTGGAAGATCAATCGATCGATGATATCGACTGGATCACCGGGGTCAATTATCTTGGTACCGTCTATACCTGCAGATATTTTGTGCCATTGATGAAAGAACTACCTGAAGCAGCGATAGTTAATGTATCCAGTGCTGCCGGATTGTTAGGATTCAGAAAACGCACGACATACAGTGCATCGAAGTTTGCAGTGATCGGTTTTTCAGAAGCCCTTCGGGCTGAAAATTATAGGAGTCCGATCTCGGTTACATGCGCTATACCCGGACCAATAAAAACGGATATGATCAGCAGAGCACGGATCTATGGAGAGGGACAAGAGGAGTTAGAGCGTAACTACTTGGCCAAAGCCGGATTGTCAGCTGAGGTCACAGCAAAGAAAATCCTTTCTGCTGTCGCCTCTAAAAAAGGAAAAGTTTACATCACCAAGGAATCGATCATGATCAGCGTACTGCGCAGGATATTCGGCAATGGATTTGTCGCAGCTACCAGTCGATTCGAAGGCAAGTTACCGGCCTGATGAACGATCTCGATCTCATCCTTCCTGTCTATAATCCTTCCAAAAATTGGGCTGAAGTTATCGTTGAATCTATTAATAAAATCAAAGAGCTGAGGCCTGAATTAAAGATCTCAGTGATCGTCATCAACGATGGTTCGGATAAGAATGTGAGCGATGAACAAATGCAATATTTGTCAAAAAACATCGAGCGTTTTGTTTACCACAACCATCGAAAGAACCATGGCAAAGGGGCAGCGATAAGAAGCGGATTGGAATTTTGTTCATCGAGGGTGATTATTTATACCGATGCCGATTTCCCTTACGCTGAAGAGTACATACCCATGATGTATGATAAGGTGATCAATGAAAAGTGTAATATCGTTATCGCTGTAAGGGATGATCAATACGATCGGTCAGCTACTGCTAGCAGAAAATTCCTGTCAACTCTCATTCAGCGAATGAATAAAATACTTCTTAACTTACCGCATGCCGATTCTCAAGCTGGTTTAAAAGCTTTCGATCAAATGGGAGCAGGATTGCTTGCTGAAACCAGGATCGATGGATTTCTATTCGACCTTGAAATGCTCGTTTTAGCGGGAAATACATCAGAGATAAACGTGGGGAAATTTCCTGTGAAGCTGAAAGACAGTGTTGTTTTAAGCAAATTCAAGACCAGCTTATTGATCAAGGAGCTCCTCAACTACATGAAGATTGTATTCAGGGTTTGGATTTCGAAGTAATTCTTACTGTTTTACCCAATTCCAGGAATAGTACTTTGTCCCCTCGTGAGTGATGATATAGTTGACATCATTGATATTAATCAGTTGCTTTGACTTTTCGGGTGTGAGTAATGGCGTCGAGTTGAAGTATTCGTCCTCATTGCGATGTATGATCAGGATCGGTTTGTTTGTTTTCATGAGCTTTGTCAATTCAGAAGGAAGTCTTCCGTCGGAAAAAACATCCATTAGCAAGCTACTATGATCTTCCGGTACCCTCGAGAGTTTGGCAGACATTAACGGAAGACCGGACCTGATCGATATCGGGAATACCAATTGTGACCATATCTGTCTGTCATCGAGTGTAAGTTCCAAGTTTTCATTTCCCACCTGAAAAAAAGGAATGGGCAGTATCGCCTGAAACTCTTTATAGTCAAGTTTTGGTATACTCACCGCCTCAAACAAATTCTTCTTTTTGGTTTCCTTCTTATAGAAAACCATGTAATCATATGTATCAACAGTGATCAGCACTGAAACAAAGAAAACAAGTATCACTCTTAACCATACATTGATTGTGATCTTCAGAATAAACTGGAAAGTGTATATCAATAGAATGGAAAGTAGAAAGCAAAAAGGCCAGGCAAAGCGACCGAGTGCCCTGAAATGAGTGAAGAAATCTGTAAGCATACCCAGGTAGTAGAGCGGATTAAAAATGTTTGCCATACTCATCTGGGTGAATGGGAAGTGGATCTTTTCACCTTGTGACATAAAGAATCCAAAAAGAGAAGCAAGGAAGATGATAAAAATAAAATGTGTTTTTGTACCATTCGTCCACCTCTCCTTAACTGCTGCCTTGAAAGGTTTGTAAACGGAAAATACGATCAAGACTAAAAGCAATAAAAAAATGAAAGCTGTCCCCAGGTAGACAAAGCGTTCGATAAACCAATCGGTATGCTTACCAAGAGGTTTGAATGTGAGGAAAAAATAGGATGTACAAAGATCCTGCATTTTGATCCTCCACTCTGACCAATTATAACCCTGAGCACTCTCGGGCCTGATATGATAGAAGCTATCGGTAAGCCTGATGGTGAGATAGACCGCAGTAGTCGAGACACCTATCATTAAAGATGAAACGGCAAGAAAGAAAATCGCTTTTACCTTTTTGAAATAAAATATTGCAAAAAGTACTATCGCCGGAAAAACTAGCGAAACGATAAGCGCAAGGTAGTACAAGTGGATGAATGACATTACAACAATGGTTACCCCAAGCAGCAACAGGTATGTGTTTAAAACCTTTCCCTCAAGTACTTTATTGAACAGGCCAAGCAGAAGGATGACCAGCAAAGGCCAGATAAAAGAAAGCGAGAGATTAAAATGACCAAAAATACGCAGAGACATTGGGTTCATCCACGCGAGAGCAACGGCGAAAAGTACTGCCAGGTATATGTTGATCTTTAGCCGGTATAGGACAATATAAGTAAGGATCGAAAAAACCAGAAAATTAAGGACGATGAAAAAATGAAACAAAGGAATTATTAAGCCGGTCACATCGGTAATATTCAGATGGACCCAACGCATGAACATTGCGTAAGGAGGAGTATTATCTGTATACCATATCACATCGCCTATGGGATAGTTCATCCCTTTGTAATTGAGATAACCTGCCTCAGCATCCTGTGTCACATAACTTTGAAGAGTATAGTAATTTTTAAGACCATCATGCCCATTCTGAAGCATAAATTCATTGGGATCTGAGAATAGATGACCGAAAGCGATGGCGATCAGGATAAGCTGAATGATTATTGTAGCAATTAATCCGGATTTCATTTTGGCAAAATTGATACTTTAGATCGAGAAGTTAAGAAATTAGATTCTAAGACCACTCAAAAAGTAATCTCAGTGAATTCTGCGATACCTCTATCTGCTTTTATAAACAGGTCCTCTGTGAACTCTGCGATACCTCTGTTTACTCTGCGGTTAAAATAACTAAGAAAGTAATGTCATCAACTATTAATTGAGTTAAGAATTGGATAATTTCGTTCATATGAAATCCCCAACTGATATTAAAGCCTGCATTTTTGATCTGGATGGAGTGATCGTTGATACGGCTCACTTTCATTTCCTTGGCTGGAAACGCCTGGCTGATGAACTCAATATACCATTTACTGAAGAAGAAAATGAAAAATTGAAAGGCGTACCACGCATGGAGTCTCTTGCACATATTCTTGGTCTCGGGAATATTGAATTGCCGGAATCAGAAAAACGAGATCTGGCCATTCGAAAGAACGAATGGTATAAAGAGTATATCAAAGGCATGGATCCTGATGATATCCTTCCGGGCGTTACCTCTTTTATCGACGAATTACATGCCAGCAATATCCAAGTAGCCATTGCTTCTTCGAGCAAAAACGCCGGAACAGTGGTCGACAAAATAAATTATCGCGATAAGATCCAAGCATTGGTGGATGGCAACATGGTAAAAAAAGGCAAACCCGATCCGGAACTGTTTCTCCTTGCGGCATCGATGTTAAATGTCGATCCTCACTTCTGCGTCGTCTTTGAAGATGCTTACTCAGGAATTGAAGCCGCGTTGAAAGCCGAAATGAGAAATATCGGTATTGGGGAACCGGAATATTTGAACAATGCAGATTTCGTCATACCGGGGTTTAGTAAATTCAGCTTAACCGGCCTGAAGCAGCTATATTTATTACCTGTATAATTCAAAAAAAGATGAAAAGTTACCTGAAACACGATGAATGGAAAATAATTGAAGAGGGGTTCCATCCGGAACATAATCGTATAAGCGAAAGTGTGTTCAGCATAGGGAACGGCCGAATGGGACAGCGTGCGAATTTCGAAGAGCATTACTCCGGGGATTCACTGCAAGGCAGCTATATCGCAGGTGTTTACTATCCCGATAAAACCCGTGTGGGTTGGTGGAAAAACGGTTACCCTGAATATTTTGCTAAAGTGATCAATTCGGTGAACTGGATCGGGATCAATATAAAAATTGCCGGTGAACCACTCGATATGCATGTATTGAAGCATCAAAATTTCAGGCGTGAATTAGATATGAAAACTGGCATCCTCTCACGATCTTATGTTGTTTCTCTATCAGACGGCTCAGAACTTGAGATCTCATCACGCAGGATATGCAGCATTGCCGACCCGGAAATAGGCGCTATTGAGTTTCAGATCAAATCGAAGACATTCAAGGGAGATGTAGAGCTTTCTCCTTATCTGGATTTTGATGTGGAGAACGAAGATTCCAATTATGATGAAAAATTTTGGGAAGAAGTGATCGTCGATGTCAATGGCAATGAAGGACATGTTATGGCCAAAACCAGGAAACTGGATTTTACTGTCGCCGCGGCAATGGAGTATGCAATTAATGGAAGTACCATTGCTGAGTATAACATTTCAAAGAAGAATAATTATGTTGAAAGCACATCCACTCACAATTTAGAACCCGGTGATATGCTTGTGCTTAACAAATATGTCGGTATCTCGTCAAATATGTATGCCGACAAAAAAGAAGTACTTCTCAAAGCACAGGAAGCAGCATCAAGAGCAATGAATGCAGGGTTTGAGAAATTACTACGGGATCACAGTAATTCATGGCAAGCGAAGTGGGAAGAAAGCGATATAACTATTGAAGGTGATGTATCTGCCCAGCAAGGAATACGGTTTAATATTTTCCAACTGAGTCAGACCTATACCGGAGTGGATGACCGACTCAATATCGGTCCAAAAGGGTTTACCGGAGAGAAATACGGAGGTAGCACCTATTGGGATACAGAGGCGTATTGCATTCCTTTCTACCTGGCAACCGCTGATCAAAATGTCGCGAGAAATTTATTGATCTATCGTTATAAGCATCTGCAAAAAGCGATCGCAAATGCTGAGAAGTTAGGCTTTAGCTGTGGCGCCGCTCTCTATCCAATGGTCACAATGAATGGTGAAGAATGCCACAATGAATGGGAGATCACTTTCGAAGAGATCCACCGTAATGGAGCTATCGCTCATGCTATATATGATTATATCCGATATACCGGAGACAAAGAATATCTGTCTGAATACGGACTCGAGGTGCTAATAGCTATTTCACGTTTTTGGGCTCAGCGTGTTAATTGGTCAGAGGACAAAAAGAAATACGTAATGCTTGGTGTGACCGGTCCTAATGAATATGAAAATAATGTGAACAACAATTGGTATAGCAACTACATAGCAAAGTGGTGTATGACTTACACGATGGAAAGTATTGCATATGTCAAAGAAAATCACCCTGATAAGTTTGCGGGGATATTGCAAAAGAGTTCTTTCGTTGAGGGAGAAATGGAAAAATGGAAGAACATCTGCGACAATATGTACTTTCCGGAATCGGAAGAACACAATATTTACCTTCAGCAAGAAGGATTTTTAGATAAAGAACTTCTGCCTGCGAGCAGCATACCTGAGCAAGAACGACCGATCTCTCAAAACTGGTCCTGGGACCGCATACTTAGGTCATGCTTCATCAAGCAAGCCGATGTATTACAAGGTATGTATTTCTTCGAGGATCACTTTGACTTAGAAACGATCAGAAGAAATTTCGATTTCTATGAACCGATGACAGCTCATGAATCATCGCTTTCACCATGTGTTCACGCGATCATCGCATCTAAGCTGGGCAAACATGATAAGGCTTATGAAATGTATATCCGAACTGCCCGCCTCGACCTGGATGATTACAACAATGACACTGAAGATGGTTGTCATATAACCAGTATGGGTGGAACCTGGATGTCATTTGTGAAAGGATTTGCAGGAATGAGAATTAAGAAAGGCATGCCGTCTTTCGATCCATTTCTACCTAAACAATGGAAATCGTATTCATTCAATATAAGATTTAGAAATAAACTGATCCATGTCTCTGTGAGCAATCAGGGAGTTAAGATAGACAACAACTCAAATAGTGCGATCGACATATTGGTTTATGGAGAAAAGACTCAGATTGATAGTGGCTCAAGTGTGTCAGTAGCGATGAATACATTTGAGAGTGCAGCCGGATAAAAACAATCCATTTTAGTAACAAAGATTTATTACAATGAAATTAGATGAATAAATGAGGATAGCGCTTTTAATCATACTGGTCTGTATAACTTGCAGTGTCATAGCGCAGGAATCTCCAACACTTCGATATGAAGGATCCTCAACAATAGCACATTTCATTGAAGATGCCGAAAAAGTATACGGCAAAGTGAGCTTTGAAATACAAACAGAAACAGAAAGTTCGGGAGGCGAGAAAGCGATCCTTGAGGGCCTTGCTGATATCGGTGGTGTAGCCCGGGTGCCAAGTCCACAAGTGTTGGGAAAAGGAGTGGTGAGCACCCTGATAGGCTGGGATGCTATAGCGATAGTAGTCAATAATTCGAATACTGTCGATAACCTTACAAAAGAACAGCTGAAAGGTATTTATACCAATAGAATTACTAACTGGAATGAACTAGGCGGACCCGATCTGGAGATCAAACCATACATTGTAGGAACTCAATCCGCTACCCGAAAAGTCTGCCGGGCGGTTATTTTAGAGAACGAGGATTATGTCGCTTGCGAAACAGTTACTCCTGACAAGGATATCCTTAGCAAAGTGATGAGCGATCCTGCAGCGATCGGGCAGATCAGTTTTTCTTTCCTGGAAGATTCAAAAGAGAAGATAAGGGCTTTGTCTATCGATGGTCAGCAACCTTCATCCACGAATCAGAACTATCCGATCACCCGGCCTTTATATTTACTCTGGTGGACCGGTAGAGATGAGGTGACCTCTTTTATCGAATGGACACAAAGCAGACAAGCACAGGAACTTATTATGAAACGCTTTATCGGGAAGTCACAGGAAAACCAAGACAGGAATGGTGATCTGATAGTGTATACAAGAACATATGCAGTCGAAGAAGGAGGAGCTTATTTCTACCCTCACGAACCCTACGAGATCTATAACGATAAGAACGAGTTGATTCAAAGAGTTGAAAATCACCTTGAAGCTACAGACGAAAACCCATCCAAGCTGAGTTTACCTCCGGGTAAATATCTTATCTGGACCGAAACTTCGAAAAAGACAGGTGGAGAAAAACTCCTTGTAAAGATTGAAGCCGGAGAGACTGCAAGGGTTTTCACAAATGATCGACTTGAAGCTGAACGAGTCGAACCTCAGCTCCCAATATTTGGTAATAAGCTGAAGTTCTTTGGTGATTTTCGTTTTAGAGCTGAGCAGGATTGGGATTCAAGGAGATCTAATGGGACATACCGTGACAACAGAGGACGCTTGCGGATCAGGTTGCGCTTTGGATTCAACTACCAGTGGAACGATCATTTTACCTTCGGCGCCAGGATAAGATCCGGGAGCAGCGATGATCCGCAATCTCCGCATATAACACTGGGTGATGACTTCCGTGAATACGATATCAATATCGACAGGGCATACTTGCGCGGTAACTATAAAGATCTGTGGCTTTGGGTAGGTAAAAACAACCTTCCATTATGGAAACAGCATGAAATGTGGTGGGATGATGACGTCACACCTGAAGGAATTGCTTTAGGAGGTGACTTTAAGATAAATGAATTCGTGAGGATAAAACCCGTAGCGGGATACTTTTTGATGTTTACTTCGGGGATAGAAGATGCATCAATACAGGCAGGACAGGTGAGCGCTGATCTTGGATTTCAAAGCTCTGCTCTAACCTTAAGCAGCGGATATCTCCGCTTTGACAACATGCCCGATCGAAATTCTGGAAATCAGTTATACCACGAGTATCAACTCTTGATAAGTGGAGCAGAGTTTACTCTTAAGAAAAAAATACCCGTCACCATAGGATTGGATTATTTGGTTAACCTGGAAAACTATGATTCCGATAGTCTTATTTCAGCAAATGGAATGCAAGATGAAAAAATGGGATTCGTCGGGAAAGTTAATATCGGAAGTCTGAGTGATAAGGGGAAAGTGCTTGTCGGATACTACTATTCCTATATTAGCAAATATTCAGTTGTAGATTATATTGCTCAGGATGATTGGGTAAGATGGAGTTTCAATTCAGCTCCCGGAACCAGGTCGAGTAATTTTAGCGGCCACGAAGCTCGTCTGGCTTATGCTTTCGGTAAAGGATTTCATGTAATTGCACGTGCATATTTTGTTAAAGCAATAAAGAGATCTTCTCCTTCGGACATGGCCTTAGAGAATGGGAAACGCTTCAGATTAGACCTCAACATCAACTTCTAAAGTATTGGTTCATCTTGCACAATAGAAGATTCTTGAGATCTCTGCGTATGAACTCTGTGCACTTCTGCGGATACAATTTAAATTCCTAAATTTATTGTAACACATTTAAAAATTGAGGAATTGAGACGCTGAGACATTGAGGCATTGAGGCATTGAGGAATTGAGGAATTGAGGTATTGAGGGCGTTGAACATTAAAAATTGAAAACTATGACAAGCGACGGATTACCTAAAGGCTATACTAACATCACTCCATACCTTGTGGTGACAGATGTTGAAGTTCTTATGGACTTTCTAAGCAACGCCTTCGAAGCCGAAGAACTTCTTAGTATGAAAGACGACGAAGGCAAGATCAATCATGCCGAAATGAAGATCGGCAATGCGATGCTCATGATGGGCAGGGCAAATGACCCAACAAACGTGAGCAGTTCTATGCTCTACATCTATTGCGATGACTGCGATAAGTACTATCAAAAAGCGATAGAAGCCGGAGCGACATCTGTGCGGGAACCAGCAGATCAATTCTATGGCGATAGAAACGCATCAGTGACCGGACCAATGGGAAACAGCTGGTTTATTGGTCAGCACAAGGAAGATGTCCCTGAGGATGAATTGGAGAAACGAATGAAGGAAAATTGAGGATGGAGAATTGTGGAGTGGCTTCGCCACATCGTAATATTCTGGAATCTTCAATAACATACAAGTGACAAATCCTATTTAAGCGTTTGACTTATTTCGATTCATACACTTAGAACTGTAGATTGCACTGGTGAGAAAGGAAAATGTTATCGTACAAAAAACTGTAAAATTTACTCTAAGTGTTATTGATATTTATAAGTATCTCAAATCAAATAAAGGTGAGTTTATTTTGTCGAAACAACTAATGCGTTCAGCTTCTGCTATCGGAGCATTAGTTCATGAAGCCCAGGAGGCAGAATCGAAAAGAGACTTCATCCATAAAATGACAATTGCACTCAAAGAAGCAAGAGAAACGGAATATTGGTTCCAAATTGTTTTGGAAGCGAATTATATTAATGCTGAGAGGATAAAATATGCAAACATTCAGCTTCAAGAAATTCTAAGAATTTTGACTGCAATTGTAAAGACAAGTAAAATAAATTAAACGATGTGGCGAAGCCACACTAAAACTCTCCCTCCTCCATTCTCCATCCTCAATTCAAAAGAAGAGTGTATATTTGCATACCCAAAAAAACAATCTCCTGGTTCTCCAAGCAGGAAAACTTAGAGAAGGGCCCTTAGCTCAGTTGGTTAGAGCATCTGACTCATAATCAGGGGGTCGTAGGTTCGAGCCCTACAGGGCCCACTAAAGAAAAAGCTAATCTGTTATAGATTAGCTTTTTTTGTTGGAAGACATAGGAATTCAAGAGTAGGGCGAGAAGCCTGTCCCGATGGAGGAGTGAAACGACGACTATCGGGAAGCCTTACAGGGCCCACTAGTAAAAAAAGCGTTTCGAAGGACTTGCCTTTGAAGCGCTTTTTTATTTGCATACAGCTGGCCAAATTATGAATTGAATATCAAGAGGTAAAAAAGGGTTATTATAGTTGAAAATTGTCTAGTATTAGACTGTCCTATTGTTTTAGGGATGGATCTACAAGTCCAAATATCATGAAAACTCAAAAATGAGTGATCTAAAAGAAACATATGACTATGTAATCATTGGAAGTGGTTTCGGAGGTTCCGTAAGCGCTCTGCGGCTTGCTGAAAAAGGATATACTGTGCTCGTGATAGAAAAAGGCAAATGGTTCAAAGCCAAAGATTTTCCCAAAACCAACTGGAACCTGAAGAAATGGTTATGGGAACCACGGTTAAAGTTACTCGGCTTTTTTAAGATCACATATTTAAATCATGTCTCCATACTCTCCGGGGTAGGTGTTGGAGGAGGCTCCCTTACTTATGCAAACACACTACCGATCCCCAAGAAAGAATTCTTCAGTTCCGGAAGTTGGGGAGAACTAAGCAACTGGGAAGAAGAGTTGAAGCCGCATTATGAAGAAGCCTACCGAATGCTTGGAGCAGAAAGAAATCCAATGCTCGGGCCTGCAGACAAAGCCATTCAAGACCTGGCCAAAGACCTGGGAAGGTCAGATCATTTTTCACCCACCAAAGTTGCAGTTCATTTCGGCACCGCCGGCG
The DNA here is from genome assembly GCA_013001465.1 of Chitinophagales bacterium. GTDB lineage: Bacteria > Bacteroidota > Bacteroidia > Chitinophagales > JABDMM01 > JABDMM01. The sequence goes on along the minus strand of JABDMM010000054.1, from coordinate 4,999 downwards.
AAACCGTTCCGGATCCCTATTTCAATGGGAAAGGTCCCGAACGCACAGGCTGCATTTATTGCGGGGCATGCATGACAGGATGCCGTTATAATGCTAAGAACACCTTAGACAAGAATTATCTCTATCTGGCTCAGCAACTGGGCGCTGAGATCATTGCAGAGCATGAAGTCTATGACATCACTCCTATTGATAAGGCCAAAGGAGCTACTGGCTATCATGTTTTTTTTAAGAAAAGCATAGGAAGAGGAAAAAAGCAAAAAGTGATTGGGAAGCATATTATATTTTCAGGAGGAGTTATGGGAACTGTTCCCCTACTGCTGAAACTCAAATCAAACAACTCATTACCCAATCTGTCTGACAAGGTCGGTTGTAATGTTCGCACCAATAATGAATCTCTTTTAGTAGTATCCTCCACTCAAAATTCTGGTACAGATTATTCCAAGGGCATTGCGATAGGTTCCATACTGGAGATAGATAAAAATAGCCATCTGGAACCCGTGCGATACGGCAAAGGATCTGGCTTTTTCAGGCTACTTTCCATGCCATCCGTTCAACATCGATATGCCATATTCAGGATACTAGGGGTAGCTGGTCTTATAATCAAAAAGCCAATCACTTTCTTAAAGACTCTTTTTATGAAGCGCTATAGTGAATCAAGCATTATTTTGCTTTTCATGCAAACATTAGATAGTACCTTGAGGATCAAATTAGGTAAGATCACGCAGTTGAAAACTACTGTAGAATCAGGTGCCGTACCCAGTGGCTTTATTCCCGAAGCCTCAAAACTGGCAAAAGTGATCGGAGAGAAAACGAAAGCCATCCCTTACTCAAATTTCACCGATGTTCTATTTGGAACTCCCACCACCGCCCATATTTTAGGTGGTGCAGTCATGGGGAAAAATCGTACCGAAGGAGTCATCGACAAGGATAACCGGGTTTTCGGATATGAAAACATGATGGTTTGTGATGGGTCCATGATCTCGGCAAATCCCGGAGTCAACCCTTCCTTATCCATTACAGCCATCACTGAGTTGGCCATGACCAAAATACCTGAAAAGATAAACCACGACTAATTGACTTTTTAACAAACAAAAACCAGAGCATCACTCTACCTCCTTCCTCAAGACTTCCAATGGACTCTTACTCACCACCTCCCGTGTATTGATCATTCCGATCACAACGGTCAGACCTACAACAAAAAGAAAAACTGCTAATATCGGCAACCATTGTATATTGAATGGCAATTCCAACACAAATGTCGCTAAGAGAAAACTTCCGGCTAACGAGATGCAAATGCCTGTCGCTGCGGATAGCGCTCCCAACAGCACATATTCTGTTGCGTTGATCTGGAGTATTTGTTTTCTGCTGGCTCCTATCGTTCGCAATAACACGCTTTCTTTTATCCGCTGAAATTTGCTGAGGAGTAGTGAACTGATCAATACGATCAGTCCGGTAAGTATACTGAAGGCCGCCATGAATTTTATGATGTAGGATACTTTATCCAGTATATCCCCCAGTGCCTGCAGGATCATTCCGAGATCTACTACCGATACATTCGGAAATGCGGTGACGACTTTACCTCTAAATTCTGCTGTCGTTTTTGTATCCGGTGACTTTGTGACGAGCACATGAAATTGTGGTGCTTCTTCTAAAACGCCTGTTGGAAATACAATGAAAAAGCGGGCTTGCATTTTTGTAAAATCAAGTTTGCGCAGACTGCTCACATAGGTTTTTATCCGTGTGCCCTGAACATTATAGATCAGCTCATCACCGATGCCGACTTTCAATTGTTCTGCAAAGTCCGCTCCCAATGAAACAAATATGCTGTCATTCCCTCCTTTATATTCACCAATAAATTTTCCGGCGACTAATTTATCAAACGGATCGAGACTGTCCCGGTAGGTAACTCGTGCCTCTCTGTTTGCTGCCCACCGACTTATATCCGCTACAGTATCTGCCAGCCATTCACTTTTTGTTCTTCCTTTCCACTCTTCCAAACGTATGGTTACGATAGGTACTTGCTGGATGAGTGGAAGTCCGTTTTCACGGGTCATCGCTGCGAGCGAGTCTCTTTGATCGGTCTCAATTCCGTACAGGATCATGTTGGGCTGATTCCCGGCATCCATCTGTTGCACATTTTTCAGCAGTAGTCCCTGGATTATAAAAAGCATCGCCAAGACCGCAGTGCCCAAACCTATAGATATCAATAAGGTTTGAGTTTGATTGTTTGGTCGGTATAGATTTGCAAGCCCTTGCCTCAAAACAAAACTCCACTTCCGTGGAAAGTATTTTCTTACTGCCCACATGATCGCTTTGGAGACGCTATATAGAAGCACAAATGACAGGATGAGTCCGACAGTAAAGTATGCGGACATTATAAGATCTGACATCAGATACCAAAGAAAAACGAAGATGCTTATGATGATGCCGAAGTAAACCAACCAACTTAAGTAATCCCTTTCCCCTTCTTCCTCTTCAAAAGAAGATCGCAGCGTTCGAAGCGGACTTATCCTTCTCACCGATATTAGCGGTAACAAAGCAAACAAAATTGTGACTGTAGATCCAACAACCAAGCCCTCACCTATTGCCTTCCATGAAAGTACCGTTGTCACTTCTAATGGCAGAAAATCGCTAAGCAATAGAGGCAAGATCAACTGAATGAAGCTTCCTAGGAATGCTCCCAGAGCAACGGCTATACTTCCCAGTATGAATATTTGAATAAAGTAGATCAGAAATGCTTGTCGGCCCTTTAACCCGAGGCAGCGCAGCACAGCGATCGACGGTATCTTGTTCTTCACATAGATAAACACACTACTGGCAACCCCGATACATCCCAGCAAAAGCGAAACCAGGGCAACAGCATTCAGGAAGTAATTCAGCATATCGAATGCTTCGTTTAAAGCCTCTTTCCTTTCTTTAACTGTAGTTATTCGCATACCTTCATTCCTGAACAACATTTTTTGTTCTTCTTCCCAGGCATCAGCATCAAAACCTTCAGGTAGCTTTTTGTAGTAGGTATAGTCTACCAGGCTCCCTTCTTTTACAAGCTTGGTTTTATTCAATTCGCTTAAGCTGATATAGATGGTCGGTGCGAAACTGGATGTTACACCGGCGCTACCGAAAGCGCTTTGAAGTCTTCCAGCAATATAAAATGTCGCATATCCCAATTTAATGGAGTCCCCAACGGATAGTCCGTGTTGTATCATAAATCCATCATCCACTAAAGCTCCGTTGGAATTCCTGAAGTCTGTTGCTGCTTCTACAGGTACAGTTTTCAACTTTCCATAAAACGGGAAGTTGCCCTGAAGCGCTTTCAGCCTAACAAACTGCATTTCATTTACATCCTCCAGGCTCGCCATTGAAAACAACTCCAGTTCTCGTGCGGATTCGCCGGGTAATGAGTCGAATTTTGCTTTAAGTTTGGGAGCGATCTCTCGATTGCCGTTAACGGTCAGGTCCGCGCCTAGTAAAGACGCTGCCTGTCGGTCTATATCGTTAACCAGATTATAGTTGAATGAATTGATCGCCACAAGCGCAGCGATTCCCAAAATGATGGAGGACATGAACATCGCCAATTTCCCGCGATTTTGTCGGCTATCGCGGTAAGCTGTCCGGATCAGAAACTTCAGGTTTTTCATGCTATGCATTAACCGTTGTGTGCTCATTCAACATATCCGAAACGATGTGTCCACCTTTTAGCTGGATTATCCGTTTTGTTTTTCCTGCCAATTCCATGTCATGGGTGACAATAACAAGCGTGGTATTCTCCTCTTTATTCAGTTCGAACATGAGGGATTCTACATTGTGACTGGTTTCATCATCGAGATTACCGGTAGGTTCATCGGCGAATAATATTTTCGGATTACTGCTAAAAGCTCTGGCCAGTGAGACTCGTTGTTGTTCACCACCGGATAATTGAGTCGGATAGTGATCGTAGCGATCGCTCAGTCCAACCCTTTCAAGCAATTCAAGAGATCGATGTTTTGCTTTTGCGTTTCCCTGCAATTCCAAAGGGATCATCACATTTTCGAGGGCAGATAAAGTAGGGATAAGCTGAAAGTTCTGAAAGATGAAACCGACATTTTCACTTCTCAGTGCTGCCCGTTCATCTTCCGTAAGTGTATTGATCACAGTATCATAAAAAGACACTGTGCCGGTGGTGGCTTTATCGAGTCCGGCACATAAACCAAGCAAAGTCGTTTTACCACTTCCTGAAGGACCTACGATTGACAAAACCTCTCCTTCTTTTATACTGAAGTTTATACCCTCCAAAACGGTAAGGTTTTTGCTACCACTTTTATAGACTTTACTTAAGTTTTCAACTTTCAGGATATCTCGCATAAATCAAATTAGTTTTGCATTTACTAAGTAAGTTAAACCGAATCGTGGAAAGATTATTTCATAAATTATATTCATTCGACCAAACAGCACTATATGACGATAAACTTCATCAATAAAGTAAATAACTGCCTGCTCCAAAGCATTTTCCTGTTATTCTTCATAACAATTTCCACATCATGTAATCAAGAACAAAAAGCCAAAGCACAAGTTCAAAAATCGCCAAAGAAAGAATCCAAAAGCGAGAATACCCGGGAATCCAACGGCGAGAAATATATACTGTTCTTTGGTAATAGTCTTATAGCAGGTTATGGATTGGAAGAAGATGAATCCTTTCCATCGTTAATTCAGCAACGGATCGATTCGTTGGAGATGAATTACAAAGTTGTAAATGCAGGACTTAGTGGTGAAACGACAGCCGGAGGAAAAAATCGTATCAGCTGGATACTAAAGCAACCGATCGATATTTTCGTTCTGGAACTTGGAGCTAATGATGTACTTCGAGGATTTGATCTGAAAGCTACCGAATCCAATCTGAGAAGCATCATTGAAGAAGTTCAGAGTAAAAAACCGGAAGCTGAAATCATTATCCTCGGCATGAAAGCACCTCAAAACCTAGGCGACGAATACACTAGCAACTTTGCCTCGATCTACACTAAAC
>JABDMM010000022.1 GCA_013001465.1 Chitinophagales bacterium | reverse complement strand
CACTAACATAGTATACAAAGACATCTGAATTCGACATTTTTCCGGATATAGTTCCGTTCCAGCCCTCATAGATGTTATCCGTTTCAAATATTAATTGTCCCCATCGATCGTATATTCTGAAATAATCGATCTGATGGATTCCTTGTGTTCTTACCCTTGCTATATCGTTTTTACCATCACCGTTGGGAGTAAAGGCATTTGCTACATGGATCATCCCCGGATCACAGACGCCTATAACATTAACTCTCACAGAGTCCGATTCAATACAACCATATTGATCAACTACCGATACAGTAAAAGTTTGAGAACTATCTGCAATAAATATTGGGTTCGGGCATACACCACATGAAAGGTCCTGATCCGGTGTCCAGGTATAAGTTAAAAGGGAGTTTTGAGATGGATTTAAAGGCACCTGCGAACCTGAAACCGATAAAATATCCTCTCCTGCATCGATCGCGGGTAAACTTTTCACATCTAAACTTACGTATGCCGTATCAGGAATACATGTTTCACTGGAAGCCACCACCATATAAGTGATATCTTGCAAAGTACCGGACGTTGGATTGGCAATAGTTGGGTTATCCAGATAAAAACCAGGCCTCCATGAGTATGAGATTCCGTTATCTGAATTTGCTATTGGGCCTGCTGAAAGTTGAATAGAGTCTCCCGTACAAAGAATGGTATCTGGAGAAACTGAAATCCTCACCCTGTCAATAACATGAATTCTCATGGTATCATGACTAGTACAATTAGATAAAGAAGTCGATGTTATTATAAATGTTGTAGTATCTATAGGTGTTGCAATTCCATCCAAAGCGGAAGGATCATTGAGCCATATACTTGGGCTCCAAACGTTGTTTGGAACATTACTTGTAGCCTGCATTTGTACCGATTCACCAAGACAAATGGTTCTGTCTGGTCCTGCATCGATTACTGGAAATGGCCGTGTTTCTATTGTCATGCTATCGAAAACAGTACACCCCCAGATATTGCTCACCTCAACTATATAACTAACATTAACCTGAGGAAAGATATTGATCGTATCGCAAGTTTGGCAGTCTATAGCAAAATTTGGTGTCCAGTAATAATTATCTCCACCTGAGACTACAAGTTGCGTTGTGTCGCCCTGGCAGATCACATTGTTTCCACTGATCACAGGACTGGGAATTGGAGAGACATCCACTTGCACAGTATCCCTTGTCGTACATCCGTAAACATTATCTATCACAACAACATATGCTTGCGAAGATGGAGGACTTGCAAGAGGCACCTGACATCCAGAACAAGAAAGTGTGGCAGATGGCGCCCATGTGTAAGAAACTCCTGAATCGGCACGCAAATAAGTTGACTCACCGTCACAAATAGTGGTATCATTAGATAAAACGCCTATTGGTAATGGATTAACAACTACGGTTACTGTATCTCTATTTGTACAAGTATTCACATCAGTAATAGTAACTGCATAGTTAGCGGTTGCAATAGGTCGAACAAAAGTTGTTTGACAACTAGTGCAAGAGGTATTATTATCTGTCCAATTATAAGTTAAACCACCAGTTGCAGATACTTCTATTGAATCATTCATGCATATAAATGTATCCGCAGAAACAGTCATTGAAGGTTTTGGATTTACATAAATATCAACATTGTCATTATCTGAGCACCCGAAAGTGTCTGTGACTACAACGTTATATGTTGTATTTAAACTTGGAATCGCTCCTGTAGTTCTACTAGTTGAATCCATCAAGGTAGCTCCCGGTGTCCATAATATCGCTGAAAAACCATCACCACCGGTTGCAGACAAAATTGCTGTATCACCTTCGCATATGGTCTGATTCGGTCCAGCATTTGCATTTGGCCTAACCACATACTGTACGGTCACTGAGGCAGAATTTGAACACCAGTTTGTATCGACACCTGTCAAAAGATACGTTATCGTAGAAGCAGGCGTTGAAGTAGGATTTGCTATAAACGGATTATTAAGGTACGTACCTGGAGACCAGGAGTATAAGCTTGCTCCACTTCCTTGAAGTATAGTACTAGTGCCATTACAAACAAAGGTATCGTTACCTGCTGAAACGTTTGGAAGTTGATTAATTGTTACCATCATATCATCAGAAGCAGTACAGTTATTTGTGTCCGTAACACTCAATGTGTACGTTCTGCTTGTGTTAGGATAAGCAAAAGGATTTAACACTGAGGTGCTAGACAAACTTGCAGCTGGTGACCATGCAATGGTAACACCGGAACCAGATCCATTTAACTGCGCGGTATCGAAGTTGCAAATAGTAAAGTCGGGGCCTGCTGAGACAGCCGGTAACGGGTTGACAGCCACATTTACCGTATCGACAGTCACACAACCAAAACCATTAGAAACCTGAACTATATATTGTGTATTTGCAGTTGGAAAAGCTCTCGGGAAATTATTCGTAGAGTCTGTTAAAGTCACTCCCGGAGTCCAGTTATAAAAACTACCACCGGTTGCAAAAATAAGTACTGAGTCTCCATCACAGATCACCCTGTCAGGAGATGTCGTGACATTGGGATTATTATAAATATTGACTGAATAAGTAACAGTATCAAGACAGCCTGCTACGGTAAGTACAATAAGCTGTACATTATAAGTTCCTGCTACAGTATATGTGTGACTTGGGTTCTGCATTGAACTTGCATTTCCATCGCCAAATGACCAACTCCAGGTGCCAACTGAGCTATCTGAAATTGTAGAATCATAGAAGCTTATAGTAGCTGGCACACATCCAGTATTAGATGACATTCCAAAATCAGCTCCAGGACCTTGATCAGCATCGATCCATTGCGGTTTGACCAGAGTATCTTTACATATCCCGTTATCAGTAATCAAAGTTATATCATAACTACCAACTGTTGAATACAGATGACTGGGGCTTTGTATCGATGAAGAATCTCCATCTCCAAAGTACCATTTCCAGCCAGTAATAGGTGGAAATGCAGTAGAAAGATCTGTGAAATTCACCGTTCCCGGAACACAGACGTGTCTGGGGCTTTCAGTAAAATTAACATTATGGCTACCTGCTATAATCGAGTCTGTTGATGACACAGTAAAAACACAACCAAAAGCATCGGTCAATATCAAACTTGGAAAGTATAATCCTGAATTGGTATAAGTATATGTTATCGTATCGGTTGCTACAATTACTGAACCATCTCCAAAATCCCAAGTCCTGTTAACCGCATTCTGTGTGACTGCATTGAATGTAACAGGTAAATCAGTACATCCGGAATTTGGTACCATTGTAAATATTCCATTCGGACCGAGCACAATTGCAAAGTCCTCGACCGTGGTTGTATCCCTGCAACTATCGGCATTCATGACAATTAATGTCACATCAAAAGAATCCGCATAAGAATAGATATGTGAAGGATTTTCCAGATTACTCATACTTCCGTCACCAAAATGCCACTCCCAATATATGATATCTCCTCTCGATGAATCGGTGAAATTTGCTAAAAGCGGAGGACAAGTTGAAAATGCCGTATCCGACACAAACTTCGCTTGAGGTAATTGAACTTTGATATAGAGCTGCTTCAACATAGTATCAGCACATGTGTTTATATCAGTAGCGATGAGCTCCACGTCATAAGAACCTTCCACAAGATAATTGTGAACAGGATTCGAAATACTACTTGAGTTGCCATCTCCGAAGTCCCACTGATAAGTGTTTCCAACGCCATTCGACAGGTTTCCAAAGGTTACCGGATTTCCCGGACACGAAAAAGTATCTGCCGTAAACTCTGCTACCGGATAAGTAACATCGATATAATTTGTTTTTGTTACTGTGTGTGTGCATCCCCAATCATCTACTGTTGTTAATCTAACATTGTAAGTTCCGTTCGCTACATATACATTAGATGGGTTTTGAAGTGTTGAAGTATTTCCATCACCAAAGTCCCAGCTCCATGAAGTAATGCTAGTCGTCAGAAACAAAGTTGTCATATCTGTAAAATCGACTGTAAGTGGCGTGCATCCGACCGGCGTACCCGTTGTAAAGTCTGTTGTTGGTCCGGCGATAACTACTATACTGTCGATATTAATATCTCTCTGACAGCCATGAATATCAGTAATGTAAAGGTGTGCACCATAATATCCGGGCTGACCAATAACTATTGTTGGTGATTGAGAAGAGGCATTTTGCCCGTTTGAGAAGTTCCAAATGTAAGATACCGCATCTGTAGAGGTACTTGTAAAGTCGACGATCAGTGGTCTGCACCCTGCAGTAGGAGTTGCTGTAAAGTTTGCAACAGGGTTAACAATAGTAACAGATTGAGTTTCAATATCTGTGCAACCTGATGCCGTATCCTCCATGAATAGTGAAACATTATAGATACCGGTATCGGGGAAAATGTAGTTTAAATCATAAGTATAGACCGTATCCCAAGTTGGTCCTCCGGTATCTACAGCCCACCACCAGACATCTCCACCAATAGAAGTATTTGTAAAATCGACCTCCATGGTATTCGTACAGTTGAATGTCGGTATAAACAATGCATCTGGCGGAGACACATAAACATAATTGTCAATAATGGTATCAGCAGCACAGCCATTATTTGAAACTGCCAGACTTACAGTAAAGAACCCAGTATCACTATAGGTATATGTTGGATTTTGGCTAGTTGATGTACCACCATCACCAAAATCCCAAAGCCACAAGTCTGCAAAATCGGTTTGGTCATTAAAAGATATTGCCGTGAATAAACATGACACAGTAGGTAAAGCGACAAAACCAACATTAGGCTCCTGCCCTACTTCGATCAAATTTGGATATATAATGGTATCCCGACAGCCACTTGTTGTTTCAATGACAAGAGTCACTGCATAGTCTCCTTGAGTAGTATAGATATGAACAGGATCCTGAACGGAATCTGTATTTCCATCTCCGAAGTCCCAGTACCATGCTACTATAGTTTCATTAGCCTGACTACTATCATAGAATTGAACCGGTATAGGTATACATCCATTGCTTGCATCTGCATAAAAGTCTGCAACAGGTGGTTGAACAGTAATTGGTGGTGATGTCCTGAAAGTATCTGTGCATCCATCAGCATTGGTTACCACTAAAGTTGCGATATAGGATCCATAATTAGTATAAGTATGTGATGGACTTTGAGCATGTGATGTATCTCCATCCCCAAAATAATATACATGTGAAACCGCGTTTACAGAAGCATCAGTAAAATTAACCGTTACCGGAGGCTGACAAACAGCGTTTATATCATTTGTAAAAGAAGCCACAGGATCGGGAAAAATAGTGATCAGATTATTCTTTGTTCGAACGTCTGAACATCCATTCATAGTAGTAGTCAAAGATACTGAGTACGTCCCTGCTGAATTATACCGATGAACTGGATTTTGTAATGTAGACACATTACCATCTCCAAAATTCCATATCCAGCCAATAGGTGAAATTCCAGTTGGTGTACTTTGATCCGTAAAGGAGAACGTTTCACCAATACATCCTGAAGTCATGCTTTGTGTAAAATTTGCATTCACATCAATGATATTCACTTCATTCAGTCTTGTGATCGAATCCTGACATCCAAACTGATCGGTAACGATCAATTGAACATCGTATGAACCATAGGCGATGTAAGTATTCACCGGGTTCGTTGCACCTGATGAATTACCATCTCCAAAGTCCCATAAATACGTCAATGAACTCGAACCACTAGATGAGTTTGAGAAATTGACATTATGAGGTGGATTACAACCTACATTGTTTAAGCTCGAAAAATTAGCGTTTGGTTTATTAGCAACAGAGATATATCCTGTTTTATTGATATTGTCTTGACAGGAGTTCCCATCAACAGCGATCAGCGTCACATTAAAGTTACCGGTTGAGTTAAATGTATGTGTTGGATTTATTGCTGAACTAAAGCTTCCATCTCCGAAATCCCAGGTATATGTAATAGTGGAATGATCACCTGGCACCGTTAGATTGGTAAAGTTGACAGTCAACGGCACACACCCGTTAACTTGATCTGCTATGAAGTCCGGGGTTGGATCATTGTAAACCTGAATATGGTTCACTTTTATCATGGTATCTGAAGAGCCACCGCCAGAAGCGATCAGGGAAATTGTATATATGCCCGGATTTAAATACGCTGCAGAAGGGTTTTGCTGCGTTGATGTATTTCCATTACCAAAATTCCAAAGCCAACTTGTAGGACCTCCTGTGGAAATATCAGTAAAGTTAACGATCAAAGGACTGCATCCGGTCTGCGTGGAACTATTGAAATCTGCAGCGATCTGAGCATGAACGTCTGTCAGCAAACCACAGATAATCAGTAATATGAGTAATTTTCTTGCCATGAGGTAGTTTTCTCCTATTATGGTTTGAGATTCTATACGATATGGCAATTAGTTTGTTCAACTATATTTATTATTTGTTAAATATGCTTTTATAATAAGCTATTATACAGTCACTTAACAAAATTTGCTTTTGTTAAATTATTCTAAACGAAATGTGTAAGAAATGAACTAGAACAGTCCGTGTAATTCAGCAAGAATACTATTTACAACTTCGCTTAGGTGAGATTCTTCTTCAACGAAATTGTTCTTATCTACATCGACAACAAGTAACTTACCCTCATCATAAGTGCTTATCCATTTTTCATAGTACTCATTGAGTCTCCTAAGGTAATCCAAACGAAGATTGTCTTCATATTCGCGACCCCGCTTTTGTATTTGATCCACAAGAGTTGGTATCGATGCCTTAAGATAAATTAGAAGATCTGGTGGGTTGATCTGTGAGTTGATCGTTTTGAAAAGACTGAGGTAGTTATCATAATCTCGTGTCGACATCAATCCCATCGCATGGAGGTTTGGGGCAAAAATATGGGCATCCTCATAAATTGTCCTATCCTGAATAATAGTTGCATCCCCTCTTTGAATCTCGATGATCTGACGGAAGCGGCTGTTTAGGAAGAAAACTTGAAGGTTAAAGGACCATCTAGGCATATCCTCATAGAAATCATAGAGATAAGGATTATTCTCCACATCTTCAAAGTGAGGTTCCCAATGAAAATGCTTAGCGAGTAGTTTTGTTAGGGTAGTTTTTCCAGCACCGATATTCCCGGCGACAGCTATATGCTTGACGTTTTTGTTTTTCAAAGGTTTTACTTTTAATTAAGGGTCAGTCAAAATAAACGATAAAATTCGAATTATCTTAACCCTATGATCTCTTTTACATCTTTTAATGTAGCAGATGCGCTTTTTCTCGCACTAGTTGCGCCTTCGTGCATAATTTCCTTCAAAAGTTTATCATCTGCCTCAAGCTCATGAATTCGTTCTCGGATAGGCTTTATTGTTTTTTCCATGTTTTCTGCGATCGCTCCCTTCAAATCACCGTACCTTATGGTACAATCTGCATATGCACTTTTAAACTGCTGAATCGTTTCGCCATCAGCTACAAGTTCTAATAACTGGAAGAGATTTTGAATTTCCTCCGGCATTGCCTGGTTTTTTTCCTTAGGTCCGGCATCAGTCACCGCTCTCATGACTTTTTTTCTTAATTTCTTCTCATCATCTACAAGGAAAATCGCGCTATTTTCACTTTCTGATTTACTCATTTTTCCCTTTCCATCAAGTCCGGGAACTTTGACTAATTTATCTCCTAAACTTACAGGTTGAGGTTCCGGGAAATATTCCACTTTATATGCATTGTTAAAACGCCTTGCGAATGTTCTGGTCATTTCCAAATGCTGCTCCTGATCTTTTCCAACAGGAACTTGAGTCGCTTTATGTACAATAATATCTACTGCCATCAACACCGGATAAGTGAGTAAACCGGCATTAATATTTTCGGGCTGGCTTCTTACTTTATCTTTAAAGGTCACCGATCTTTCTAATTCACCCTTATAAGCCAACATATTAAATATCAGATACAGCTCAGGGATCTCCGGCACATGACTTTGTATATAAATGTTAGATTTCTTTGGATCCAAACCGCAGGCAAGGTACTCTATAAGTATCTGCCTCACATTGTTTTGCAGATCCTCCGGTTTCGGATGAGTAGTAAGCGAGTGGTAGTCTGCCACAAAAAAATAACATGGTATATCGAATTCATCCTGGAACTTTACAAAATTCCTGATAGCACCCATATAATTACCAAAATGCTGATTACCAGTAGGCCTAACGCCGCTCACTACAATTTCCATCGGTCGAAATTACAAAAAATCTTATTTTTACGCTCTCTTGAAATTAGCGTATATTAAGCCATAACACCAATGAAGATCGACAGGGATACTATTCACAAACTTGCCGGACTCGTAAGAATAAAAATTCGGCGAGAGGAAGAAGACTCCATGATGTCTGACTTAAATAGTATCCTTAAAATGATGGATAAACTGAACGAAGTGGACACGTCAGAAGTAGCAGCATTCACACACTTTTCATATCAGACAGATCATCTAAGGGATGACCTATCCGAAAAATTCAATATTAAGGAAGACGTTCTTAGCAGATCGCCTGTATCCGACGAAAACTTTTTCATTGTTCCAAAGGTTATCAAGAACGATGAATAGCTCAATAATCAGCCTGCGTCAGATCAGTAAAGATTACAAACTAGGAAACCTTATTATTCCTGCGCTTCGCTCGATCGACCTCGAAATCCAACGCAAAGAATATGTTGCATTAATGGGACCTTCCGGTTCTGGTAAATCTACACTGATGAATATTATTGGTTGTCTTGATGTTTTAACATCGGGACAGTATATACTAAACGATCAGGATGTTGGGAATCTGAAAGATAGTGAGCTTGCTGAAATCAGAAATAAGGAGATCGGATTTGTTTTCCAGACTTTTAATCTTCTTCCAAGGCTTAATGCAATTGAAAATGTTGCACTACCATTGGTATATGCAGGTGTAGGCAGTACTGCACGAAATGAAGTTGCTACCGAAATGTTAGAGTCTGTTGGACTTTCAGACAGAATGAAGCATAAGCCGAACGAGCTTTCAGGAGGTCAGCGTCAACGTGTCGCGATTGCAAGAGCTTTAGTTAACAAACCTTCTATTATTCTTGCTGACGAACCAACGGGTAATCTCGATTCTAAAACTTCAGAAGAGATCATGGATATATTCACATCGATCAACGAAGCTGGAAATACAGTTATCATTGTAACACACGAAGATGACATCGCTAAAAGAACGAAAAGGGAAATTCGTTTGATCGATGGCATGATCAACTCAGATAATTTAAATCAAGAATGAAAATTTACACCAAGACCGGCGACAAAGGGAAGACTTCACTTGTGGGAGGAAAAAGGGTATCAAAAGGCCATGACAGGATAAATGTCTACGGAACGGTAGATGAACTAAACAGTTTTATAGGAATGATCAGAGATCATAATTCCGATGAAGGAATGGATAAAGTCCTGCACAAAATCCAGAATGAGCTTTTTGTCGTGGGATCGAGATTAGCGTCTGAAGCAGGGAAAAGTCCGAATTATTTGAGCGAAATCGATAATGAACAAATTATATTCCTTGAGGGAGCTATCGATAGCATGAACGAAGAATTAGAACCACTTAAAAACTTCATTCTGCCTGGAGGTCATCCACTTGTTTCATACTGCCATATTGCGAGATGTGTATGCAGGCGAGCTGAAAGACTCGCCGTAAATCTCGCCGAATCTGAGGAATTAGAAGAAAATATTATCGTATATCTCAACCGACTTTCAGATTTTCTTTTTACTCTTGCACGGAAATTCAGTAAAGATCTCGGTGTCGACGAGATCCTATGGTCTTCTAAATAAAGCGACATCTCCAATCAGGCTGAAAATTTGTGGAAAACTGGTCTGTAAAAAAAGTGTCCTGAATTAGCTTCTTTTAGATTTTATTTTATTTTTGCACGACTTTTTATAAAACCGAATAGATCGAATGTATTGGACTTTAGAATTAGCGTCGTATTTGGAAGATGCGCCATGGCCATCAACCAAAGATGAAATAATAGATTATGCGATTCGATCTGGGGCCCCTATCGAAGTGATAGAAAATCTCCAGGAACTTGATGATGAAGGGGAGGTATTTGAAGGGATCGAAGATATATGGCCGGATTATCCAACCAAGGATGATTTCTTTTTCAACGAAGACGAGTACTAGACTATCAGCATTGCATCTCCGTAAGTAAAGAATTTGTACTTCTTCTTTATTGCTTCTTTATAAGCTTTCATTATCAGATCATAACCACCAAACGCTGCTACCATGATCAGGAGACTCGATTTTGGTAAATGCAGATTTGTGATCATGCAATTCGTGATCTGGAAATTATATGGTGGATGAATAAAAAGATTGGTCCAACCTTCCATTGTCTTTAGATGACCATGAGCGGAAACGGCAGTTTCTGTTGCTCTCATCGATGTAGTTCCAACTCCACACACTCTCTTTTCTCTATCATTTGCTTTATTAACGATCTTCACTGCCTTTTCATCGACTTTGAAATACTCTGCATCCATTTTATGCTTGCTTAGATCTTCGACGTCTATGGACCTAAATGTACCCAAGCCGGTATGTAAAGTTATCTCTGCAAATCCAACACCTTTAATCTCTAATCTTTTAAGCATCTCCTTTGTAAAATGAAGGCCTGCTGTTGGTGCAGCTACTGCCCCTTCATGCTTCGCAAATACAGTCTGATATCTTTCAATATCAATTTGTTCCGCAGCACGATTAATATACTTTGGTAAAGGTGTTTCTCCTAAACTGTGCAATGTTGTCTTAAACTCATCATAACTGCCATCATAAAGAAATCGGATAGTTCTTCCCCGAGAAGTTGTATTATCCACGACTTCAGCGATCAACAGATCATCCTCTCCGAAATATAGCTTATTACCAACTCTAATCTTTCTCGCCGGATCTACCAACACGTCCCAGAGCATCATGTCCTTATTTAGCTCGCGTAGAAGAAAGACTTCGATCTTAGCTCCGGTCTTTTCTTTTTTACCAAACAATCTGGCTGGAAAAACCTTTGTATTATTGATAACAAGCACATCACCGTCACCAAAATAATCGAGGATATCAGTAAACTGCTTATGCTCGATCTCTCCACTTTTACGGTTGACCACCATCAATCTCGATTCATCTCGTCTGTCAGAAGGGTATTGTGCTACCAGGTTCTTAGGTAGTTCGTAGTTAAAGTTGGATAGTTTCATCTAATTTTTTTTGAGCAGGCAAAGTTAACAAAATTTGTATTCTATCTTTGCTGCAATGATACCTATACTTGGCAAGATTCTAAAGGAAAGTTTTATTATAGCTATCCTTGAGTTGTACAAGAACAAATTGCGGGCTCTCCTCAGTTTGCTCGGTATTACTATTGGAATTCTATGTATCATCTTCGTTCTCACAGCTGTTGACTCTCTCAAACGGAATATTGAAGGAGGTTTCGAAACCCTTGGAAGTGATGTGTTATACATTCAAAAATGGCCATTACTCTTCACAAATGATTATCCATGGTGGCAATTTCTCAAAAGACCTGAAATTAGCTATAAAGAATTTGAAACGATTCGTGATCAGCTCAACTTAGCTGAAAGCACTGCTTTAATGGCATTCCTCCCTGGAAGATCTGCAAAATTTAACAACAAAGAAGTAGCCGGTGTTACATTGACGGCGGTAAGTCACGAATATACCCAGATTCGGGATATGGAATTTGCCAGTGGGCGATATTTTTCTTCTCTTGAATCCGAGCGTGGCGTTGATGTTGCGATTCTTGGAGCCAATGTCGCGGAAAGTCTTTTTACATCTTTCGAGCAAGCAATAGGTCAGCGAATAAAAGTTGCTGGTAGAGAAGTTTATATTATCGGCGTAAATCAAAAGGAAGGCAAAAGCCTGATAGATTTTTCTTTGGATAATAATATTTTAATCCCGGTAAGATATATTATGGAATACAGAAACATCCAGGAAATGGGTCCGATAATCGCAGTTAAATCTATGGAAAATGTTCCTGTCGAAGAGTTGAAATACGAGATCGAAGGTAAAATGAGATCGATCAGAAAATTAAGACCGAAAGAAAAAAATGACTTCTCGATCAATGAAGTAAGTCTTTTCACAGAAGCGATCGACAATGTTTTTAGAATTGTAGCACTAGCTGGTTCATTCATCGGTATTTTTGCAATTTTTGTTGGCGGTTTTGGAATTGCAAATATTATGTTCGTGTCTGTAAAGGAACGAACCTCTATTATAGGGATCAAAAAGGCTTTGGGTGCAAAGAAAATTTATATCCTTCTTGAATTTCTTATAGAAAGCATCGTCTTATGCTTCATAGGCGGACTAATAGGGTTACTTCTCATTTACTTGATCTTCAACGTAATAAACCATTTCTTACAAGGATCAGACAACACTTTTGTTTTTGTGATGTCGTCATTTTATATCAATCTTGGAATTATTCTATCGGTTTCAATTGGAATATTGGCCGGGTTTATACCTGCAATGCAAGCAGCAAACATGAAACCGGTTGAAGCGATACGATCGAATTAATAGGTCATCCTGATCTCTTCCAGGTTATCCTTTTTCATGGCATCCATCAGTTCTGAATTCGAGATCGGAACTACTCCTACTTTCTCGCAAACCAGTCCACCGGCAAGGTTTGATAATAGTGAGGCTTTGGCGATGTCAGGTTCGACAGCCATAGCAGCAGTTGCAACACTGATCACCGTATCTCCGGCACCTGATACATCTATAATGTTTCTGTGATGTGCAGTGATCTGTCCGTTCTTTCCTTCCGAATCAAAATAATACATACCATGCTTTGATAGCGTAAGCAGGATATTTTTACAATGGATCTTATCCATAAGTTTAGAACATGAAGCGGATAAGGACTCCTCATTTTCGGGATCTATCTCTGATTGTAATGCATCTTTTACTTCTTTAAGATTCGGTTTGAACAGATCCACTCCTTTGAAATTAAAGAAGCGATCTCTTTTTGGATCGACCGCTATAAAGATCTTCTGCTCATTTGCAAGTTGCACAATAGATTTGATCACTCTTTCAGTAAAAAGCCCCTTGTTGTAATCCTGAAGTATGATCGCATCAGGCCTCACAGATTTACAATGTTCTTGGATCTTGTCTAATAGAATATCTTCGATCTCACTTGTGATATCTTTTCGGCTTTCATGATCGAAACGAACGATATGTTTTCCGTGACTTATGATCCTTGTTTTTCTGGTAGTCATCCTTCCATTATCTGGAATGATATTTTCTGAAGGAATAGAACTATCTTTTAAAAGATCCAGCAAAACAGGACGCAGCTCATCATTCCCGCTCACAGAATAAAGAGAAACACTAGCTCCAAGTTGGACAAGATTTAAAGCGACATTTGCTGCACCTCCAAGACGATCTTCACTTCCTTGAATATCAACAACCGGGACAGGTGCTTCGGGAGAGATCCGACTGCTTCTGCCCCACTGATAACTATCTAACATGATATCTCCAACAACAAGAATATTAAGATCCTTAAACGAATTGATGATCGAACTAAGTTTCATTAGGATAATTTATTCAAAGCGATCGTCATCCTTCTCACCGCTTCGGTCAGTTCTGACTCGGCAGCAGCAAAGGAAATTCTGATGCAGTTACTATCACCAAAAGCAACACCGGATACAACTGCTACTTCCGCTTCACTTAAAAGATATTCTGCTACATCGGATGGATTATTGATCGTTGTAGAACCAAAGGATCTTCCGAAAAAGTCACTAACATCAGGAAAGATATAGAAAGCTCCTTTTGGTTTATTGACTTTCATCCCTTCTATTTCTGATAACTTTTCAATCATGAGGTCCCTTCTTTTAAGGAAGACATCTCTCATGTTATAAGTCGGAGTGAGATCAGAGGATAAAGCGGTAATAGATGCTCGCTGAGCGATGGAGTTCGTTCCAGAGGTAAACTGTCCCTGCATTTTGGAACAAGCTTTGGCAAGCCAGACGGGAGCTGCAAGGTAACCAACTCGCCAACCTGTCATCGCAAACCCTTTAGACATACCATTCACTGTGACTACTTGATCCTTAATGTGGTCAAACTGAGCTATACTTTCATGTTTGCCTTCGAAATTGATATATTCATAGATCTCATCGGAAACTACTATCAATGATGGGTACTTCACGATGACATCCGCTAACGACTTCAATTCTTCAAAGCTGTAAACCGATCCAGTAGGATTACAAGGAGAGCTAAAGATCAACAGTTTACTATTCTCGTTACAAACAGCATCGAGCTCTTCAGCAGTTATTTTAAAATCATTTTCAATAGATGTAGGAATTTCGATCTTCTTCCCATCAGTCATGTCTGCAATTGCACCATAGCTTACCCAGTATGGTGCTGGCAAGATTATTTCATCTCCTTTGTTGACAAGACATAGAACCACATTTGCGATCGATTGCTTTGCCCCGGTGGAGACTACGATCTGATCTGCGTTATAATCCAGATCATTGTCACGCTTGAATTTGTTAACGATTGCCTCTCTTAACTCCAGATATCCCGGAACAGGTGTATAGTGAGAAAAATTATCGTCAATAGCCTTCTTTGCAGATGCTTTGATATGCTCAGGAGTGTCAAAGTCCGGCTCTCCAAGGCTGAGGCTGATGATATCTTTTCCTTCTGACTTTAACTGGCGTGCCATCGCAGCCATTTTTATCGTTTCAGATTCTTTTAAATTGATTATCAGATCTGATAACAATTGTTTTGTCGTGGTTTCCATATTCTTCTTTAATGAGTCAAAAATACTCAAGTCCTGTAACACTAGTATTGAATTGTCATACCAATTTTACACATTCATGACATTTCAGAACGAGACATTCTTTGATGGAATTGTTCTTATAATGAACTTTGCAAAGACTTGATTTTAACATTAAACGCTTTATAAATATTACTTATGAAATACTTTCTAATGCCGGCAATTGCCTGCATGCTATCGATATCTCTACATGCCCAGGTGTTTGTTCAAGATTCTGTAACGCTGGGAAGTGGGAATACAAATCAATCATTTTACAGCCTTGCTCAAGGAGAACAAGTAAATACAGACAATAGCAATTGGGACCTTCAGTTTTGGCTCAATGCATTTTCTGCTTCTGTAAGAACAAATGGTGGCGCGGGAGTGAAATTGTTTGATTTGGCTTCCAATGATACTACTCAGTGGAACAGCGTGGATACGACAAACATGACCGAACTTTACAATTCAGACACTTCCTGGGATAACGGTTCTTTCAACCAGTTTGCAACAGGCCACCCAAACTATGGTTGGGGGCAATACCAAAGTCTGGGCACTCTCATTGGTATTAAGATCTTCGTTATTAAAATACATGATGGATCTTATAAAAAAATATGGATAGAAAAGCTTAACAATGGTATTGTTTACAATATTAAGGTTGCAAATCTTGATAATTCCGTCGAATCAACATTCACTCTCAGTAAATCTGACTACCCCAATAAATCTTTTGTATACTATTCTATTGTAAATAATGCGGTTCTTGACATAGAACCTATGGCATCAGACTGGGATATTGTTTTCCGTTCTTATCTCGGTGAAGTAGCGCCATTTACTTATTATCCGGTTGTTGGAGCACTTACAAATATTGATGTTCAGACTATCGAAGCCAGAGGAGTCGATCTGGCCGAGGCTGATCCGGCAAATTATTCTTACTCAAATGAGATCAGCATCATAGGATGGGATTGGAAAATATTTAACAATACTACCTTCACGTATGATGTTCCGGATTCACTTTCTTATTTCGTTAAAGATAAAGATGAAGATGTCTATCACATCGCTTTTGACGATTATGGTGGTTCTGCTACCGGAAAGATCCGATTCTCTTTAACTAAACTTAACTCTGTAGGTATTTCTGAAATTCAGGATCGGAATGTTGCATCTCTAAGCTGTTATCCAAACCCAGCAGATCATGTCGTCAATTTTATTTTTGATGTTAAGAATGAAAGCGAATACAATTTATCAGTCATCGATATGTCTGGAAAGGAACTCATCTCTAATCCTATTTTGGCTAAAAAAGGATTAAACAATTACAGAATACCGGTGGAAGAATTTGCTCTGGGTTCATACATAATATCTGTGAACGATGAGCTCGGTAATCAATCATATGTCAGGTTTATCAAAAAATAATACATCAGTTTTTTTTCTTCTCCTAACTCTTTTCTTTACACAATTTGGGTTAGCTCAGGAGGATGTTAAAACTACTAAGTTCAAGGTTTCAGACCTTAGTGGCGATGTGCTGATCGGTGCATCGATCATTGTTGTCGAAAATGGAAAAGAAATAGGTGGTGTTACGGATCTTCTAGGAGAATTTAAAATTGATCTGCACTCTTCGAGCACTTATACTATAAGCTATGTTGGATTTCTGGAAAAACGAGGATCAGTTAACCCTGGCCAGGAACTGCATGTGATACTTGAACAAAATGAGATCGAACTGTCTGAAGTTGTCGTTACAAGTCAGTTTAAACCTACTCTTGTAGAAAGCAGCATTCAAGATGTACGTATAATTTCGAAGGATGAAATTGCGGCGAAAGGGTCATCGAATTTGAAGGATGTGCTCAATTCGTCTTCTAATTTCAGTTTTTCTGAAAGCGATATATATGGTTCAAACATTCAAATCGGAGGCCTTGGTGGTGCAAATGTTAAGTTCCTTATTAATGGTGTACCTGTTTCGGGTCGCTTAAATAACGAGATCGATATCAATCAAATCTTGCTTAGTGATGTGGAGAGGATCGAAATAATCGAGGGACCGCAGTCTGCGATCTATGGCAACAATGCGATGGCTGGAGTGATCAATATTATAACAAAAACAAAGTCTGCACTTCCAAGCAGATTGGAACTAAACGCATTGTATGAAAGCACAGGAAAGTATGATCTTGATGGTGCTTATTCTACAAATTTGAAAGGCCATTCTATGGGAATCAGCTTTGGAAGGTACTTCTTTAGCGGATTTTCAACCGATGATAACTCAAGGGATCTGGATTGGAATCCGAAGGAACAGTATTTTGGCAATGCCTACTATTCGAAAATTATTAAACGAACAGAGTTAACCCTCTCAGGAAGGGTTTTTCGTGAAAAGATCTTAAATCGCTATAACCCGGCTACTCCTTTTGCTTCGATTGCACTTGATGACCATTTTAAAACATCACGGCAACAGTACCTGGCAGAGTTTAAAAATTCCTTCAAACCAGGCCATGTATTGAGTGGAGCGGTTTCGTATTCATATTATAAGCGGATCAAGAATACCTATATTAAAAACTTGATCAATCTTGAAGAAACAATCTCTCCTTCATCTTCAGATCAGGACACGAATAAAATTCAAAATTACTTCGGGACGACATCTTATTCCTTTGAGACAAATAGTGGTGATCTTTCTTTATTGAATGGAATACAAAGCGAGCATGAACGGTTTAAAGGTGAAAGAATTCAAGATGAAGCGCAGTACATTACAGATCTTGCTTATTATACTTCATTGAAGTGGCGTGTTTTTAATGAAAAGCTTGAAATTCAGCCTTCGCTTAGATTTATATATAACTCCAAATATGTGGCACCGGTAATTCCTGCCTTTTATCTCAAGTATACTTTCGATAAGATTGATTTTCGGGCATCTTATTCTAGGGGATTCAGGGCTCCATCAATAAAAGAACTATATCTCTACTTCGTGGATGTGAATCACAACATCAGAGGAAATGAAAATCTGAAAGCGGAAAATGGTCACTATTTAAACGTAAGTATAAATGCAAAAAAGGGCTTCAAGAGGCAAATGCTTTCAGGAGAATTAACGGCTTCATATTCTACCATTCATGACAAGATAGAGTTGGTTCTGAGTGATCCTAATACTACGGAATATACATACAGGAACTTTGAAACGTTTCAAAGTTGGAATAGCAGAGCAGGTATCCAATATCATAATAAAAGTCTACGCTTAGAGAATTCTGTTAACACAGTTTGGATCCAGGTTGGTCAAATGGGAAACGACCCCAGCAAGCTCGACCCTTTCCTTCAATTCAGCAGCAATGCGTCATATACAATAACAAGGTTTGGACTTGATGTTTCTGCCTCTTACAAGTATAATGGTAAACGTGACTCTTATTATATTGACTCCGAAAGTGGTGACATTTATTCTTTTACCATTGAAGATTATCATTGGCTCGAAGTTTCTGCCGGGAAATCTTTTTTTGAGGAAAAGCTAAGATTAACAATCGGTGGGAGGAATCTTTTCAATGTTAAAGATGTCAAGAGCAATGCGACTATTAATGGAATTCATTCCCCAAACAATGAGTACACACCCGTTGGAACAGGAATTTCAATCTTCACAAAACTTAAAATCAACATTTAGGATGAAAACAACAAGGATCCTTTATAGCTTTTTCATCATAATGCTTTTTTCATCCTGTTTCCAGGAAGAAGAACCTATAGAACTACCGCAGATCGGAACGAATTCGATGACTTTTACTTTTGAGATGGGTTCAGATTACAGTAACAGGTTTTACTTCGACCTTAGCACTGGTGCAGTGCCAACCTACAGTAAGATCACCGATTGGGATCTTGCTTTTGATAATAGAGCCGGATCATATTACGTTTGGCTTAACTCGTCAAAATCCATGTTTGCCGCGAATACCGGATACAAAGAATTTGATATCGAACCAGACATCAATACTTTACAATGGTCGATAGATATCCCTAGTGGCAACCCAGACTCAAACGCTATTGGTAACTGGGCAGATTTCAGCATTTCCAATCCTGTAAGTTATGGTTATGTATATGTGATCGATCTTGGCAGGGATGAAAACAACGATATTCTTGGTTTTATGAAAATGAAGATCATTGCTTGCGAAAATGATCACTATAAAATAAAGATCGCTGACCTCAACGGAAGCAACGAAGCTGAAATTTCTATCAAGCGAAATCCATTATACAATTTTACTTACCTATCATTAGACAGCAAAACTGAGATTCTGATCGAACCAACAAAAACAGATTGGGACCTGGTATTTACCAGATACTCCACGGCATTTTATGTACCAGCGTTTACACCTTATCAGGTAACAGGAGTCTTAAGCAATCCAAATCATACTGCTGTCGCTGAAGTAGATAACATTGCATTTGAAGAACTGACCATTAACGATGTATTAGCGTTAAACTATTCAGAAGAGTGGGATGCCATTGGATACGATTGGAAGGAAGTGGATATCTCCAATGGTTCATATACCATATTCACCGATAAAGTGTTTGTTATCAAAGACAATCTTGGCGAACTTTACAAATTAAGATTTCTGGACTTTACCAATAGTTTGGGTGAAAATGGTTTCCCAAAGATCGAATTCCAGAAAATGTAAAGCATTCAGTTTTTCTTCACCCTTTCCATTATATTTGCGCATTAATTTCCAGGGGTAAAGGGAGTAACTTTTTCTTCTGATATCAGTTAACATAACTAATATCAGTTAATACAACTATCATTTGATCCCGATCGCGAGATGTTATTCAATTCTATAGAATACTTAATTTTCCTTGCATTTACGGTGTTAGCATTTTTCTTGCTGCCCCATAAATACAGATGGGTACTGTTATTGGGAGCAAGTTATTTCTTCTATCTCTCCTTCAAGATAGAATACATTATACTTCTGCTATTCTCTACTGTAATAACATATTTTGCAACAATAAGTATTGACAGAACCGAAAGTGAGCGAAGGCAAACGATTTATTTAGCCTTATGCCTTGCAGGAAATCTATTCGTCTTTTTTTACTTTAAGTATTTAGAATTTTTCACCCAGGTTTTAAGTGATGCATTAGCGATGGTGAATATCACGTATTCACCTGGTCCGCTCAATATCATATTACCGATCGGAATTTCGTTTTACACATTCCAGATCATTGGATATGCTATCGATGTTTATCTCGGTGTTTACAGAGCAGAAAAGAACCCCGGTAAATTTTCATTGTTCGTTGCATTTTTCCCTCAATTGATCTCCGGACCGATTGAGAGAGCGCGTAATTTACTGGTGCAGTTCAGCGAAAAGAAGACCTTCAATGCTGATCTTTTCAAGGCAGGAATAAAGCTGATAACCTGGGGACTTTTTAAAAAGTTGGTCATTGCAGATCGTGTGGGTATGTACGTTGGTCTTATCTACTCAAACCCCGAGTTATACAATGGGATCCAACTTATCATGGCAACCTACTTGTTTGGACTCCAGGTATACTGCGATTTTTCTGGTTATATCGATATGGCTCGTGGTTCAGCAATGTTAATGGGTTTTAGACTGCACAAGAATTTCGATAGACCGTTCTTCGCGAGAAACCTCACGAACTACTTTACAAGATGGCACATCACACTGTTCCAATGGTTTACTGATTATATCTATACTCCCCTTGCAATACGCTGGAGAGCCTGGAAAATATACGGAGCGCTCTTTGCCATTTTCATCACGTTCATCATCAGTGGATTTTGGCATGGCTCATCCGGAAACTATATAGCGTGGGGTGCATTCTATGGAATTGCTTTGTCTTTTGAAAAATTAACAGAAAACAGAAGAAAGAAAATATTTGGAATGCTGCCCCAAAGTCTGGCGATCTTTCTGGGGATATTTATAACATTTCATATCAATACACTTTCCAATACACTGTTTGCAACCAGTAACTTTCAGGATGCATACTATGTGTTTACTCATCTTTTTGACTTTAATAAGATCCAGGAGACCTTAGGACCTCGAGGAGGCGCTCAAATAGGACGAGTTCCTCCATTATATTATGCTGTAATTCCGGCATTGATCCTCATCTTTGTAGAGATCCGGCAGGAGTTTTTTGGTAAGAAGGGAATTTTCTGGGAAAGTAAGTATCCATTTTTGAGATACTTGTCATATGTTGCAATCGTAATTATAATATTAACTATAGGCGTTTTTGATGGCGGACAATTCATCTACTTCCAATTTTAAACTGGTCAAAGAGATCATTATAGTTCTTGTAATGCTTTTCATTGCAGACTATGCTGTTGGATCCCTTTTAAAATGGATGTTTTACCAACAAACCATTGGCTGGGAACCCATGATCATTGAATCTGTTGAGAGAACAACCGATGATATTATCGTGTTTGGCTCGTCTTATGCCAATAGTCAGTACGACAGTAAAATAATTGAAGAAGAAAGTGGCTTAACATGCTATAATGCCGGTATACCAGGACAGAGTTTGATCTATGCCACAGCGGTTCAGGAATGTATGTTGAGCAGATACACGCCCAAGTTATTTATAGTCGATATATCACCTAAAGATCTTGTACTTCGGGAAACGAGGCCTGACTACATCCGCCTCAACGTATTGCTCCCCTTCGTTAGAGATTATGATATCGGAGATATTGTGTTTAAAAGAAACAAGTTTGAAAGGTTTAAAGTAATCTCACGGATCTATCCATATAATTCAATGATCATTGGATTTTTACTGAACTGGGGTAAAAAAGATAAATTTTATAAGGGTTACCAACCATTTGATACTAAACTCACACAAGAGAGACTCGATGAGGTTCTCAAGAGTTCGTTCGGAGATGAACTAAATCAAGAATTGGAATTAGATCCATACAAAGTTGAAATATTTCATCGCTTCATCAATAATGCAAAAGAAAGCGGTTCTAAAGTTGTGTTTGTGATCTCGCCAAAAATATTCAAATATGGCTCTAACTGGATCTTAGAATACATCAAGGAAGAAGTTGAAAAAAGTGGAACCGAGCTGATCGACTGGAAGTACCATGAAGATTTTCTTGTTGTAGAAGAATACAGGGATATTCATCACCTGAATCGTATCGGTGCATCTCGCTTTAGCCGGGAGTTAACAAAAGAATTAAAAATCAGAAACTGCTTTCAATAATGATCTGTCCACACTGCAAAAAACAAGTTCGAAAAAAAGCCAAATTCTGTAAAAGCTGTGGCTTCAAGATCAAAAGCGATGATTTTAATTTCGAGGAGCTCAAAGATGAAGATATCTTACAAATAGATGCTGATCTCGTGGCCGAGATAGTTGCGATGAATAATGAGACAGATGAAAGTTATGATATCGAAGTTGTATCGAACGTGATCGATCTGCATATCTCGGAGAATGAGCTCGATTTTGGAACTCCGCTGCTGCAGGTTCAGCTTGAAATTGCTGAAAAGGCAGTAGATTCATGCATCGCATCGGGATTTGACCATATAGAGTTTATAACCGGCAAAGGTGATATGATCCTTTACAGCAAGCTTGCTTTAATGCTTGAAGGCAATCCTCACATCGGGCAGATAGAGACCTCAGTTGCCCGAATAGTCGCTCAATTTAAGAATGTAAAGTAAGACCTACTCCTTTTTTACTTTTCTAAACTAACTTTTCCTAATCTATGATTCTATTAAACACTAAACTCTATATATTTGCATTCCTTTTGGCGAGGTAGCTCAGTTGGTTAGAGCGCGAGATTCATAACCTCGAGGTCACGGGTTCAAATCCCGTCCTCGCTACATTTTAGCACAAGCAACGCTTGTGCTTTTTAGATTATAGAGCTGATAAGGTGAACGACTTATCCATCCTGATTCCTTTATCAGTATTTCTTAGATCACAGCATTCGATATGCTGATCATGCTCAAAAAACAATACATATTCATTCTCAAAAGCTTCTTTAAGAAATACGCTCTTCTCATCTATCGAAACCAGGGGACGGATGTCATAAGCCATGACATAGGGGATTGGGATATGGTGCGGTGATGGCAGCAGATCTGCCATGTAAGCAACAGTTCTTTCTTTATATTGGATCATTGGAAGTACCATCTTTTCAGTATGCCCATCGACAGACTTAAATGAGATCGTATCCATTGAAAAGTCATCTTTATCGATAAATTTGAGCTGACCACTCTCCTGAATTGGTAAAATATTCTCTTTCAAAAAGGAAGCGCGCTCTCTCGGATTAGGATCTAAAGCCCAATCCCAATGTTTTTCATGAGACCAATACACAGCATTTGGGAAATTGATCTCCGGATTACCATCTGAGTTTTTGATCACAGCACCACCGCAGTGATCAAAATGAAGATGAGTAAGTATGACATCTGTGATATCATTTCTATGGAAACCGTTGGCATGCAGCGATTTTTCGAGAGAATCATCACCGTGTGGTTCAAAGTGGCTGAAAAATTTCTCACTTTGCTTATTCCCCAAACCGCAGTCGATCAATATCAGACGATCTCCTTCTTCGATCAATAAACTTCTCATCGACCATGTACAGCGATTGTTACTATCGGCAGGATAGAAGTTTTGCCAAATCGCTTTCGGAACAACACCAAACATCGCACCGCCGTCTAGTTTAAAAAGACCGGTTTCAATTGTATGTAATTTCATCTATTAAACCCCGCTTTATGGGTACGTTTTGGAGGGAGTCCACAGTGAAGCATCTGTACAGCAGCAATTGCTGCTTCTGTTCCCTTGTTTCCCTTGTCACCACCTGATCTGGCCTCTGCTTGTTTTAATGTATTAGTAGTGAGCAAACCAAAAATAAAAGGAAACTTATACTTGATCGTAAGATTCGCCAAACCGGTTGCAACAGCCTGATTGATGTAATCATCGTGGCTGGTTTCGCCCTTGATGACGCAACCCAGACAGATCACACAATCCGGATTAAACTTTTCTGCCGCGATCACCGCCCCGGCAACTAATTCATAACTGCCTGGAACATCGAGTACATGTAAATTCTCTTTTTTTATAGCCTTCGCTTCCAGAACAGAAGCAGCCCCATTGTAAAGGTTGGAAGTGATATCCTGATAGTAAGTAGAGCGCACGATCACAACGGAAAAATCTGAAACTTCATTTAAAGTTTCAAAGTCAACATCAGATAGTTTTTTTAAGTCTGATGCCATAATCGATTTATAGAACGCCGTTTATTGCTTCTATGTATTTATCCACCTGAGGTCCTTCAGAGCTTGTTGGATAGTTGTACTTGATCTTCTCGTAATAGACTAAAGCTTGCTTGTCCTCTCCAAATTTTTGGTGAGCTTGAGCGGCTTTAAAAAGTATCTTTGGAGCAACGAATTCGTCGTCTGCAATAGAAGCAGCTTTTGAATACTGACTTAAGCCTTTTTCGACTTCCCCTTTTTGCATATAAGCATCACCGGCTGCTGATGCAGCCAATGCTCCCGTTAGATCATCATGTGCATTATATCCTTTCAAAAGCTTGATAGCATCGTCATAGTTACCCATGTTTAGATGAGAAATCCCCGCATAATATTTTGATAAATTAGCAGCTTTGGTAAACTTATAAGATTTGATGATATCCTGAAATCCTGTTAATTCAGGACTGCCGTATAAAGCAAGCTTAAAAGAATCCTGACTAAAGTAATACTGGGCTTTATAAATTTCAGCCTGAGCTTTAGCCTCTTGATTTGGTATGTAATAAGTCTTTAAGAAAACAGCACCGAGGATTACAATAGCGAGTATCGTAACCACCGTAGTTACTAATGTTTTATTACTATCTAAAAATTGCTCGAGTTTCGAGTAGGCTTCTTGCAATTCTGCGCCTTCATCTTTTGTCTTAGCCATATTATTCTATTATAAAAGGATAATCTTTTTGTACGTAAATATCTTCGTATAGAGCAGAATCGCTCGGAAATTCCGAATCTTCTGCAAATTTAACACATTCATCGACCTCTTTTTTAACTCTGCTCTCAATTTCTTCAAGTTGTTTTTTGCTGGCGTATTTTTTTTGCTTGATCGTTTCGAGACATTGGTTTATAGGGTCGAGGTTCTTATACTCTTCTACCTCATCTTTGGTTCGGTATTTTTGCGGATCCGACATTGAATGTCCTTTATAACGGTAAGTACGCATCTCAAGAAAATAAGGTCCTTTACCTTTTCTGCAATGCTCAACTGCTTTAGACATCGCCTCGTGTACTGCTTCACAGCTCATACCATCAACTGGTTCGGATGGCATATCATAAGCTTCACCTAAAGTATACAGATCGACAACATTTGAAGTACGCTCAACTGAAGTACCCATAGCATACCCATTATTCTCCACGACGAAAACTGTAGGGATCTTCCAGGTCATTGCCATATTGAAAGTTTCATGAAGTGATCCCTGTCGTGCAGCGCCGTCTCCAAAAAAACAAATACAGACATTGTCTGTTCCTTTATACTTTTCTGCGAAACCAATGCCAGCTCCAAGTGGGATCTGACCACCAACTATACCATGACCTCCGTAGAAATTCTTCTCTTTGGAGAAAAAATGCATACTACCACCCTTACCCATTGAGCAACCGGTAACTTTCCCATACAACTCAGCCATGGCTTCATTGCAACTGACTCCTTTTGCGATAGCTAAACCATGGTCTCGATAAGCTGTAATAACAGGATCTTCTTGTCTTATGGCTGAGACCGTTCCTGCAGCCAATGCTTCCTGACCAATATAAAGATGGCAGAATCCACGAATCTTCTGCTGTCCATAAAGCATCCCCGCACGCTCCTCAAACTTTCTTAAAAGAAGCATAAGTTCGTACCATTCTAAGTATGTTTGTTTTGTTACTTTTGCCGGCATAGAATTTGAAATTGGGAGCAAAAATATTAAATATTAATTACAAATCGCAAAACCTGTGCGTCTCCGTTACCTCGAATTATCAAACTTTAAAAATCACGCCTCCAGAGAATTCCAAACTGAGAAAAAGTTTGTTGCCTTTACCGGGCTAAACGGCTCCGGAAAAACAAACATTCTGGATGCAATATTCTATCTCTGTTTTACAAAAAGTTATTTCAATAATATTGAGATCTATAACGTAAAGCACGAGAAATCTTACTTTAGATTAGCATCTATATGGACTTCGAATAATGAAGAGGTTAAAATTGTCGCTCAGTACAATGCTGAAAAAAAACAGAAGAAAATTCTATTCGATGATCTGCCATATAAAAAATTCAGCGATCATATTGGTAAAATCCCAGTCGTCATGATCGCTCCCGATGATCAGTTAATGATGCTTCAGTTTAGTGAAGAACGCAGAAAGTATATCGATATCACCATCTCTCAAATGGATAGACTCTACTTTGAGAATCTAAATAGGTATAACCGTATCCTGAAGCAGCGAAATGCGCTATTAAAATCGTTTGTTGAACGAGGTACGATCGATGAATCACTTTTAAACTCCTACGATGCAGAGATCATAGAAAGTGGGACATATATTCATGAGAAAAGGAAAGAAGTCTCAACGCAAATTAATAATCACCTCTGCAGTCTATATAAAACTATAAGCGGAGATGCGGAAAAAGCAGAATTGAGTTACGTTTCTCAAATTTCAGACAATACATATAAGGACATTCTAGAACAAAGTCTTCATGCAGATAAATATAGCGGTCGCACGACTAAAGGGATCCATAAAGATGATCTTGAATTTTTATTGAATGGAACAGCCTTAAGAAAATTCGGATCGCAGGGTCAGCAAAAGTCATTTTTACTGAGTTTGAAGATTGCACAATTAGAATTGCTTTTTGAGAATAATAAAGTTGCCCCCATCATAATTATTGATGATATCTTTGCTAAATTAGATGAAGAAAGAGTTCGAAACCTACTTTCTATTCTTCGCAGCGATAAAATTTCTCAGATATTTATATCTGATACAAGTCAAAGCAGGATAGAAAATGTTTTTCAACATAGCGACGAAATCGAAATCTTTGAACTAACCGCCCAATGAATAGGAAAAACGAGCTGAATCTTGGTGATGCCATTGATAAATTTCTTGACGATTATAGATTGAGAAATAAATACGATGAAAACTATATTCTTAGCAATTGGGAAACTTTAATGGGTAAAACTATTGCAAGACATACTAAGAGCCTCAGGATCAAAGATAAAAAGATCTACATTTCTATTGAGTATGCAGCTTTAAGACAGGAATTATCCTTTTCAAAGGAAAAAATCCTCAGCATTCTCAACCAAAATTTCAAGGAACCCGTAATAAAAGAGGTAATCATTTGTTGAGTTTCACGACTCAGATTATCAACTTAACAACACAACTCATGTTCAACAAGCTACTTAAGCTATCTTTGGCTTTAGTTTGCATTCTATTGACGAGCCTCCAAATCACGGCATCCAATAATGCACAGAATGTTACCGGTCCCGATGACAACATCGTTTCATTTGATTCCGCTTTTATCGTATATAAAGTTCACTCCGGAGATTACTTGAGTAAGATCGCCGATGAGTTTGGTGTACCAATGGCAGACATCATAAGAGCAAACGGCATCGATGCAAACAATGCAACGATCTATATTGGTCAGATCATCAAGATCCCAACCAGAGGCAGGACAAATTCAATCCTTAAAGACAGAAAACGCCGTGTTTTCTACGAAGAGGACAATGAATTGCAAAAACAGGAAAACTATTTCAGTAATCTCAATAAGAGAAGCGACAAGTTGGAATATTATATGGATAGTTTGAAAATGAAGATCAACAATCTTGAAAAACAGGAAGTGCTAGATCAAACTATCGATGAAGAGAATATGAAAGAGGTTCTCCAGCAAATGGCTGTCGCTAAAAAAATTGGTCGAAAAAAGAAAGCACTGATCGGGACGCTAAAGAAAACGGAAATAGAATATTTAACGATCAAAAAAGAATCTACGGATATTGAAAGTAAAATAGCCAATCTGCAACATAAGCTTGAAAGGAAAGCTTTCGAACTTCATAACCAAATGATGTCTGGTACCAATACAGAAAATTCAGATCAAGAAAAAGAAGTACGAACAGTGATCCGCGATATGGGTCCATCTAACTTTGCTGTAAAAGAAACTCATGAAGAGCCTACGGAATCGTTTGCTGAAAAAGAAATTCCGGCTGTTAATAATCCCGATTTGGATATGATCTCAAACTTTGAAATCAAGGATACTGAACAGCTCGATTTCAAAGATCCTGAAGAAGAAGCATCTTCCTCAAATGTAAAAACTGAACCAGCAGAGATCCCAACCAAAGAAAAGATCAGAAAATTTGATGAAAGCAAAAACCCTGTTGCTGTTTCATCACTTGAAGTAAAATATGAGCAAGCTCAGCTTCCGCCGCCAGCAAAACAAAAGTTTGAAAAAGATCTGAAACTCGAGAGCTCCACAAACTCTATGATCCGAGATGCACAGAAGCTTCGCAAATATGAAATTGAGGTGCAACGAGAAAAAATTACTGATTTCACCCCAAAGAAAAAACCATCAGATGTCGCTCTGCAAGAGACAAACGCTCATGTTAAAGACGAATATGTTGTAGGATCAAAAGAATACGAGCGTTACAGACATTTTGAAGGCTTAAAGGACATCGATATAACGACAGAAATGGATTCTGTGAACCTGATTAAAGCAAAGTTTTATCTGGCAAGAGGATTAAATGAGATCGATAAGGGACAGTATAAAAAAGCGAGTAAGTACATTTCTAAGAGTCTCAAGATGAGCGATAACTTTTTAGATGCCAAAGTGATGCTTGCTGATCTAAACGCAGCTTTTGGGTATCATGAAAAGGCAGTTAAACTATACGATGATGCCATTCAATTAGACACATCGATAGCAAAACTCTATTATAACAGGGCGCATTGCTATTTGAAAATGGAAGAGAATGAACTCGCTTATATGGACTTCACACAAGCTATAAAGCAAAAAGAAAACTATATCCTGGCATACGCCGGTCGTGCATCCATAGCCATCGATGTCAATGACTTCGAAACTGCCATAAGTGACTACAGCAAGATCCTTGAAGTAAACAATTACTTCCTGCCTGCATATAAAGGACGTGGTGTTGCCTATATGGAAATGGGTGAATACGAGATGGCGATAAACGACTTCAACATCGTCCTCGATCTTTCACCAAGAGAACCTGCGATCTATTATAAGAGAGGCCTTGCAAAAGTGCTTACAAATAATCTCTTCGATGCTTGCTTCGACTTGTGGACAGCATCAGAGCTTGGATATAAGGATGCAAAGAAGTCTATTAAGCAGTACTGCGATTAACAGAATTCTATATCGCTGAAAAAGAAATGCGCTTCAATATTTGCATTCTCATCAGAATCTGATCCGTGCACTGCATTTCTCTCGATGTTCTCAGCATATAATTTCCTAACAGTCCCTTCCGCAGCATCCGCAGGATTTGTAGCTCCAATCGTTTCCCTGAAACTTTCGACAGCGTTTTCTTTCTCAAGAACAGCAGCAACAACAGGGCCTTCCGTCATAAACTTGATAAGATCTTCAAAAAACGGACGTTCCTTATGTACAGCGTAGAATGATCTTGCTTTAGTATCTGATAGTTTTAGCTTCTTCATCGCTATGATCTTAAAGCCATTAGTAATGAAGTGATCGATAATTTTACCGGTATACCCTTTTGAGACGGCATCCGGTTTTATCATTGTGAGAGTTATATTCCTTGACATTTTCGTTTAATTTAGCCGCAAAAATATAATTTTATCAAGGACTATATATTTCGACTCAATTTATTTTTTGATCGCAGAATCTTTTCTTGAAGGTTGGCGTTACATAACAATCACAAACACAACCTCAAACAGCCCTATTTAATGATCCAAACCGAAAATTTTTTTACTGAAGAAATCGAAGTGAGCAAAAGTTTGCTCAAGGAGGCTAAAAAATTAGTTATTACCTGCCATGAAAGACCGGATGGCGATGCTTTGGGGTCTTCCCTTGCACTGAATAACTATTTCTCTAAACTTGGAATCAAAACTACTGTCGTCGTTCCTTCAGTGTATCCGAACTTCCTTAAGTGGATGCCCGGGGAACAAGATGTCATTGCATATGATAAACATAAGGATGAAGCCGATAAGCTCATATCAGAAGCCGATCTGATCTTCTGTTTGGATTTCAACGACCTTGCCCGCTTAGGCGATATGCGCGACAGTGCAGTAAAAAGCAAAAGTAAATTTATCAATATAGATCATCATCTGAATCCACAAGAATTTGCATCAGCAGCATTTATAAATACTTCGGCAAGTTCGACGGCAGAGTTGGTATATGAATTTATTCTTGCGATGGATGGCGAACATCTGATCGATTATGATATCGCTGTAAACCTTTATGCCGGAATTCTTACAGACACTGGTTCATTCCAATTTTCCAACACGAGCAGTAAAGTACACGAGATTGTTGCAAAATTGGTAGGGCACGGAATTGATCCGTCATTTGTACACAATGAAATTTATAATTCATTTTCGTTGAACAGACTCAGGTTCTTTGGGTACTGTCTCACAAAAAAAATGGTGGTGATCCGCAATAAAAGAACTGCTTATATCGCTGTTAGTGCAGACGAAATGAAAAGGTTCGCCATCGGAGTTGGTGATACAGAAGGTCTCGTAAACTATCCTTTGAAAATGAAGAATATCGATGTCGTAGCTTTATTCAAAGAACAAAATGAGAAAATTAAAATATCATTTCGGTCGAAAGGTGAGAATAATGTAAATTTGCTCGCCAGAACATATTTCGATGGTGGTGGACACAAAAATGCTTCGGGTGGACATTCCGATGAATCACTTGAAAACACCACTGTGAAATTTGAAAACATCATTAATAATTTTTCTTTTAAATAAAATTCGAACAATGTTATTACTAAAAAATCTTGCGCTATTGCTTTTTCTCGCGATAACCGCATGTAATTCTTCTAACCAAAATAATGAGCAAGTGAGCGAAACAGACAAGAACGAAAACCAGGCAACATTAATCAGTGAAAGTCAAGAAACTGATTGGAAAAAGAAAGATGGCCTTTTTGCTGAAATGACAACTTCAAAAGGGTCAATTTTCATCGAGTTATTCTACAAAAGAGCTCCAATGACAGTCGCCAACTTTGTTGGTCTTGCAGAAGGTACGATCAGTAACAATGCTAAAGAAGCCGGTGTCCCCTACTATGATGGATTAAAATTTCATAGGGTAGTTCCAAATTTTGTTATTCAAGGTGGTGATCCTCTTGGTAACGGAACAGGAGGCCCAGGTTACAAATTTGGAGATGAATTCCATCCTGATCTGAAACATGCCGGACCGGGTATCCTTTCAATGGCGAATTCAGGTCCGTCTACAAATGGAAGTCAGTTTTTCATTACGCACACAGCTACTCCTCACCTAGACAACAAGCATTCTGTATTTGGAAAAGTTGTTGAAGGAATGGATGTTGTTAACGCGATCGAACAAGGTGACGATATTGTTAGTTTAAAGATCATGAGAAAAGGAAGTGATGCAAAAAAATTCAAAGCCGATGATGATGCTTTCAAATCTTTACAAGCAGGAGCTGCAGAAAAGATGGCCGAAGTTAAAGCAGCTGAACAAGAAGCTATGAAAGCTGCTCAGTTAGAACTAACCGAAATGGATGCATGGGTAAAAAAGAATTATCCTAAGGCAAAGAAAACCGAGAGCGGCCTATTTTACATAGTTGAGAAAGAAGGAACCGGTAAACCTGCTGAAGCAGGCAAAACTGTGCAAGTTCATTATACAGGTAAGCTGATTACCGGAAAAAAATTCGATTCTTCTTATGACAGAAACCAACCTATTGGATTTCCTTTAGGTCAGGGTCGTGTTATTCCGGGATGGGATGAAGGTATCGCTATGATGAAAGAAGGTGGTAAAATGAAGCTGATCATTCCTTACACTTTAGCATACGGAGAAAGAGGATTTGGAGATATCATTCCTCCTAAAGCTCCATTGGTATTTGATACAGAACTGGTTTCTGTAGCTGAGTAAATTGAAGTTATTCGGTCGGTAAATAATCGACCTTATGTACCATATTCTGAAGGGAACCGTCGTTGGAAACAATGACTGTTCCCTTTTGTTTTTTATTTTTATAGAGCAAAACACCTTCCCATCGGTCTCCACATAGATTGGTGATCATCCCTCCTTTAATGTTCAATATTCCACCGGGTTTCACAACGATCTTAGCACCTTTTGGCATCGATACAGTGCAACTTATATGCAATTCCGCCCCTTCTTCGATAATGATATCACCTTCCAGGTCTCTGGAGCTCTTCCATTCCACAACTTCATATGGAGCTATCCTGATAAATTTCGAAGGATCAAAATTGCACCAGCGGGGATCCAATAAGTTTCTTTGGCTTCGGCGATCTGTGGCCATATTATACATTACTTTCGAGATCTGACATGGAGTTAGCGCAGCTTTCGTCGCATTATAATCCATCATATTGTTGGAAGCTGCAATATTGCAAGGTGGTGACTTTGTGCGGTTCCAGCAATTCGGATGTTTCGGTGTGTCTTCACAGCCATCTTCGGAATTCCAGGTATGAGCCAATCCCAATGAATGGCCGATCTCATGATTCAATAAACCCGCCTGCGAAGCAGCGTGCATTTTGATCAAACCATCAGATCCCTTTTGAATAAACTCTTTAATGGGTAACCCCATTTTTACAAAATAATTAAAACCTACTCCCTGGCTCTTCATGTTATACTTTTTCTTAGCATTTATACTATCGGGTGGATGTGAAAAGAAAAAGATATTGAGCACTTCATTTTTTCTCACACCATATCTCTTGAAAACATCCTGACTAAACATATTTTTTTTCTTTCCTGTATTGTTATAATATGCCATCTCATCTTCTTCCGTTAAATGAACATAGATGCCATTATCGTTTTCATTTTCACCCGCTAAAACATAACGATATCTGATAGGTATCACAGGGGTTTTGTTTCCAACCGGGAGATTCATTTTCGCATTCAGAGATAGTTTATAATTAGATGTTTTTAAGATCTCGTTAGTAAATTGAATTGCGAGGTCTTCATTCATTGGATGCAGATCTTTAGGGTGAATGAAGTAGTGAAAATTGACTCTGACATATCTCATGGGGGTATGATCCATGTTATTGGTATCCGGAATATAATATTGCTTCACTTCACAATCATCCATTTTCCCATTTCCTGGAATCGGACTTCCCTGCTCAAATACAATATCTTTATCGGTAATAAATACCTTTTGTACTTCCCCACAAGAAGAAACAAAAAAGAATAAACCCATTAAACATGTGAAAATTTTTAACTTAGTATCTATCAAATTAAATTTCATGAGATTCTTTTTATGGTCATTATGTATTTTGCTGTTTTTTGCCTGTTCACAAAATAGTAACAACAAAGACAATTCCAAACAGGATCTTGCCAACAAGATCGCTGCTTATGAGGACAGTTTATACAACCAGGATAATTTTGCCTACCTCAATGATGTTATGGTAGAAAGGGCTATTGAGCATTATGTCAGTTATGCCGAAAAATATCCTGAAGAAGAATTGTCTCCGGAATATTTATTCAAGGCTGCAAATCTTTACCGATATAAGCGAAAATTCTTCGAAGCATTGCAAGTGTATACCAATATACAGGAAAACTATCCTGAATTCGATAAAACGCCTCAATGCTTGTTCCTTCAGGCTTTTATTTTTGAAAACGAGCTTGGTGATCTTGAAAATGCCCGAATTCTATATGAATCATTTCTGGAAAAGTATCCGGATGATCCGTTTGCCAAAGATGCAAAACACTGTCTCGACAATTTAGGTAAACCACTGGATGAGATCATTAAGGAGTTTGAAGATAGCCAGGAAGAGGAAGCTATTTAATCGTCATAAAGAAACAATTCGTGAAGTTTTTGATCTAGGTCTTCATCGCTCACATTTAACTGTAGTTGCCCTTCATCAGCAAAGGAGATCTCCCCTGTTTCTTCAGAAACTATGATCGCACATGCATCACTATTGTCTGTGATCCCAACCGATGCTTTATGTCTAAGTCCAACTCTCCTGGGAAGATCTGGATTTTCTGTTACCGGCAAAGTGCAACCCGCAGCTTTGATCTTTTCATCTACAATGATCATCGCGCCATCGTGAAGCGGACTGTTTTTATCAAAAATACTTTCTATCAATTTTGCTGAAATAATTCCTTCTATCCTTGTACCTGTGTTTGCAAAAAACTGTAACTCAGATGTACGAGCAAACACAATGATAGCACCCAATCTTTGCAAAGACATACTCTTTAAAGCTGTCCTTATTTCGGCGATCTCTTTGTTATGAATAGTAGTTTCACGGGTTAATAAGTTTGCGAAAAAATTATGTCTCTTGAATTGGCTGCTCCTTCCAATGTAAAGGAGAAATTTTCGGATCTCAGGCTGAAAAACGATCAATAAACCTATGATACCAAGCCCAATAAACTGACCAAGGATTGCCTCCATCAGTTTCATTTCTAAAGCTCTAACGATAAACCAAAAGATCAGAATTGATAAGACGCCGATAAATATGTTTACTGCAAGACTGCCGCTAAGGAGCCGATATATCTGATATAGTAAAAGTGCTACCAAAGTGATATCCAGAAGATCAAAGATCCCAAATTCAAGAAATGCAATTTTAAATGCGATCATAAGGCTTGTGTTCGCTAACAATGAATAAATTCCTTACTTCCACTGCTTCTTTAACATCATGCACTCTTAGAATGCATGCTCCTTTTATCAGCGCAAGCATATTCAGCGCCGAAGTACCGTTCAGCGTATCATCCGTGCGAATCTCCAGTAGTTTGCTGATCATGGACTTTCTGGAAATACCGGCAAGAATTGGAATTCCAAAAAGATTTGAAATATAGTCCAGGCTATGAAGCAAGTTATAGTTATGTTCAACAGTTTTTCCAAAACCAAACCCCGGATCTATGATCACATCTTTTACTCCCATTTCAATCGCCTTGTGATATCTTGAAGATAAGAAATCACAAACATCTAAAACGACGTCCTCATATTGAGGAGATTCTTGCATATCAGCAGGAGTATTCTGCATATGCATGATAATCAGAGGAGCATTGTGTTTTGCCGCAACACCGAAAATCTTTTCATCAAAAGTTCCCGCATAGATGTCATTTATAATAGAAGCACCAATGCCAAGGCAGCTGTCAGCAATTCCGGGACGAAAAGTATCGATCGAGATCACCAACTCTGGAAACTTTTTCACTATAGATTCGAGTATGGGAAGAAGGCGGCTTTTCTCTTCGTCCTCAGAAACATCTTTTGCTCCCGGTCTGGATGAAACAGCACCTATATCGATCATGTCTGCTTTTTCATTCAACATTTTCTCAATATGGCTTAAAATTTGCCCTTCTCCGGTATACCTTCCACCGTCGTGGAATGAATCAGGGGTTAAGTTTAAGATCCCCATAACTTTCGGTGTTGAGAGATCGACGAGTTTCCCACGGCAATTGATAAGGAGGTTTTTCCTAAAAAATGTATTTTTAGCGGCAATTAGATCTTGACTCATAAATTGACTGTAAGCACACCAAAAATAACTAATAAGTTGAATTCAAACACCCTTGAACAATATGATGAGGTAGTAGAAAAGTGTCGCAACATATTTCAGAACAAGATCAGCGATTATGGTACGTCCTGGCGTATCATGAGACCTTCTTCCATTACGGATCAATTATTCATAAAAGCATTGCGAGTTCGTACTATAGAAGAAGCAGGATACAGTAAGATCGATGAAGGTCCGGAAGAAGAATTCATGGGATTAATTAACTACTGCGTTATCGGGCTCATCCAATTAGAAATGGGTACTGAAGATGAAGAAGATCTGGACTTGGAGACATCTCTTCATTATTACAATAAGCATATTACAGAAAACAAGGAGCTGATGATCGCTAAAAATCATGACTATGGTGAAGCCTGGCGTGACATGCGTATCAGTTCTATGACTGACATGATATTGATGAAGATCAAAAGAATAAAACAAATAGAGGATAATTCAGGTAAAACCAAAATATCGGAAGGAATAGACTCACACTACAGGGATATCATTAATTATTCTGTATTTGCCCTGATTAAATTATTGGAAGAAAACAACTGAAATATATGACATTGACGAAAGTAGTTATCTACACTTTTATTGCCGCAATTGCTATTACAGGAGCAGCATATGCGTACAGAAAGCCTCAGAATTTATTTATAGCATTTATCAAAAACTTCTTAGGTGCATTCCTGATCTTTTCTGGCGCAGTTAAAGCGATTGATCCATTGGGAACTGCCTATAAAATGCATGACTACTTTATTGCATTCGGAGGATTTTTTCCAAAACTAGATCCACTAACCCTACCTCTTGCAATTTTTATGGTAGTGCTTGAAATTGTACTTGGTATTGCGCTTATCATAGGTAGCTACAGAAAACTCACAGTGATCACAACAGGCTTACTAATTCTATTCTTTACTTTTCTTACAGGTTACACCTATTTAAATGGATTTGTCAACCCAAAATATTTCGACAAAGAATATGTAGCTGAAATGCAAGCTCAGAATCAGGAAGTGCCTATGATCGTAGAGTTTGACGAGAATAATATGAAAGTAACAGACTGTGGTTGTTTCGGTGATTTTCTAAAAATAGAACCCAGATTATCATTTTACAAAGACATCTTTTTGATGGTACTTATTATTATTCTGCTGATGAGTTTAAGCAAGATCACTCCGCTTTTCGCAGGTAGTAAAGCAGGATTGATAATTCTGTTGGTATCGACAGCAATA
Source organism: Chitinophagales bacterium (assembly GCA_013001465.1). Taxonomy (GTDB): domain Bacteria; phylum Bacteroidota; class Bacteroidia; order Chitinophagales; family JABDMM01; genus JABDMM01. Next base: position 15,980 of record JABDMM010000022.1, on the reverse strand, counting down.
ACTTTCATCTTCTGTTTGAGCAATTATGTAACAGATCTGCCAATGGTGGATTTCAGACCTTATAAAAAAGGGAATAACATTCCTCAACTGATGGTGCCTGAAAGAGAAGCTGAGCAGGAGTTTACATTTATCTATGAAAATTCAAATTCAGGGGAAGTCAAGTCGTTTGATATGAAGAACCTGCCTAAAAAAGAGGATGGTTGGGTGTTTAAAGACAGAGAGGTTAACATTATCGACCCAGGGATCCCAGCTAAGATCAGTAACTTCCTGGTGTTAAATGAGGAGGGTGAAGAGGTCAACGCGGACCTACTGGAAGATGAGAATTACAACTTCTGGATCGTAGCTTATTCACTTGAAAAGACAAAAAAGTCAGTCTTTGAGAACAAGCTCAACGATCTTGCAACTAAAGCTCAAAGTGATGGTTACCAGGTATACGCAATTGCCAGCGATGCTAATGATGACTTCAGACATGATGTACAGGCGGCATACCCATTCTACACAGCAGATGCAACATTCCTGAAAACTATAGTGAGGTCAAACCCCGGGCTTGTACTCGTGAAGAATGGTGTCATTATAGATAAATGGCATCATAAACATATTCCTACATACGAGGAGCTGAAATCTGAATATCTTAAGTAACTTTAGACGTGCTTAATTTTATACTTCAGAGACTACTCAACGGTGTGCTTGTACTTATAGGAGTGATCATCATCATTTTCTTCCTATTTAATATTCTTCCTGTTAATTCAGCCAGGCTTACCATGGGACAAAGGGCAGATGCTGCAAGCGTGGAAGTTATAGAAAGAGAATTCAGACTGAATGAACCCGGCTGGAAACGGTTTTTACTTTATGTCAACGATCTTTCACCATTGTCATTCCACAATCAGGTGAATGAAAATAGTCTAACATTTCTGGATGCTGAAGATTACAGGTTTAATAAAATCTTTGCGCTCGGAAAATATAGCCTGGTTTTAAAGAACCCTTATCTCGGCAGGTCATTTCAAAATAGGAGAAAGGTCTCGACCATTCTTTCAGAAAAGATAGAACCTACTATTTATTTGGCGGTAGTTGCGATCGTTTTTGCTTCGATCTTTGGAATTATTCTTGGTATCATAGCAGCACTCAATCAATTTACCTATATCGATAATGCAGCAGTTGTCTCCTCTGTTATTGGCATTTCAGTCCCTTCTTACTTTTCGGGATTTATACTTTCGCTGATATTCGGTTATACGTTGCATGAATACACAGGATTGAATTTTGTTGGTTCATTGTTTGAAACAAATTTAATGGGGGAAGAAATTGTAGTCTGGAAAAACATAGTGCTGCCTGCTATTGCGCTTGGGATACGTCCTATTGCAATAATTACACAGCTAACCCGAAGTTCGATGCTTGACGTGCTGAATCAGGACTATATCAGAACAGCAAGATCGAAAGGTCTAGGTCACTATACCGTTGTCTTCAAACATGCTTTACGCAACGCACTCAATCCTGTTGTAACATCGATATCAGGATGGTTTGGTGCATTGTTAGCCGGAGCATTTTTCGTCGAGATCGTCTTTGACTATAAAGGATTGGGTTATCAGACCGTAACTTCATTGCTGAATTTCGATTTCCCCGTTGTTATGGGATCCGTATTATTTATTGCTTCTGTTTTCATTCTGGTAAATATTTTCGTCGATATTCTCTATGCAATACTGGATCCAAGAATTTCAATTAAAACAGGATGAGTAAAGAATCCAGGATCTACCTGATCGGCTTTATGGGATCAGGAAAAAGTTCTTTAGGAAAAGAACTGTCAGCAGCATTAAAATTGAATTTTATCGACCTTGATGCGGTCATTGAGGAAAAAACAAACGAAGAGCTGCACAACTTTTTTAAGAAAAGCGAAAAAAGCTTTCGGGCGCTTGAAGCTAAGACGCTGAGAGAACTCACATTCAACAATACAGTTTATGCGCTTGGTGGAGGAACTCCATGCTTTTTCGACAATATGGATTTTATTAAAGAGAATGGTATCTCTGTGTTTTTAAAAGTTAGCGAAGATAAACTCTATGAAAGATTAAAAAAACATCGAAAAATCAGACCACTGCTTTCTGAAAAAGATGAAACCGAGCTAAGAGAATACATAAGCGAATTGCTTTCAGAAAGAAAATCCTTCTATGATAGAGCTGATATTATTTATGATGAAGAGAAAATGAATATCAGCAGTCTGATAGATAAGATAGATAAGATCGATCAGTTCAGGTAAACACTCTTCGTTTTACCTTTGAGCTTAGCTGTAATATGCTCATGTATAGTTGTTGTAAGTGAAAGACCAACAAAGTCAGAACAGATTGGATATAGCTTATGTTTGCGATCGACAAGAACGGAAACCTGCACTTTTTTTGGTGCGCTGTCTTTAATACCCTGCAGCGCATAGTAGACTGTCCTTCCTGTGCTTGCAACATCGTCTGCAAAGATCACAACCTTGTCTTTTAATTTTTGACTCTCGATATTGATTTTTATTTCTTCGGATAACGGATCAGATTTGTCCATTGTCAATTCATGTAAATGAATTTTGATTGAGCTTATCCTCCTGATCGCTTCTGAGAGATAGTTAGCAAAAACAAATCCCTGGTCCTTGATACCGATTATAAAAAGCTCCTTTTCTTCAAAGTTCTCTTCAAGAATCTGGTATGCAATACGCTTAATGCGTTGATCGATATCCCAATCGTTAAGAATTAAACTAGCTTTTGACATTATAAAAATTTTGAACCGGAAAGCGCAAAATTAGAAAATATGTTTTTATTATCTGGTCTTGATGAATTTACTATGAAGCTCATCGGTTTGCAGATAATAGATACCTGGGCTCAGTACCTCTATATCAATTTGCATATCGGGATAAAACTTATCACTTAAAATAGCTCTCCCTAATTTGTCAACGATCTTATAGTTTGTTCCAGATCTAAAGCCTCTTGCAAACAATATCTTGTTTGCAGGGACAGGATATACAAATGCTTTAGTTAGATCCAGACCATCGATCCCGCTGTTATAGTCACAACTTCCATCATCGGTGTTTGCGAGAGGATCATAATTAACAGCAGATATATCGGTACACCCATAGACTATTGATTCGCAGGTTCCATCGTCCACATTAGCGAAAGGATCAAAATTAAATGCAGCAGTATCCGTGCAACCATAAGCAACCGGAAACGAAAGCGCTGCCATGGCATCCACTTTACCATATCCCCAGCCATAATTCGGAGTGATACCTGTGTAATGATCTGATTTCGCTGAACTAATGATAGCTTCTTTGATCTCATTCCATCGGGCATTCGGGTTCTTCTCAAGGTAAAGTGCAACAATTCCGGCAACTACAGGCGATGCCATCGAAGTTCCACCATTTCTATTGTGTAAGCCTCCCTCTGCGACCTTAAAACCTTGTCCGGAACCGATCAATGCATTGTTATTTGTCAGATTTCCTGTACATAAAGTAGCGCTGCCAGTTGCTGCAATATCAGGTTTAACGATACCTGTTCTTGCTGGACCGTAGCTGGAAGTAGGATATAGATCATTCGATACTGAAGGTATAGCACCATTCTCGCTATTCACATCATGTAGATCCAAATTATAATCCGTATACACAGTACGATTCACGTAATTTGCAACGGTGATCACTTTCGGAGAACATTGCCAACTGCTTACCATATTTTGCAAGGCATCTGGTAACTTATAAGTTGCGATCTCAGGCATAGTTTGCACAGAAGGCAATCCTGCCTGGATCATATTTGAAGTACCGGTATACGTTTTATTTGACCAGAGATCGACCCGTCCATCTCCCTTCGTTGAGAATCTCCAGTAGAGAGAATTCACTGCCGGAAAGATCTGTACCTCTATCTTGTATACTCCTAAGGAAAGTTCTACTCTTGTCCAAACCTGACCAATTAAAGTCCCTTGATCATAAATACTTTGAACAACCAGATCTGGAGAACCCTCCTCTACATCAAAATCATCGACCACATTGAGCCATTCTGTTCTTCCATAGTAAAAATATAGGCTGGGATTATCGGCTGCAAATGAGAATTCAACATTTTTGAGATCCTGTGTGTCTGAATAAACCTCGTAAAAAATGGGTTTAGAAGAATTGTTCTCGAAAAACCAGGTAAAAGAAGAATCCTCTTCGACATCATAACCGAGATGAAATTTTACACCTCCGGCATTGCCAGCAGCTGCTACTAATGCTCTTCCTTCCTTATCATCTATCAGGTTTTCTATTATCCTTGCGTGTAAATCCTTACCATCATGACTGCCTTCATAAATTCCAACACTGGTATTTATAACACATGGTTTTCCTAAAGCATCCGCTTTTTTGTATATGTAATCTATAGCATCGACAACATTTGTTAGAAAGTCGTTGCCATTGATAGACACGATCACAAGTTCTGCATTTGGAGCTACGCCTTTAAATCTACCATTTGCACTTCCATTTCCAGCTGCAATTCCGGTAACATTAGTCCCGTGTCCGTAACCATTCGACGGTTCTACATGAGTGCAATTTCCCGCATCGATATCTATCCAGCTCCATTCTTCACCATATCCATATCCTAAGGGTGCATTCGGTGAGTTACTAACCCTTTGATCCCAAATATATCGAATTCGGGTACTGCTATCACCCCGCTGAAAATCCTTATGGTCAAAATAAATACCAACATCGATTATTCCTATGACTACATCCCTTCCAGTGTAATTTTGAGTTAATGGAGGTAATCCACTATGAACACCGAACACATTGTTTTTGATCAAAGCAGAATCCATCAATGGACGGACAGTTGTGACAGGTGCTTCAATTTTAGTGAGCGAGTGCATCTCAGCTAGCTTTGGGATATCGCTATATCGAACATTGATCGAAGCGATGTTCCCATTTGAAAATTTCAGAACCGAATTTGTTCTTGAACAAAAGGACTTGATATCTTGAATATTTCCTTCGATGAGAAGTGGAACAGTTTCCTGAGATCTATTCATGACCTGCTCATGTAACTTCAAAGGAATCCTGGGATCAAGTTGTCCGTATAGTGAATTAGCTATCAGCAGGATAACTATGATCAAGTTAAATGTAATTCCGGGTCGTTTCATCAATAAAATTATACGTAACCTTTTCCATCCTGTTACTTAAGAATGCTTAGGATTTAGATTAATAAGAGGGCTGAATATTTGATTATATTAGTTCATAATTTAAAATTACCAATGAGCCAAAGTCAGATCATCTTTTTAATTGTTCTAGTCGCTACGTTAGGCTTCTTTGCCTACACAAGCTGGAAAATATTGAGAGTACTCAAAGCTGCAAAACCGATAGATCGTTTTGATAATATCGGTGAACGTTTAAGGATAACATTGTTAGTTGCTTTTGGTCAGAGTAAAATTCTGCGTAAACCAATAGCCGGCATTCTTCACGCTTTGGTTTGGTGGGGATTCCTGGTTATTACGATAGGAACAGTAGAAATGATCATTGATGGTTTAGCAGGTACAGACAGATCACTCGCTGTTCTAGGTCCTGTTTATAATTTCATTACTGCTTCGGGTGAGGTATTTGCTTTTATCATTATTCTATCGGTCATTCTCTTTTTAGCTAGGCGATATATCATTAAACCTAGAAGGTTTAAGGCACCGGAGATGAAACCAATGTCAAAAATTGATGCCACGGTCATACTATTTCTGATTTTTTTCCTGATGGTGAGTTTGATTTTGATGAACACAGGATATTTGCTTAGTAATTCAGATTATGTGGGGTTGTTCCCGGTAAGCAAGATCCTGGCGCTTCCTTTCTCATCTATGTCGCCAGATAGTTTACATACACTTGAAAGTGTAAACTGGTGGATACATATCGTACTCGTATTAGTCTTCTTAAATATATTGCCATATTCAAAGCATTTTCATGTGATCATGGCAGTTCCTAATGTATTTTTCTCAAGATTAACACCGAAAGCTCATTTAGATTCTATGGAGTCTGTCACTAATGAGGTAAAGATGATGATGAATCCTGATACGGCATTTGCACCACCTCCGGAAGGAGCACCTGCAGAGCTTCCTTCATTTGGGATCAGGGATGTAAATCAGGTGAATTGGAAAAATATAATGGACTCTTACACTTGCACAGAATGTGGACGATGTACAGAGGTATGTCCAGCCAATAATACAGGTAAGAAACTATCGCCCCGTAAACTTTATATTGATCTAAGAAAGAGAGCAACAGAAGTTTCGCCTTCATTTATAGCCGGAATGGTCGAAAATGGTAGTGGAACTGTGTCCTTGGTACCTGATTACATCAGCGAAGAAGAACTGTGGGCTTGTACCACCTGTATGGCTTGTGTTCAGGAGTGTCCTGTTGATATAGACCATGTACCTTTTATTGTAGAGATGAGAAGAAATCTGGTTTTAGAACAATCCGCTGTTCCAAGTGATCTCACCGGGATGTTTAACAATATGGAGAACAACGGTGCTCCCTGGGCATTTTCAGCTGAAGACAGAATGAAATGGGCAGAAGGATTAAGCGTACCTACGATCACGGAAAATTCCACACCCGAAGTTTTGTTCTGGGTTGGTTGTGCAGGAGCATTTGATGATAGGGTGCAAAGTATTACAAGAGCATTTGCCAGTATTCTGAAGAAGGCGAAGGTCGATTTTGCCGTTCTGGGAAAAGAAGAATCCTGCACAGGAGATCCGGCTAAACGAGCAGGAAATGAGTTCCTGTACCAGATGCAAGCAATGCAAAATGTCGAGATTTTAAATATGCATAATGTTAAAAAGATCGTGACCACATGTCCGCACTGTTTCAATATTCTCAAAAATGAATACCCCGATCTCGGTGGCGACTATGAAGTGATGCATCACACCACCTTTTTAAATCGATTGATAGAGGAAGGAAAGATCAATCCTAATGAGACATTTAGTGAGTCTGCAATTACTTATCATGACTCATGCTATCTAGGTAGAGGGAATGATATTTATGATGATCCTCGGAATGTTGTAAAAAGCCTCAAATCTGAGATCAGAGAGATGAAGCAAAATCGAAGCAAAGGAATGTGCTGTGGTGCGGGAGGAGCACAGATGTTCAAAGAAGAAGAAGATGGCAAAATGAGAGTGAATCATCTTAGGACAACTCACGCTGTTGAAACAGGAGCGGAAATAGTTGCTGCTGCGTGCCCATTTTGTATGACAATGATGACCGATGGAGTTAAGACAAAGGAATCGAACATAAAAGTTTATGATATTGCTGAATTGATAGATAAAAGTACTTAGCATGAGTAAGAAGAAAAGAAGTGGAACGGTATACTCTACCGATCCGGATTTTGAGTATAGTTTCGAACAGGAAGAAACTGAAGAAACATTAGCACCGGAAGATCAAACGCTATATGTGTCATTGGATAAAAAACAGAGAAAGGGTAAAAAGGTAACGCTCATCGAAAATTTTGTAGGTGCACCTATTGATCTTGAAAAACTTGGAAAAGAGTTGAAGGCTGCATGTGGAACAGGTGGAAGTGTTAAAAATGGTGAGGTATTGATCCAGGGAGATTTCAGAGACAAGATCCTCAACTTACTCTCTGATAAAGGTTATAAAGTAAAGAAGAAAGGGGGATAGATGAAAAACATCAGCTGGGCAGATATTGATCAGGATGATATTGTCGAGTTATTGCAGACTAAAAATATTAAATTGACTCTCCATCCAAATGGCTATTTTAAAAAAAGGTGACACAGTTTCTGCTATCAGCCTGTTGTTGATCTCCCTCGGTGTTGCTTTATTTTACCAAGCCGAATGGATGTCTGTCAATAATGATAAGATCTTCAGCAAATGGGTGTTGATTTTTCCTATCGTGGTATATTTCGGATGGAAACTTTGTGAAAGAACTTTCCCAAAGAAATTCCAACTATCCAATTTTTATATCAACTTAATATTACTTCTTGGACTTCCTCCAGTGGCATTATATCTGGGAGGATTTAAACTGGCTATTGCTTCATTCATTCTTCCAATTCTGGCTTGGCTTCTGTTTATCAACGTTAAGAGATTAAAAAAGTGGAAAGCTCTAGTTACTTATCAAATGATAATAGCTATGCTGGTTTTCTTTTTTGGTGCCTTCGCATACCAATCAACAGCATTGCGAATTCAGGATGGATGCGGTAGCATACTCCTGGATCTTGGAGAGCCTGCAATATCCGATTCATCTCTGCAGCCCGATATTTATTTTGTTCTTCTCGATGCTCAAACTTCCTTCGAGAGCTTAAAAAAATACTGGGATTATGAAGATTCAACTATCCTTAAGGAATACAAATCATTAGGGTTTCAAAATGTTATTGATGCTAAAAGTGTATACGATCAAACTCCATTGTCTTTAACAAGCACATTAAACATGAGTATGCTGCATGAAGTTGTGATCTCATCTGAAACTGAATACCTCAAAAAACTAATCCCATGTATTAAAGAGGCAAAGTTATTCCGTACCCTGGACAAGCTTGGATATACGATACATAACAACTCGATCTTTGATGCACTGAACAAAAAGTCACTTTACAACTATGGCCTTCAATCTGCCTACTCTACTTATTTTAAAGTTATGCTGAGGAACAATACTCCAGCAATGATCATCAATTTTTTAAAGAGAAAAAATGTAAATCACAAAAACAACATTTTTAAACACCTTCCTGAAGATCATGAAAATGCATTGATCAATCTCAAAGAACAATTTGAATCGGATAATGTTGATCCGGAATTTGTTTACACACATCTGATGCTTCCACATCATCCCTATTATGTAGATCAATACGGAAATCGGATTGCAGACCTGGATTCAGTTTTTCCGATGGAAACAGAATTGAAAAAATACATGTATCTCCAACAATTCCGCTACATTCATGATCGATTATTGAAGATCTTTCGATCTAGAAAAGTGAACAGACCCTTTATTGTTGTCATTCAGGGAGATCATGGGTTTCGGGAGCTCAATAATGAGCATGACGGTAATGAACGCTATTCTATCGCATATCTGATCAAAACCGAGGGATTGGATGCAATACAATTGGATAGTGCAAAACTTAGCGTTAATACATTTAAAGTAGTATTGAATAATTATTTTGGTACCAAGCTGGAGTATACCGATCGTTAGTAGCCATATTTACTGGCCCATAATTCCTTGAGTCTTTTTCGGATCTCACCCTCCCTTGGATTGTTAGCAGGTTCGAATAAAGTTTGTCCCTGAACCTGTTCCGGCATAAATTCCATGCTTGTAAAGTTATCGCTGAAGTCGTGAGCATATTTATATTCTTTCCCATAATCGAGATCCTTCATCAATTTCGTTGGTGCATTTCTTATAGCCAACGGCACAGATAGATCTCCGGTTTGATTCACCAGTTTTTTAGCATTTTTCAGCGCAACATAAGTGGAATTACTTTTTGGTGAGACAGCGAGATACGTTGTCACTTCAGACAGGATCAACTCACATTCCGGATAGCCTATAACATTGACAGCTTGAAAACAATTGTTAGCGATGACTAATGCAGTAGGGTTTGCCAAGCCAATATCTTCAGCAGACAAAATGAGCAAACGTCTGGCAATAAACTTCGGGTCCTCTCCACCTTTGATCATTCTAGCCAGGTAATACAATGCAGCATTTGGGTCACTTCCTCTAATCGATTTAATATATGCTGAAATCAGGTCATAATGCATTTCTCCACTCTTGTCAAACACTGCCATTTGTTGTCTTGCGGTATTTTTAACCAATTCATCAGTGATAACAAGTGGACCTTTCGAAGAAGTTTGAACGACCAGCTCGAAGAGATTAAGGAGTTTCCTCGCATCTCCCCCGGAATACCTAAGCAACAGGTCACTTTCTTCGATCTTTATATTTCTACCTTTCAATATCTCATCTTTATCCATTGCCTGATCCAACACCTGTAGCAACTCCTTTTTACTTAAATTTTCCAAAATATAAACCTGGCAACGTGAAAGAAGAGGAGATATCACTTCAAAAGAAGGATTCTCAGTCGTTGCTCCTATCAAATGAATAACACCTTTTTCCACAGCATGAAGCAATGCATCCTGTTGAGATTTATTAAAACGGTGGATCTCATCAATAAAGAGTATCGCGCCATCCATTTTGGATGCCGCATCAATTATTTTTCTTACCTCTTTTACTCCGGCATCCACAGCACTTAGAGTAAAAAAATATAGATCCATCTCTTTGGCAATGATGTTTGCAAGTGTCGTTTTCCCAACTCCAGGGGGACCCCAGAAGATCATCGACGGCAAGCTCTTACTCTTGATCAATTGGTGTAGAACTTTATCCTCAGCTAATAGATGTGTTTGGCCCACAAATTCATCAATGCGTTCCGGTCTAACTCTTTCCGCCAGTGGTTTATTCTTGTTTATCATACGATCAAAATTTACTGATTATATTTGGAGAAAATTGACCCTTGAGTAAATTCTTTATCAGACTATTATTTCTACTTCCCCCGGAAACTGCGCATCATGTAACCTTAAATATCTTAAACTTTATATACCATATTCCGGGTTTCAGTTCAATTTTCTTTAGAAAATATAAAAATAGAAACACTTCTACAGTTGTTGCCGGATTAACTTTCTACAATAAATTAGGTCTTGCCGCCGGCTTTGATAAGAATGCAGAATATATGCATATCATGAAGGGACTGGGTTTCGGATTCATGGAAGTAGGCACAGTTACACCTTTACCTCAAGATGGCAATCCTAAACCTAGATTATTCAGGTTAAAGAAAGATAAAGCGATCATCAATCGCATGGGATTTAACAACGACGGACTAGAACTTGTAGCAAAGCGACTTGAAAAGTTCGAAAGGGAAGATTTTATAATCGGAGGAAATATTGGTAAGAATAAAGTAACCGCAAATGAAAAAGCAGTGGATGACTATGTGACCTGCTTCAACAGGTTGTTTGATCTGGTCGACTACTTCACTGTCAATGTGAGCTCACCTAATACGCCAAACCTCAGAGACCTGCAAACAAAATCAAATCTATTAGTTATCCTTAACGCCATTCAAAAAATAAATCGAAGTAAAAGTAATCCTAAACCAGTCTTTTTAAAGATTGCGCCTGATGTGAGCGAACAGCAATTGGACGATATCGTCGAAGCAGCGGTGACGGCTGGAATTGATGGTATAATAGCTACAAATACCACTGTTTCCAGGGAAGGTTTGTCGTTGGGTACAAAGGAGATCGAAAATCTAGGTGCCGGTGGATTAAGCGGAAAACCTATAACAGAAAAATCTCAGCATGCTATTGAATTGCTAAGATCCAAATGTCCCCCGGAAATGCATTTGATCGGAGCAGGTGGGATCATGAATGTAGAAAATGGAAAAGAAAGATTAGATGCAGGAGCTGACCTGATCCAGGTCTATACCGGTTTCATTTATGGTGGTCCTAAATTGGTGCGCTCGCTTGCTAAATTATGATCAATTCCCGAAAACATAGCTAACCAGATTACTACCCATTCTTAAAGCCAGCAATCTGATATTCTCAGGATCATTATGGACATCCTGATCTTCCCAACCATCTCCAAGATCGCTTTCATAAGAATAAAAGCAGATCAATCTTCCTTCATACGTCAAACCAAAACCTTGTGGAGGCTTATTGTCGTGCTCATGTACTTTAGGCAAACCTTTATCAAAATCAAACTTCTGATGATACACTTCGTGGCTAAAAGGTAGTTCTACAAGTTCCAACTCAGGAAAGACTTTGGCCAGTGCGGGTCTCACGTATTTATCCATCCCATAATTATCATCGATATGAAGGAAACCACCTGAAATGAGATAGGTCCGCAAATTCTCAGCTTCAGCATCAGAAAAAACTACATTTCCATGTCCGGTCATATGTAGAAACGGGTAGTTAAATATTTCCTGACTGCCCACTTCCACTGTTTGCGGTTCGGTGTGAATATTTGTACCCAGTTCTGAATTGCAGAACTCTATAAGGTTTGGCAATGAAGTAGGGTTTGAGTACCAGTCACCACCACCATTATATTTTAACAAAGCGATCTTCAAAGGTAACTCAGGCGCAAAAGCGGAATTGAGCAATAGAACAATTAGTAATAGTGGTGTAATAAAGTATTTCATTGATTCTTGATCATTAAAGTATGTAAAGCTACGATTCCTGCAGTTTCAACCCTTAATCGGGTTTTTCCAAGACTTACAGCCTGATATCCCTTTTCAATTGCCGAAGATACCTCGTCTTCTGAAAAATCTCCTTCAGGTCCTATTAATACGGTTGCTGGCATGCCGTTATTGTACACATCCAAAAGCGGCTTTGTTTCATCAATTATGGTAGCAATAAAATTTTGCCCATTTCTTTCCGTCTTCAGAAAATCAGAAAATTTTTCAACTTCGTTGATCCTTGGCAGATGCAAACCTTGAGATTGCTTCAAAGCAGCGATCAATTTTTTCTCAGCTCTGTCCATATTAACGATCTTTCGCTCCGAACGGCGGCATAGAATTAAACTGATCTCACTAACACCCAGCTCGGTAGCTTTTTCCAGAAACCATTCGAAGCGCGTCATGCTTTTTGTAGGAGCGATAGCGATATGAAGATAATGTGCCGGAGGTTGATTCATCTCCAATATTTTCCGGATCTGAATATTACATTTTTTATTATCAGCAAAAACTATTTCGCCTTCCATCCAGCCACCTTTGCCGTTCACTACCCAAACGAGATCGCCGGGTTTTTTTCGGAGTACACGAACGGTGTGTTTTGCCTCTTCTCCGTCCAGGAGAAATATTTGAGATTCTTGAGAAACATCTGGATGATAGACTATATGCATACTATAAATAAAAAAAGCCCCTCTCGAATTTAATCGAGAAGGACTTCAGCCATGAAAACAAGTAGGTAAAATTTTAAAACTTTAATATAGTAAATTCAGTTCTTCTATTTTGTTGGTGTTGCTCTGCAGTACATGGTACTCCATTCGAACAGTTATTCACCAGTTTTTCTTCCCCATAGCCAACGGCTATCATTCTGTAAGGTTTAATTCCTCTTTGAGTGAGCCAGCTAACAGCAGCTGTAGCTCTTTTTGCTGTGAGGTACAAGTTGTATTCATCTTCACCCCGGGAATCTGCATGAGAGCTAAGCTCAATTTCCATACTGGGGTTATCCTCTAATATCTTTAATAACCTCCCTAACTCTTCTTCAGCATCCTTTCGAATGTTCCATTTATCGAAATCGTAAAAGATATCTTCTAGAACTATCGGAACCTCTAATTTAAGCAATTCTAATTCAAAATCCTTATTTATCGTCTCAAAAAAGTAGTCTACTGTTGAAATTTGACCACTAACCTGTATATATTGCTCATCCTCACTATCTGTATCTTTAGAAAGCATGAGTTCATATTCTTTATCGGGTAATAGCCTGTAATTCAACTTCCCCATTTCGTCTGTATACACCGTATCTTTTGTACCGTCAGTAATATTTGCAAATGCTATCTTGACTTTTGGTATAGCTTCTCCGGTTTCTTTATCTGTTACCCCAATATTGAGATCGATCAGACCTCGTCTTTTTAACTTCTTGTTAATTGTAATTGGTTCATATTTAGTCTTAATATCCATCTGCTCTATAAAATAGCCGGTTTTAAAGAATTCAATTTGTTGCTCGGTATCAGGATCAGCGATCAATATATAAGAACCATCATCATTTGTAAATGCTTGGGCATAAGTTTCACTCTCACCTTTGCGAAGTAAACTGATCTCTGCACCTGCAATAGGTCCGCCGGTAGTGAAATCCTCTATGATCCCACTGATGATCACTTTATTTCGTGTGAAGCCATAAATATCATCTTTCCCAACTCCACCGCTTCTGTTCGAGCTGAAATATCCTTCCGGACTGTCATTTGCCATCGTGATACCGAAGTCGTCTCTATTCGAATTCAATGGTGTTCCTAAATGCACAACTCGACTAAAACCTTCTTTAGATACTCCGGAATAGTATAGGTCTAATCCACCAAGTCCCATATGACCATCTGATGAAAAATAAAGATTTCCAGCTTCATCGATAAAAGGGAACATCTCTCTCCCCGGTGTATTGATCTGCGGACCAAGATTCTCCGCTTCAGCCCATTCACTGCCATTCCATTCAGATCGGTATAGATCAGTTTCTCCATAACCTCCCGGCATATCACTCATGAAATACAAGAAATTTCCATCACTGGAGACGCTGGCATGCCCAACTGAATACTCACTGCTGTTGAAAGGAAACGGATCCTTGATATCAACCCACTTATTCTTTGAAGGAGAATACTCTAATCGATATATTTTAAGCTTAACGGTATTATCTGAACTCGAAGTCGCCTTCTTCTTCAAATAGTTACTTCTGGTAAGATACATGATAGCGTGATCCGGACTAAATGCTACCGGACCATCATGATATACGTTATTGACTTTACCTTTTAGTAGTTCCTCAGAAAGTTTTCCCTCATCGTTTATCGAAGCATGATAGACGTTTAGAAATGAAAAACCTGTCCAAACATCTGTTCTGTCGATCAATTTGGAATTCCGATTGGAGCTGAAAACAATACCTTCTCTGAAATATGTCGGCGCAAAATCGCTGGCTTTTGAATTGATAGTTAAGCTATCAAGCTGGAAAAGTGGATTATCAGACTTTAACTCATCCAAATTATTTAAACCCATTATAATCTCAGGAGCTCTTTTGTCTGCAGGTACGAGTTCGTTGTATAATTTGAATTGCTCCTTGGCTATTCCATACTTTTTATTTGACTGAAGTGCCTGTGCATAATAAAATACATCTTCAGGAGTCGCATTACCGCTCTCATGTAATTTCGCATAATATATTTCAGCCTTTTTAGGTTCTCCGGTAAGCCTGTAAGCTTTAGCTAACCCAGAAATTGCTTCTGTATTCTCAGGATGTTTCTTTATAACAATATTATAAATATCGATCGCGTTCTGAAAATCAAACTGCTCCATATAAGTCGACGCTCTCTTAAGGTATAGCTTTTGTGCCTGAACCTCCGAATGTGTAGAGATAAGCAAGAGTACTACCGATAAAAAATAAGTTATTCTATGCATCTTTATGATTAGAAATATTTAACGTATCTCGGATTAACAAATCTTTGATCTTCATGATAAAAATCCCATCCGATCATGATCTCATGGGATCCATTGTTTACTTTGCTCAACTGAGAGATCGTTCTATCGTATGCATATCCAACTCTCAATCTAGGGGTTGCCATAAATTCAAACATTCCGATTATCGATTCTCCCCAGCCATTGCGATAATCTCCACCTGTTCTGTAGGATGCTCCGATCCAAAATCTATCGATGATCAAAATGCTGGCGTTGAAATCAAAATCCACCGGCGCATTATCGACATACTTGAACAAAATTGAAGGTTTGAATTTTACATTGGCCATCTTCTTACCAAATACATATCCCACAGATGCAAAATAGTGTCTGAACTGCCTTGCCGAAGAATCCGGTCCTAATTCAAAGCTCTCTTCCAAACTGTTGTTTAATAAATGTGGAATAGAAAAACCCGCGTAAAACTTATCAGAATACGCATAAATACCGGTTCCAACGTTTGGTAGAAATAGCGATCTGTTGTCTGAGAAGCTTTCATCCGGTTGTGTTGGATCTGGAAGTGCGACTTGTGTGAGGTCGGCTACATATTGATCAAAACCGGCTTGAATACCGATGGAAATCTTATACCTGTCATTTAGTTTAATGCGATAAGCATAGATTGCATCCAGTCCATAAATTTCAGTTACACCGATTTTATCATACCCTAGAATAAAACCAATAGCATTGGGATCTTTCTTAAATGGCATATGAAATGCAAAGGAACCGGAAGATGGACTTCCGTCAAAACCTGTCCATTGTTTCCTGTATAATGCATTCATTGTTGGTATCTCCTGGCTCCCTGCATATGCAGGATTAATATACAATCCGTTGAACATGTACATACTGTACTGCGCATCTTGCTG
>JABDMM010000013.1 GCA_013001465.1 Chitinophagales bacterium | reverse complement strand
TCGATTCGAGATCAAATGGTGCAGTAGCAAATCCAAGTCCGGCGAATAGCAGCAAAAGAAGCCATGCCACCAGCTTATTGTCGATAAAAAATTTAATTATATGTCTGATCATTGTTCATTTCTTGATGGATGTAAAATTCTACTACCCGAGTGCTTGCAGCAAACGGGGTAATTCCACAGAAATGAAAGATCAAATTAAGAACGTCTGATGCAGAAGAAGCAGGCGTTTGCCTGAGAGCGGTGGTTTAAAATTTAAGTATTCAGGCTTGGGAAAAGAGATCACCTTCGCTTTCTCTTCGGGAGTTGTAACATAAGAAATAAGCTCAGATAGCTCATAGTTGAAGGAGACAACTTCAGATTGAATCAGATCATCCGGAGATTCCAGGATCACTTGTTCGGTATCACAACAACCTTTTTCACATTCAGAATTGATTAATTTTTTCTTACAATTTGTATTCTTTTTTTCGCAGTGTACGAGCTGAGCATCTGATTCACATGCTTTCGCCTTCCCGAGTAAGCTGACATTCTTCAACTGACCCTGGCAATAGTGCGCATTAACCGAAACGCTTGCTGTAATGGCCATTGTTAGCATTGCCAGAAGCAAGCATGAGATCTGATATGTTAATCGACGCTTTCGCATAAATTGCTGATAACTTAGGATACGAGAATAAATTATCGAGGTTATCAAAATGTGAACATGGAAATTACGATAAAAATTCAAAAAAGTGATCTCAGTTTATGATTTTTGCAGAACTAGATTAATATCGAATTGTTATTTAGATTATGAACGAACAACAAATTGAAAGCCAAAACAAGTTTAAAAAGTGGTTCAAGAAAATCGGGATCCTGGGTCTTTTATTTTTTACGATCAAAGGCTTGGTCTGGCTGGCGATCTTCTTTGGATTAGGGAAGTGGTTAGTAAACTAATGCTTTAAGATCACCGCCTTTGATGATCCGGTTTTCCCATTCGTACTTAAAATGTAGGTACCCGGGTCCAGATCACGGATGTCATATCTGGCTGTTGGTTCATATCGCAATATTTTCACTAATTCTCCTGTAATACTGAAGATTTTTACGGTTTCGAATTTTTTATTCAGACTAAAGAAAGACAATACGGGGTTAGGATATACTGAGAGCTCTTCACCTTCCGGTAAATCGTTAACAAAAGTAACGTCACAACTAGAGTCATTGATCGCAAGCTCATACTGGATCGTATCATAACGAACAGAAAGATCATCCTGATCGGTAAAGAACACATCTACTCGACAGCAACCATGAGTCTGCCTTGGAGCCACTTCCAGGCTGAAATGCCTCATACTATCTCCAGGATAAAATGTTAACGGGATAGTTGAAGAATCTATTTCTGGGACATAGCTGATGTTAAAATCTGACATGAAAATATCCCATTCTTGCGGGCAATTAGCGCCCTTCACCCTATACCATCTTAGTACTAGCGTATCTTGTGAGTGATTACTCAAACTGCTGTTTAGAGGAAAGCTGATAAAATAATCCGATAGATCGACATCATTCCAAATCGTATCAAATGAAGCAGGTACTGCGGAAAAGTCTTGCGAATAAGCGCTCGCCTGAATAGATATACCAATGATCAGCAATAGTTGAAATCGCATCATGTCAGATTCTTTAACTATGTAAAAGTTCTTTAGCTTGTTTTCTCGCCACATCTCCTGCTTTTTCTCCACCGATCATTTCAGCTAACGTCTCTATCCGTTTCTTTCCATCGAGTTTCGTCATCCTGGTGACACTCTTTTCATCAATAATACTCTTATAGATGTAATAATGCGCATTGCCTTTCCCAGCAATTTGAGGCAGATGAGTGATACAAATGAGTTGATGCCTGCTGCTAAGTTGTTTTAGCACATCCCCCATTCTAATGGCGATCTCACCTGAAATACCGGTATCGATCTCATCGAATATTAAGGTTGGCAGGACCATTTTTCCGGCAAGTATCGATTTGATCGCAAGCATCAGACGAGACAATTCACCTCCGGAAGCGACCTGACTCACACTCATTAATTGTCCGCCTTTGTTTGCATTGAAAAGCAGTTCCACTTTACAATTTCCGAATTTATTGAGGTCCTTCTGTTCACTTACAGACACCTCAAATCTGGCATGTTTCATGCCTAGATCTGCTAATAAGTTCTCGATGGTCTTTTCCAGATCTGGTTTATGCTTTATTCTTTCGTTTAGGAGTTCTGAAGCAAGTTCTCTTAGCTCTTCTTCCTTGATCGAGATCTCCTTCTCCAACTCCTCCACTCTGTGTGTAGAGTTTTCCAATGTTTCGAGCTTAGATGCGATCTCATCTCTTTTACTTATCAGATCATCGACACTATCCATCTGATGCTTCTTTTGGAGTCGGTACAAGTGATCGATGACTGACTTGATCTCATCCAATCTTTGCGGATCATAATTTACTTTATCCTGAATATAAGCGATCTCTCTGCTCAATTCCTGAAGTTCGATGATCGTACTATTGAGCCGATCATCGAGCGCAGCCATATCCTTATCCACCCTTTTCAGGTCTCCAATTAGTGCGCTAACATGATTGAGTTTACTTATTATACTTCCATCCTGTTCTTCAAGCAGATCGACAGCTTCAGAAGATTTTAGTTTTATATCTTCTGCATTCTCAATACTCATCATCTCATCTTCCAGGCTTTGCTGTTGGATCTCATCGAGATTTGCTTCTTCCAGCTCATTCAAAAGAAACTGAAAATAGTCTTGTTCTGAAGTCGTTCGGGCATTTGCTTCTTTGAGCAAATTCAATTCTTTGATCAAATCCTGCCATTTCCTGAACTGTTCATAATATGTTTTGCTATCGATCGAGGCAAATCTATCGAGCGAGATGATGGCAAAGTCTTTAGACATCAATTCAAGCGTGGCATGTTGGGTATGAAGGTGGATGAGTTGATCGCCAAGCGACTTCATCACCTGAAGAGTAACGGGAGTATCATTTATGAACGCTCTGGATCTTCCCGAGGGCGTGATCTCCCGTCTCATGATCGTAATGTCATGATAATCCAGATCATGCATTTGAAAAAAGCTATTGGTATCGAGGTCAGAAATATCGAAAGTAGCTTCTACACTACATTTTTTGTCTTTTCTGTTTAAGCTTTTGATATCGGCGCGATTTCCAAGAACAAGAGATAGTGCTCCAAGAAGGATAGACTTTCCCGCACCGGTTTCACCGGTGATGACATTAAATTGCGAATCCCAGTCGATCGATAAGGAATCGATCAGGGCATAATTTTTAATTTGTAGGGATCTTAACATAAGTTGCTTTAAAAAGGAGTTGAAAAATACGAGGAATCGGTGAGAATTACCTTACTCTTTCAATGGATCTTTATACACAGACATAGCTCAACAATTATGATTGTTGTGAAATTGTGAGATTTGGGGATTTGGGGATTTGGGGATTTGGGGATTTGAGATTTTTGATGTAGAGATTTAGAGAATTGCGATTAAGAGATTAAGAGATTAAGAGTGGTCGGGATTGAAGATTGCTATTTTGGGATTCTCGATTTTAGTTGGGCTAATCAACTAATCACCAATTAACCAATCACGAGCACATGAACCCATGAGCACACGAGCACACGAACATCACTTTCCCATCAATTTCCGGGAATACTCATTAGACTCCGTAGGATTGATCTTGGATAATATCTTCAGTACTTCAAGTTTTTCCTGATTGGGTGATACCGAATATAAATTGACGATCTCATCTTCTTTGGCATCGATAAAAATCTGGATAAGATAGCTTGTGGGTTTCTCTTCGTGAGCCGATCGAATCTGCTCTAATGCTTCAAGCACCGTTGTTTTTGCTTTGGCAGCATCATCATACATGTGATCGAGTCCCTTGAGATGATATGTATACATAGCTTCTCGTAAACCACTTAGCCTGCTATTCAGGATATCGGTGATCAACCAATAACGGTTTCGCTGACCGTCAAACGGCTTCCATCCTTTTGGTGCACTACTTGGAACAGATGTAAGTATTGATTCTGCTTTATTGAAAAACTCGCTGCCACCTTTTTCAGAATAAGTATCGTAATCCATACCGATAAACACATAGGCATAAAATGCAAGCATGGAAGTTAGGTTTGAGACGTAAACATTTTCATTAAAATCGAGCGGTTGAAACTCGGTATATTCGAATTCCCAGTTTTGATCGATCATGTTTAATATCGTGGAGTTATAATCAGTGTTGTATACCGGTCTGCTTAACTGGATCGCTGCTGTTGCGCTGTAACGGTCATTTCCTAATTCAGAATCGATAGTGATAAAAATGCTGCATTCGATCTTTTCTTTTTCCGAAAAGACATCTCCGGTCCAGTTTCTATTATTCATAAACTCGAAAACGGCAGATTCGAATTCTTTAAATATTTTGGCATCAACAGATTTCACCTTTTGCGCATTGACCTGAACCTTACAGTCCAGTTCCTGTGCAGATATACTTATTCCACATAGAATGAGAAATGTAGATAATAGAAATCTATTGTTGAGCATGTGTCGCATAATTCTTAACGGCATTAATAATATCTATAGCTACTTCAGCTTTTGACTTCAAGTCGAACTTATTACTGTTACCGAATTTATCAAAAATAGTTACTTGGTTTGTATCGTGTTGAAACCCCGCCCCTTTATTCTGTAAAGAATTTAGAACGATCATGTCGAGATTCTTTTTCTTTAATTTCTGGATCGCATTGTCACTTCCCTCTTCAGATTCAAGCGCAAATCCGATCAGGATCTGCCCTTCTTTCTTTTGAAGACCCATTTGAGCCAGAATATCTTTAGTGCGTTCCAGCTCTAGTATCAGATTACCGTCACCTTTCTTTAACTTTTCTGCATGTGTTGTGATCGGTGTATAATCCGCCACGGCAGCAGCCATAATAATTATATCAGAATCAGTACAATGCTTCATACAGGCTGAATGCATTTCTTCTGCGGTTTCTATGTTTATCGTTTTAACTTTGGTATGGTCAGCTTCGATTCTGACCGGACCTTTGATCAAAACCACATCACCGCCTTCATCAGCAAACGCTTCGGCTATGGCGACCCCCATTTTCCCACTTGATCTGTTGCCTATGAAGCGGACAGGGTCGATAGGCTCATACGTAGGTCCTGCAGTTACCAGAATTTTTTTTCCCGATATCATGATCAGGCGAAATGGTTTTCCAAAATAGATATGATAGTTTCAGGTTCAGCCATACGGCCTAAGCCATGCAAACCTGATGCCAATTCTCCTTCGTCGACATCGATGATCTTATGCGACGGAAAGGATCTCAGTGATTTAATATTGTTTTGAGTTGCCGGGTGCTTCCACATATCGTGATCCATTCCGGGAGCGATATAGACAGGGCATCGAGCGCTCAAATATGTAGCCAATAGCATATTATCGCATAAACCATTGGCCATTTTAGCTATGGTGTTAGCAGAAGCTGGTGCTATCAGGTAGAGATCCGCCCACAGGCCGTATTCTACATGATTATTCCAATTATCGTCATCGATGATATCGATAATAACCGGATTTTTGCTGAGGGTAGAAATAGTCAGAGGGGTAATAAAAGCTGCAGCTGCTGAAGTCATAATGACCTTTACTTCAGCTCCTTTTTTTATTAATTGACGGACAATAAGCGCAGATTTATAAGCTGCAATACTTCCGCTTATGCCCAATAAGATCTTTTTGCTATTAAGGCTCAAAAATTATTTTTCGTTAGTGGGTTCCGCTTCGAGCTGAGGGTCTCTAACATAGACCTGGTCTTCTATATATTCCTGGGAAGCTAACAAAGTTGGATGAGGAAGTCTCTCATAAAACCTGGATATTTCGATCTGTTCACGGTTTTCGAAAACTTCTTCCAAATTGTCACTGGTGGAGGCAAACTCCTCTAGTTTTGAATGGAGTTCTTCTTTGAGTTCCTGAGCGATCTGATTCGATCTTTTTCCGATGATCGAAATAGCCCGGTATAAATTGCCCCCAGACTTTTCAGATAAACCTGCGGTATCTTTAGTTTCAATAAACGGAGATGTCTCTGTTGACTTGTGCTTCTTGATCTTATCCATTCTTAATCTTGTTTAGATTTTCTGTTGAAGCTTCATAAATTTTTTCGGCTTCATTTGCAAATTTACTCGAACTATACTTATCGATGAAATTAAAATAGGAATTAATTGTCTTACTATACCACTTGGATCTCGCTTGTTTTGCTGAGTTTTGAGCCAACTGATAGTTTGTTTTAACTATCATAAAGTATGCCCCTTCCAATAATCTCTTTGCTTCTTCAGCATTTCTCTGATCTGTTATCTTAGGGAAATGTTTCTCATACAAGTTAATGGTCGCCCTAAACATCTTTTCCCGATCTTTCAATAACGAAAGCACTGCGTGATTATATGATGAACGGATAATTCTGAAATTAGATTCCTCAAACATCCCATCTGCTTCTTTTCTGAACTTGCTATCGGGGTATTTGTATACAAAATCCTTATACACCTTTAATGTTTCTTCAAATCGTTCTACCTGACGTCGAAAAGTGGAGTTATCTGCGAACATAAATCTGGCTTTTAAAGCCTTCCATGCGATCTCCTCTGCATTTTCAATATCAGGATAATTCACAAGGATATTTAAATACTCGTTTGCTGCAGCCCTGAAATTACTGGTCCGATAATATAGATCTGCATTCTCCAGGGCTTTCTTTTCCAACTTATCTCGCAAACTTGCAATTTTATCATTGGCCTCTGCCACTTTTTCGCTGTCTGGGTATGTATTTATAAAGACTTGAAACGCCTCAATTGCCTTGTACGTATTTTCTTGATCGAGCGACCTTTCAGGAGACATATTATAATGAGACATAGCATAGAGGTATAAACTCTCCGCTGCCCGGTCGCTATATGGATATTGGCTTACATAGTTTTTAAAATGATAAGCAGAGATCGTGAAGCTATTTTGCTGAAAATGACAATTAGCATAATAGAAGTATAATTCTTCTGCTTTTTCTGTTCCTTTATAATATACAAGGAGATCTTCAATGACAGGAATGGCTTTATAATATGCTCCTTTATTGTAAAACTCGATAGCTTTATTGTACTTATACTCCCAATTATCACTCTTTACAATCTTCTGATAAGAGTTGCATGATGTTGCGAACAAAGCCAGTACTAAAACAAGAGGTAGAAATATATGCTTGCTTAAATTAAAACTCATCAACTAAAGTTTGCTTATTGGAATTATAAAAACGCTAAAATTTCCATCTTAGTTTACTCCTTGTGTTAAAAAGCGTTATTCTTTATTTAAGGCTATAATTTGGAGTAAAAACTATTATTTAGCTTACTTTTGCAGTGCAAATGTAAATTAAAGGATTCACTATATGGATTTATTCGAAAAATTTAAGACGGATAAGGGACCGTTAGGTACCCATGCGGATTTAATGGGAGATTACTTCATTTTTCCAAAACTGGAAGGAGAGCTGTCAAGCCGCATGAAGTTTAAAGGTAAGGAAAGGATCGTATGGAGTCTTAACAATTATCTGGGTCTTGCTAATCACCCTGAAATTAGAAGAGTAGATACTGAGGCAACACGCAACTGGGGTCTTGCTTATCCTATGGGCTCAAGAATGATGTCCGGAAATTCTGACTTACATGATAAATTGGAAAACGAACTCTCTGCGTTTGTTGGGAAAGAGGATACAATTCTGTTGAATTTCGGTTACCAGGGGATTATGTCGGCGATCGATGCTCTTGTTAACAGACATGATGTAATCGTTTATGATGCTGAGTGTCATGCGTGTATTGTAGATGGTGTTCGAATGCATCAGGGAAAGCGATTTGTTTTCACTCACAACAACATCGAAAATTTCGAAAAGCAGTTGGTGAGAGCCAATGAGATCGTAAAAAATACCAAAGGCGGAATTCTTGTAATTACCGAAGGTGTTTTTGGTATGGCAGGTGATCAAGGTAAGTTAAAAGAGATCATTGCACTCAAGGAGAAATATAATTTTAGGATACTTGTCGATGATGCTCATGGTTTTGGTACGATGGGAGAAACCGGTGCAGGAACAGGCGAAGAACAAGGTATTCAAGACGAGATCGATATCTACTTCTCTACTTTCGCTAAGTCGATGGCTAGCATCGGTGCATTTATTTCATCAGATAAGGATATCATAGAATTTCTTAGGTATAATGTGAGATCTCAAATATTTGCTAAATCTCTTCCGATGCCACTTGTTGTTGGAAATCTTAAGCGACTTGAACTACTGCGTACAGATCCTTCTCATAAGCAAAAGCTTTGGGATAACGTCAATAAACTTCAAAATGGATTAAGGCGAGATGGATTCGATCTTGGAGTTACTAATTCTCCAGTTACTCCTGTTTATCTTAAAGGAGATAATTTACAGGTTGCTGCTTATATCATTTTTGACCTTAGAGAAACATATGGAATTTTCTGTTCTGCGGTAATGTATCCTGTAATTCCTAAAGGTCATTTATTATTGAGATTGATCCCAACTGCTGTACATACTCAAGATGACATTGATCAGACTTTACATGCCTTTAACATGGTTGCACAGAAAATGAAAAGTGGTGAATATGAAAAAGGTGAAATGGTAGAGTTCGAATCTAAGGTTTACGGCGCCTGATTAAATATCTCTTCAGACTTTAACTTCTCGATTTCACGAGCTAAAGCGTCTTTAGTTTGCTTAGAAACGTTTGTCAATGGCAATCTTAGGTAAGACTTGCATATGTGCATTAGTTCGAGAGAACATTTTATACCTGCCGGATTTCCCTCAGAGAATAAATGATTGATGGTATCCATCAATCGATAATGAAGCATTTTCCCTTCTCCGAAATTACCTTCGAGACAAGTATTCACAAGTTTCGAAAAATTGCCCGGGAAAGCATTGGCAACAACAGAGATAACACCTTCCGCTCCAAGAGAGATCAATGGAAGTGTAAGCAGATCATCTCCGGAAAGCAAAACGAAATTTTTCGGTTTATACTTTATGATCTCCATACATTGACCCAGATTTCCGGAAGCTTCTTTTATCCCGGTAATATTTTTGATCTCGGCTAATCTCAAAGTTGTTTCTGCACTAATGTTTGATGCTGTTCTTCCTGGAACATTATAAAGTGTAATATCGTGATGAGTATAGTCTGATATCTTTCGATAATGCTCATAGATCCCTTCCTGAGATGGTTTGTTATATGATGGGCTTGCAGAAAGAATTCCACTGATGCCCGCCATATCAAAGGCAGTGATAGCTTTTATAACTTTTGTAGTATCATTTCCGCCAAATCCAATAATTACCGGAAGTCTGTTATCATTTACTTCTAAAGTTTTGTCTACAATTCTTCTTCGCTCATCAGAGTTTAATGTTGGTGTTTCTCCTGTAGTCCCTAAAGTCACAATGAAATCCACACCATTCCTGATAACGTGATTGATCACTTTTTCCAAAGCGTCATAATCTACATTCCGATTTTCGTCGAAAGGTGTTACCAGAGCAACACCGGTTCCTTTAAGCTGAGATGGCATCTTTTTTATTAAATACTTTTAAGTAAAACGAAATTTGATCCAATAAATATTGTAGATCCTGTTTTTCTCCCATATTGATCATCAATTCATAACAATGCGTTTTCGACTCGCTATAAGGCCCAACTCTGTATTTTGCTTTAGATAAGGCAGAAATATACTCCAGAGGGAGACGCTCACCGATAAATGCATTGATAAGAATATCAAATTCCTCATTGATGAAATGCTTGATCTTATCATTAGAAGGAAGAAGAAACCAATTTAAGTCTTTGTTATTAAAAAGAGGATTCAGTGGATGTGTTTCAGATTTCTTATCATCAACATATCCCAGAACATTTACTTTCTTATTATTCAGCTTCAGTTTTTCAGCAAATTTGGTTACGATGATATTATTATTCGGAAGTGTGGCATCATAGAGGATGCCTACAGAACGGGCGTTCTCCATATTCACAAAGTCTCTGCTGGCTACAACAGTTTTCAGCTGTTTGTTTAGAGCAACTTTGTGAAAATATTCCTTTATTGCGTAAAAGGTTTTCATATATTCAAGAATAAAATTAAGCTAATTCATAGAAACCGATCGCCGAATACTTTGCGATTCTCTTATGAATGCGTTCTTCCGGTTTCATCTCACTTAGTTCTTCGATATTTTTCAGAATTTGTTTCTTTAAAATGTGTGCTGCCGCCTCCGGTTTCTGATGAGCGCCACCCAGTGGCTCTTTTATGATACCATCAATAATTTTATGTTTTAAGTTTTGCGCTGCGGTAAGTTGCAGTTGTTCTGCAGCTTCTTCCTTAAAATCCCAGCTTCTCCATAAAATGGAAGAACAAGATTCGGGTGAAATAACGCTAAACCAGGTATTTTCCATCATGAAAGTTCTGTCACCCATTCCAATACCCAAAGCACCTCCCGAAGCACCTTCTCCAATTACAATACAGATAAGCGGTACCTTAAGCTGAACCATTTCTATTAAATTTCTTGCAATTGCTTCTGCCTGACCCCGTTCTTCCGCCTCGATCCCGGGAAATGCACCTGGTGTATCTATCAAGGTGACCACAGGCATTCCAAATTTCTCCGCCAACTTCATTAACCTCAATGCTTTTCGATAGCCTTCAGGATTTGCCATTCCAAAATTCCTGTATTGACGTAATTTGGTGTTGATCCCTTTCTGGTGACCGATGAACATGATATTCTTCCCATCGACATTACCGATACCACCGACGATCGCTTTATCATCTGCACAGATCCTGTCTCCATGCAACTCGATAAAGTTTTCGCACATTTCATCGATATAATATAAAGTGTATGGTCGATCTGGATGTCTTGACAGCTGGACTTTTTGCCAACCATTCAAGTTGTCATAGATCTCCTTTTGCTTCTCTTTGATCTTTCGCTTCAACTCCTTGATCTTATCTCCCATGGGAACATCACTCTTCTCCTGGATCTGCAGGAGATTTACAAGCTGTTCATTCAACTCTTCAATAGGCTTTTCAAAATCTAAATAGATCATACATTCCGAATTAATTCTATGTAAAGGTACAGCAATTAGGCCAAAAATTGAAAATTACGACTCTGTGGGATTTTATCCAAATAATATAATTGCCTTATATTTCAACGCAAAACATATACACATATGTATAATTCATTCGTTGTTTGTCAGAATTAGTTTTCCTACAGTTTTGCCACTCTGGATCGCTTTATGGGCATCCGCTACATTTTCCAGCCTGAAAGTCGATACTTTCAGGGGCTTGATCTGATCATGCTCAACCCAATTGATCAGGTCCTTCATCGCTTCAGCAAGCAACTCTTTTTCGTGAAACATGAATGAAAGATTGAAATTAATTATACTTCGGGTGTTTAATTTCAAACTATGAAAGCGTGCTGCTGTGAGGAAACTATAGATCAATTTGATCCAATTTATCCTGCCACTTTTATCCGGCAAGATCGAATGCGTGCCATAGACCACTATTTTACCACCTTTGGCTAGAGCATTAAATCCTTTTTTAAGACTTTCGCCACCATTGGCATCGAAGATAACATCAGAGCCCTGGGGAAAGATCTTTGCAGTTTCACTCCAAATATTAGTTGTATATCGATCCAGAACGTGATCCGCACCCATATTCTTTGCTGTTTCTATTTTGTGCTCTCCTCCAACAATTGCTATGATCTCACAACCCTTTAGTTTACATAACTGAACAAGGCTACTTCCTACACCACCAGCAGCAGAATGGATCAGGACTTTCATGTTTTCCCGTATGATGATATTCTGATGCACGGCATGATAAGCTGTCAAGAATACTGCAGGAAATCCGGCTGCTTCTTCCATAGTGAGTTTAGCAGGTTTATGAAAAACCTGATGTTGCGGGATGCATATTTCTGTAGAGTATCCATTGAATAGAGTGACAGCAAACACTTCTTGTCCGGGTGCAAACGATCCTACATCTGAACCAACTTCAATGACAGTTCCAGCAACCTCAAAGCCGGGAGTAATTGGCCACCCCACAAATTCTTTCGCTGATCTATACAGTCCCCAACGGATAACAACATCAGCATAATTAACTCCTATCGCTTTCACAGCAATTTTGATCTCGTACTTACCTGCTTGTGGAGATGGATGTTCTTCAAGTATAAGCTGCTCGAATCCTCCTGCTTTATGAATGACGACCTTTTTCAACTCTTGGAAATATTAATATCCAATGGTGACTTACTGTCATACATTTTATGTTCAATGATCACACTTGGGAGATTGAAGCCATTTTCCAGGAGAAGATCTTTGATTTCTCGCATTACCTGACTTTTTATTGTCTCTCCGGTGTCTCCTGAATTTGCCTGACTCCGCTGCTTTAAAATATCAACCCAGAACAGAAACTTAACATTGACGCTGCTCTCACCGATTTGATCGATCATCACGTTTGGTTTAGGTGTTTTTAGAATATCGCTATGCCCTTCGAAATATTTCATTGCTATGTCACGAGCTTTTACAAGGTCGTCGAAAGTATCCAGGCCAACGATAAACTCATGCCTAAGGATATTGTCTTTGGTATAGTTGATCAACACATTCTTGATGATCATAGAATTTGGGATATAGATGTCTTTACCATCTGAAGTTTTAATATGAGTAACTCTAAGATCAAGATTCTGAACCGGTCCTTTGAATCCACTCGATTCTATAATATCCCGGATCTTAAATGGTCTGTTGATGGCTAGTAAGAAGCCTGCTAAAAAATTCTCCGCAATATCTTTAAATGCAAATCCAACAATAATCGCTGAAACTCCTGCTCCTGCCACCAGGCTACCTGCGATCCCACTAAATCCCATCATATGTAAGCCCACCACAACACCTATAATTATCAATATCCATTTACTTACACCTGCTACGAAACCGGCAAGCAGCACATCTTTCCATTTGCTTCGAAGCCTCCTGCTAATCAGATAATCAATGATGTAACCTGCAATTACAAATACAATGAACACCAAAAAGGCCGAGATCAAATAAGGCAGATTTTGAATTATTTTATTCTGAAACTCAATAAAAACTTCTCCTATATTTTCCATTGCTCTTTTTAAATTTTAGCTGGAACACTTTTTAATGAATCTGAAACTGCTTTATCTCGATCATATACATCTTTAAGGAATCTGATCTTTCCTGTTTTCAAATCATAGTAGCTTGTAAAATATACAATGTGCACAGGAACTGGTTTTGTTAGATAAATTGTCTCCGGTGTTTTCGGATTAGCAGTAGATCCGAGAATTTTATCCAAAGTCCAGTCATCCTGACCGATCAAGAGGAAACTCGCTAATTCCAGCGGTTTTTGTACCCTTATACAACCTGAACTAAATGCTCTTTCTGAACTTTCGAAAAGCTCTTTTGAAGGTGTATCGTGGATATATACACTATATGAATTAGGGAACATGAATTTGACAAGACCTAATGCGTTATCTTTCCCCGGATCTTGCCTGAACATATACGATGCAGCAGAAGGTGATTGCCAGTCAACAGAAGAAGGATTAACAACATTTCCTTTTCCATCGATCACTTTAATATTTTTCTTCGCCAGATAACCGACATTCTTTCTTACTTCAGGGAGAATATCATTTTTTAGGATCCCTGAAGGAATGGTCCAATATGGATTTAATACAATATATGAAAGTGATCCACTAAAAACAGGTGTTTTTCTGTAAGTTCTTCCAACAATTGCCTTAGCATTGAAAGTGACATTACCATTTTCGATCAGATTAAGCTCAAAGGCGGCGATATTTATCAATAGATGTTTCTCACCCAAGTCATCAGAGAGCCATCGGCACCTTTCCATATTTACCTTTATCTGATCTATGCGATTATCAATGGAGACATTTAAGGCTGCTACCGTTGCCACTCCGGCAATTCCGTCATCCAACAAGCCGTGATCCCTTTGGAATTCAATAACTGCAGACTTTAACTTCGCATCAAAAAAATCTCTGTTGTCGACATTCACATCAAGATAAGAATCACTTTCCAACCTCTCCCTTAGCATTCTTACACGATCATTTCGCATACCATCTTCAAGCTTTTCACCAGACATGACCGTTGGCCATCCTCCTGCTGCTTTTAAAGCATATAATGATTTGAGTTTTGCTTTAAGTCTTTCGTAACTTTTGAACTTTGGTGCTAAGGAAGTCAGACTTTCTGCTACTTTATTGTTATGTATTGCTTCTGCTAGATAATTATCGAGTTTGATCTCGACATTCCTTTTTTGAGCCTTCCATTCCGGAGTTACATTCTCCGGATTTACTTTACCTGCAATAATATGTGCAGCTAGTGTTAAATAGGCATCGGTTAGAAGGAGTTCTAAATTTACCAGCTCATCAGATGAGATCGTGCCTTTTTCCAGGCTCATTTTCATAGCATTGATCTTATCAAGATGGTAGTCCCTCGGATTCAATCCTTCTCGATCAGCCATAGTAATAAAGTCGATCAATCTAATAGAGCTGGGCTTCAATGATCTCTTTTCCAGCCAGGCTGTTTGAAAACTGCGATTGATGTAAAATTGTGGTAGATAATATGTAGCAAAAATTGCCTCATTATCAAACTTGATCTTCGGATTTGTATCTATTAGCTCCACTTTCTGTCTTATCCTTTCTTCGATATCAGAACTGATAAAAGCATTGGCAGGTTTGGCAATTGATAGCAGTGCGATTGCAATCCCGATATATATCATGGTGATATTATTCATTGGTGAGGTGTTTTATTTGGTATTGGGCAAATATACAATTCACATGCAGGATTCTTTAGAAATCAATTACAGGCGGATTTACAAGTTCGGAGTCTTATACTATAATACTCATCTACTTATAGACTTTAAAACAACTAATCCGCTTTAACAAAAACTTAGGGGTACCGTATAAGATAAAGAAACCAACTCCTACTCAACACATGTTCACTAGCAGCCAGTTTGCTGAATTCTTTCAGAAGCTCTTCGATGTGGCCGATTGGCCTCCGCGCTGGGTATGTGGTCGCTGGACCGAATTTCACGGATGGTTATATATCAGCAGTGACGTTACCATATGGCTTGCATACTTTGTCATCCCAGTGATCCTGATCTGGTTTGTCCAGAAAAAACCTAACGTTCCATTCATGCCGGTATTTTGGTTATTTGGTGCATTTATCATTCTTTGTGGCGCAACACATCTAATTGATGCCATCATCTTTTGGTGGCCTGGATATCGACTTAGTGCACTCCTAAGATTTATAACTGCAATTGTGAGCATGGCTACTGTCTATGCTCTGATCAAAGAAATTCCCAAAATGTTGGAGATGAAACCACCAGAAGACTTCAGCAAAGAAAGGCAAAAGCTGAAATCAGCAGAAAAACGATGGAAAAAACTACTTGAAGAAAGAGATAATAAAATTGAAAGACTCGTGGAAGAACTTTCTGTTATCAAAGATAGGGCATGATAGAATCTAGGAAAACAACAAGTTATTGGATTCAGGTTTTAATTTTAACCAGCCTGGCAGTTTTGATGGCGACGTTGATCTTTGTGGCAGATCTCAATACTCCAAACGAAATAGCAATAGGCGCGCTCTATGCTATTGTTGTTTTATATGGATGGGTTCTCCCTGGAAACTTTTCATCGGTTTATACTGCAATGTTATGCTCTGGGCTTTTACTTCTTAGTATTATACTTAATTATGAAGAAGGTGGGCACGACCAGGCTGTCGCTTTAAACCACTTGATATCCTTCGTTGTGATCTGGATCTGTTCATCTCTGGTCTCTATCGCGAAGAGAAGTTTTCAAGGTATGGAAAGAAACAAACAAATGCTGGATCAGAAGATCAAAGAGCGCACAAAACTTCTGAAGGCTAGTGAAACGAAACTTCGCCAGATGACAGAGGAAGTCGAAGACTATGCTATTATTCTTCTCGACTCAAAAGGTAATATCGAAAATTGGAACAAAGGAGCAAAACGTGTTTGTGGATATGATGAAGATAATATTTTAGGCCATCATATCGAGAAATTCTTTACAGCAGAGGATATAAAACTTGGTACTCCGGATCAAATGATACGAAAAGCTGCAAAGGAAGGTAGAGTCTATAGCGAAGGTTGGCGGGTAAGAAGGGATGGCACTCGTTATTGGGCAAGCAACACTATAACCGCGTTATATCACATGAACGGTACGATCTCGGGTTTCAGTAACGTAACTAACGATCTTACCAAAAGAAAACTGAGC
>JABDMM010000001.1 GCA_013001465.1 Chitinophagales bacterium | reverse complement strand
CAATCTACAATGTCATTTATAAAAAAGACGGCATCCTGTTCCAATTTTCCTTTTGAAGTAAAAGCATCAGCGACGGTATCAGGAGCAATGGATGCTTACTTTAATTCAGAAAGCGCAGATTGTGATCTAAGACCAAACACCTTCAGCCTACCGGCACCTTGTGATGAGTTAAATTTTAACCATGCTGAAGATCAATATGCTGATGGTATTGGGTATTGTGGTCTTTTTGGTTCCGGCAAAAACGTAAACAACCTTACAAACTATCTGTGGATATTTTTATCCTACAGTAAAATATATGAAGATGTGTATGATGCGGATGGAGATACCTTTGGCGACAAGTTCTATTATTGTCCAACTTGCCCAACGACACCGCAGCAGTCCACAGATGTGCTTTCAGATGCTACAAAATGGTGGATCACTTATCGGATCGCTCTTAAGAATAATGATCCTGTAAATTACACTCAACCTTGCACCAATGCATTTCCCTCAACCTCTATTCCGGCTGGGATCAGATTACTGGACCTGACGTCGGAATCCGGAAACAATGCAAGGATAGAACTGCGTTGTTGGATAGACCGATACAACAGTGATAGTACTGCGACCATTAATGATCTTCTGGCACAACCATGTTTAAGCACTCCCCAATCACGATCACTTTTCAGAGATGAGTTTTTGAATGATATCAGCTCGAATCCTGCACATCCATTTAGACAAGGCTTGAGAGACAACGACATCGACAGCCTGGGAATTTTAACTGCACCGGTAATGCATTACTATTGCCTTGGAGATGACCTTTCCAATAGTCATTCCATCAACAGTAGTATAATCAACCCGCAAGCAAGTTGTATGAAGCTTGAGAAACCCGGTCCGAGTGAATACGGACATAACGATTGTTTTATTCCTGCTTTAAAAGAAATGCTGGACTATAACTACACCACATCTCCATACTTTAAAGAGCATTCTTCATTTTTTTACAACAGTGGTGTACATCTTCAGCCAACGAACTTAAGCACTCAGATCATCAACAATAAAATTCATGTGAGTTGGGATCAGGTTGGAAACGAAGTCAAGTATGAGCTTTCATTTAAATGGGGATCAGACATAAGCAATTTAAGTAAGAACGGTGTGGTACTCAGTCTCAATGCAAATACAAGTACCAACTTCAATTGCAATGCAGGCAAGTGTACGTATGTTCACCCATTCTCACCGATACATAACTGCTACCGTGGGCAGGTGAGAGTGAAGAAGAACATTCGGTGTACACCTTGGTCAGCATTTACAAACTTGTATTTAGAGGCGTGTGACATTCCATCGAACCTAAGTCCTGCATCAGGTTCTGTTACCACCGGAGATTCGGTTACACTAAGCTGGAGTGGCAATGCACAATATTATCTGATCAGAGCGTGTGTAGGAGCAAACTGCGATCCATTAGGTAAAGGAAGCATCTCCTTTACAACAGCTAATACCAGCGAAACATTTTATAATGTGACTCCGGCAAATTACAGATGGACAGTTAGGGCAATATGTGGCTGTGATGTGAAGTTTGCAGTTATTAATGATATAACAGTAAACTCTGTTGCACTAGAAAAGATCCAGGATATAAAAGAATTGGGATTAAAAGTATTTCCCAATCCTGCAAATCAGCAACTCAATATTGAAATTGAAAAGATCAACACGAAACTAATGATACATCTGGTTTCGATGGATGGCAAATATGATTTATAGCATGAAATGAGATCGGAAAAAAAGATTCTTGACGTATCAGCAATCGAAAAAGGAATTTACATACTCGAAATTCAGAATTCGAACACTATTGAACATAGAGTTAAAGTTTCTATTCTTTAGAGAAGCCCTATCAATCATAAACATATTTCCATTTCCCATTCTCTTTTTTCCAAACGGTATGAAAAACGCCACTGTTCGCAATTTCATTGCCATCCTGATCTTCAAAAGTAAAAGTGTAATATCCGTAGGTGTAGGCCATATCTCCAGCTTCAGCAACATCGATATATGTTGGCTTCCAACTTAGGCCTTTTGCATCTTTACCTTTCATATATTTTTTAATTGCCTCTTTGCCTTCGATCAGTTCATTATTTCGCATTAAGCTGGCATTCGACGCGGCGAAGTGGGTAAAAGCTTTCTCCATACCCTCTCGAGCGACCATATCCGCAAACTCCTTTTCTACCTGCATAATTTCTTCACGGATCGACTCTTTATTCGTTGTTTTTTCACTCATAGTACACGATGTGAATGTTATTGTAGTATCAGTAAAAGCATTATATTCATATTAAACTAAGATAGCAAACCTCGAAATAAAGATTTCATTCATCAAAGAAACAATACAAAGTAAAATGAAGATCGCAGGATATCTCTTTTTGGTTATTATAATAGCAATAAGTTCTTGCTCCGAAGATGAACCACAAGCAATAACACCGGAGTGGGTCAATACAACAATGGAAGTTGGCGACTGGATAGTTGTAGGGTATTTTGATGACAATGTAAATGAGACAGGCAAATTCAATGGATACACATTTGGATTCAACATTAACGGAAATTTAGCAGTGGTAACCCCAGATACTACTTACAATGGTTCCTGGATAGCCCGGGAAGAGATGGATGACAATGACAACGATACAGAATTAGAGATAACTTTTAACACTGGTGATGCTGTGCTTGACGAACTTTCAGACGATTGGAATGTCGCATACATCGAGGAAAACAAAATAGAACTTAGCGATGAGGTGAATGACCTTCTGCCAGATGATGAAGATGTATTAGTGTTTCAGAAAAAATGATCTTGCATTCTTTCAATTAAAACTCAAAGCAGTTCTTATGTTATTGATCACTCTAATAACAGGACCCTCAAACACAAATTTTTGAAATTATTATTCTAATCTATTGCGGGTAGTGTTAACAATTCCCTGTAGTTTTCTTTTCTACAATTTTCAGCAATATCATATACCTTTAATCTAAACAATTAAAGGTGCCAATGGAGAAAATAGAAGATTTCTGGAATTGGTTTGTTCAAAATGAGCAAGAAATAATTAAAAGCATAGATGAAGAACTAGTTGATCAGCAGGTATATTTTAAAGACCAGCTCGACAATTTAATTCTGGACTTCGGACTTTTTTCCTGGGAGATCGGGCAATCAAAGAGTGGTGACTGGTACCTTACCATCTCGCCAAACAACAATGCCGATATGCTGAAGATCAGTAAGGAGATCATGGATCATGCACCGATCCTGAGTAGTTGGGAGTTTAATTATTGCAAACCTGCCAAAGAATGGGACCGTCAATTTTCAGTTTACGATAGTCTTATGAACTTGCAGGCAATAGACGCTTCAAATTGGAGGTATCGTGTGCGGAAAGATCCTAACGGAGACAACGATATTGAAATTCAAACAATAGGAAGTGTTTTATTGGATGAAGATGCTGCTAAGAAGGCGGCAGAAACAGTCGTTATAAATGAAATAGGTGAAGAGTTAAGAATTCATTCAGTAAATAAAATAATGGTTTTAGAGACATCAGATGAAAAATTCAAAAACGCTATAGATACACTAAAATCGTACTTTAAAAAAAGGGAGAAATGAAACTTTTAGGTCTTATAGGAGGCACATCATACCACTCTACTATCGAATATTATCGATTGATCAACGAGATGATCACAGAAAAAACGGGAAGCAATCCGACATTACTGATGTATAGTGTGAACATCACATTGATGCGTGAAAAATACATAGAAGAGATCAGGAGAAAATATCTGGAGATCTCATTGCTGTTAAAAAATGCTGGAGCAGAAGGGATTTTGATTTGTGCAAATACTCCGCATATGGTTTATGATTTTGTTCAACCCAAACTTGACATTCCAATTCTGCATATTGCAGAAGCCACAGCTGCAGCTTCTAAATCGCAAGGCTTTACTAAACTTGG
This sequence comes from Chitinophagales bacterium, assembly GCA_013001465.1. Lineage (GTDB taxonomy): Bacteria > Bacteroidota > Bacteroidia > Chitinophagales > JABDMM01 > JABDMM01. The sequence goes on along the minus strand of JABDMM010000001.1, from coordinate 12,286 downwards.
ACTTCTAGGTACACTCCCCACAATAACCGGAGATTTTATTCCATCTATTTTAAAGGAGAATGAAATTGATACTATACTACCTGATAAAGAAGATCATTCAGAAATACACCGATATATTTCAGAAGAACTTACACAAGGGAAATTCTCAGCAGAGGCAAAAAATTATTACCTGCATCAAATTGCAAAGCTAAAAAACAAAGGCGCTGAAGCGGTAATATTAGGCTGCACTGAGCTTCCGATGCTGATAAAGCAGAACGATACAGAAGTTCCAACTTTAGACACCACAAAAATCCACGCAAACTACGCTGCAGACTTTATTCTAGGGCAATGATAAATTTGCTTACATTTCAGGGAACAAAATCACCACTACCCTTGTTATCAAATTGAAAACGTGCTTTTTAGGACACGTTAAGTTTTTATTGATTCACCCTTAAAACACTCAAAAAATGGCAAACAAAAGATCATTAATGGCATTTGCTCTAGGAGCTGCAGCAGGAGCTGGAGCCGCATATTACTTAAACACTAAAGAAGGTAAAAAGCTTAGAAAAAAGCTAAGCAAGCAGATGGCGACGCTAAGCGATGATGTTATAACAAGCATTCAATCGCAAACTGAGAATTTTTCTAATAGACTAAGCGAGATGAAAGATCATACAAAGGATCTTGTAGAAAAAGCAGGAACTGTTGCAGAAGACGCAGTACATACCGCTGTTGATAAATCTGAAACATTTATTGACAATACCCATAGCTCTTTTGAGAGCGGTAGGAAGCGAGCACAGAAAGCTATGGAGAACAAGTCTGCTCAACTAAAAGAAGCAATTAAAAAGAATTAATTCTTAGCTTAACAAAAGGAATTTTCTGCTACTTTCATATATTTCGATGAAATAATTCAATTATGAAGCAACATCAGGATTTGTTTGAAAATGCAGGAGAATCATTTGAGTACGGAAAACTCTATATACAAAAGCAGCTGCAGCTTCTACGACTTGAAACATCAGAACGCATTGCAAAATCTGCATCTAATCTAATTGCACTTGGAGTTGTTGCTGCTTTTGTCTTTTTAGCATTAGTGATGTTTACTATTGCTGTTGGATTCTGGTTAACTTCTATTCTCGGATCAGAGGTGACCGCCTTTTTCATTGTAAGCGGATTTTACCTACTATTGGCTGGAATCGTCTATATCTTCAAGAATAATTTAATTACTAATCCTGTTTTAAATATCGTCTTGGATTCCATTCTTGACTAAGAAACATTTTATGAAGAAAGCATCTTATTCCATAAACAGACTTGAAGAAGAAAAACTGCTTCTCAGGACAGAGATAGAGCTTTGCGCTGAAGATTTTAAAAGTAGCATTGGCGCAACTGGTGAGAGTCTTAAGAGCAACTTAATAGGTAAAGTCGGAATCGGAACTGCTGTTGCTGGAATAGCAACCTTGGGTTTCAACAAATGGTTTGGAGGCAAGAGTAAAAAACAGACATCGAATAGCATGGGTAGTAGTTTATTGGTCACATTGTTGCCTATCGGAATTCAGTTTATACAATCCTATCTTAGCGGAGATGAAAAAAATAGCAGGGCAGCATAATTTGCTGCTTTTTTCCTTAACTCAGAATCCGTTTAAGAGCATATAATGATCGATCTGCAAAAAGTTGCTCACTTCCTGATCATTGTCACAATCAGTGTTTACGGATTAGTGGTTGCTCAGCCTATCTTAGTTCCACTCGTATTTGCCATCTTTTTGGCCTTGATGTTAAAACCATTAAATGAAATTATTGGGAAGTTTATCCCATGGCAGATCGCCCAGGTCTTTCTCACGATCATAATAGCTGTGATTCCTCCTTCTTTATTAATATTTGCATTTGGTTGGCAGATTCTAAATATCCTAGGTGACTTACCATCGATCACTGCGGAAATTAAGTCAGGCGTTAACACTATCTATACCTGGATCAATAGCAGAATTCATTTTCCGCAATCTTCAGGAATTGGATGGTTGAGGGATAATTTTAGCAGCCTGTTGAAAGCTCCACTAAATTTCTTTAGTGAAAGTGTTTCCTCTTCAGCCAACTTACTGATCAATGCTGGTTTGGTCATAGTCTACACATTTTTGCTGCTACTCTATAGAAAGGCATTCCGAAAGTTTCTTTTACTACAGTTTGAACATGGAGCTGAGTTTAAAGCAAAAAAACTCTTTCGAGAAATTTATAATGTAAGCCGGGGATACCTTTATGGCATGCTCACTGTTACTTTAATTTTAGGTGTACTGAATAGTTTGGGATTATGGTTGATAGGAGTTGACTATCCAATTTTTTGGGGGTTATTCGCTGCGATACTCGCAATAGTTCCTTACATAGGTACATTCTTAGGGGGATTATTCCCTACTCTATACTCATTGGCCGTTACTACAACCTTGTGGCAACCATTGGCTGTTATAGGACTTTTTACATTTATCCAGATTTTGGAGGGAAATTTTATAACCCCGAAAGTTGTAGGTAAATCTGTTAACGTGAATCCTCTTGCAGCAATCCTTGCACTTGTAACCGGAGGAGTATTGTGGGGAGCAGCAGGCCTTGTGATAGCAGTTCCAGTAATTGCCATCGTTAAAATTATTATGGATCGCATTGCAATCTTTAAACCGCTAAGCATACTGCTAAGTAGTGATCTGCCTGAAAAAAAATCTAAACTTTCTAACGAGTTAGATAAGCCTCAGTACAGTCTTTGGGAGTACTTTAAAAAAGATACTTAATAGGCATTTTGGGTGGACTAATCTTGCTTTAGGTAAGCTGATAGTTCACGGAAATCCGTATTTCTGTTCATTATATTAAACTGCTTGCCTTACGACAATGTTTTCCCTGTGGAAGCTTGAGAGCTAATAGCAGTTATACAAAGCGGTGAAGCCGCACCTAATTCTTCACATTTTCAATAGAATACCATAAGTATAATTTTTCCCAAGACACTACCGATTGTGGCATTTGGGGATTTCCTTAAAGTCATTTCATATGGTTTTCAATACTTGATCTTGAACCTATCTTTGACTTACTTGTTATTTTACTACTTTCACAATTCTAAAATCGCTACAATATGAACCAACGACAAGACATCAATATCGACGTAAGAAAATTTCGAAGAACAGCAACGATCATCGTATTAGCTTTCGTTGTTTTCTTCATAGTTAAGAGCACTTTCGTAATTCTGCAACCAACAGAGCGTGGTGTTGTATTTAAGAAATATACCTCTGGATTAGACACAGAAAATGTACTGCGTGAAGGATTGAATATAGTCGCTCCCTGGAATGATGTCATTCGATTTGAAATCGCGGAACAGCAGATCGAAGAGACTATGGATGTTCTATCGCAGGATGGTCTTTCCATTAATCTCGATGTATCATTGCGGTTTAGGCCTAAACCCGAGGAGATCGGGAACTTGTTTCAGGCTTTTAGAAAGGATTATGTGAATAATCTTGTGCGTCCCGAATTGAGGTCTGCAGTAAGGAGAGTTATCGGGCAGTATACACCGGAAGAACTTTACGCAACCAAAAGACAAGAGATCGAAAAGCAAATTCAGAAAAACACATTTGCAATTCTGGATTCAAACCATATTCAGTTAAAAGCACTTCTTTTCCGCTCTATCAAACTACCTGAGTCAATTCAGAAATCAATTGAAGAAAAATTAGCTGCCGACCAGGAAGCTCAGAAATACAATTACTTGATCGAGAGGGAGAAAAAAGAAGCAGAAAGAAGAAGGATCGATGCAGAAGGTAAAGCAGCGGCAAACCAGATCCTAAATGCGAGTTTAACAGATAAGATACTCAAAGAAAAAGGCATACTGGCTACTGAAGAATTATCTAAAAGTCCGAACGCAAAGATCATAGTTATTGGTAGCGGTGGAGATGGTCTTCCGATCATATTAGGGGATAATTAAATCATGAAACATCTCGGTATTTCTGGTGGTGGTACAAAAATAAGTGGACTCTTTGGTGCTGCTGAAATAATGCTTACCAAAAAAAACTACAAACCGGATATCATCAGTGGTATTTCTGCGGGTGCAGTTTTATCTGTTCCTTTAGCGCTTGGGAAAATGGAAGAAATTAAGGAAGTCATCCTTTCGTTGACCTTGAATACTTTTTTCAATGTTCCACCGGTTAGAAAGAATGGAAAATTGCGTTTAACCAATGCATTGAGTAAGCTTATCCAAGGCCAGCATTACCTGGGTGAACAATTTAACCTGGAAGTCCAGTTAAAGAAGATGGTTTCCAGAGAAGAATTCGATGCTTACAGAAAGAATGATGACTTGGCGATTTGTATTGTTGGAGCTGTTGATTTTTATACCGGGAGAAGGTTTTTTGTTAATCTAAAAGAAGTAGAGTACGACTTGTTTCCAAGCCTCGTAAATGCATCCGCTTCAATACCGATATTCACTCCCGGAATTCTTCTTTCAGGACCTATCGATGATTTTGAAGGCAATACTATCAACCATGACATGTTGTTGTTCGATGGTGGTGTTAGGGATCATAACCCAACACATAGAATTCTGTCAAGCAATAAATACAATATCACTGAGTCTGCTTCCATCTTTTCAAGACCAGAAGACAATCAGCTTTTACCTAATAACTGCAAACCGAGAAATCTATTAAAGTTGCTTGGTAGATACACAGATATCACAAGCACAGAGATATCTAAAGATGATGAATTCAGAGAAAAGCAATATTTCCAAAGCAGTAATACTTTCAACCATGGAACCTTTTTTCTTCCATCCATTATGAAAGACGTGTATGACGTTGATAAAACTCGTCTCAGACAATTATATGAAGCTGGAAGGCAAATCGTCGACAACAACTGGAATGTTGGTGTCATTGCTTAAATAGTTAACAATTCCTTAACATAGAGTTAACATTAGCACAAGATCAACAATATACCTTTATATTGATAAAGGTGTTTGCTGCCCTTTAAACAAAACAGGCGCTTAGTATAAAGCGCCTGTTTTACTTTATATAGGTAAATCGAGTTACCTGATTATCTTCCGTATCGTTCTTCCTTCAGAATTATTTACCTCGAGCAAGTAAACACCGGAATCAAGCATATTTAAGTCGAGAGTAGCCAAAGTAGATCTGGCGAAACCGATATCATCTTTAAGAACCAGATTCCCGGTTATGTCATAAACATTAACAGAAATATAGTCTGAGATAGACATATTGATGTCCAGTTTAAACAAATTGCTATTTCCAACTTCAAAGACATTGAGATCAATTTCATTTGAAGGTTCAAAAATAGAAGTAAGCGTTTGAACAGTAAAATCGATAGTTTCTTCACAGCCGTTATTATCAGTCACTGTAAGCGTATACATTCCACCTGCCAAATTAGAGACACTTCCACCGCTTGAAGGAGGTGTGGTACTCCAAGTATATGTATAAGGTGAGACACCACCAACTCCATTTGCCGAAGCTGTTCCGTCATTGCAACCGGGACAAGATTCATTGGTAAACGATAACAGCGCATTTACAGCAGAAGGAGAACTTACTGTAAAATCTGAAATAGTCTCAGGACAATTGTTTACGTCGGTAATAGAAACAGTATATGTGCCTGGAGCTAAATTACTGATCATTGCATTTGAGCCACCATTACTCCAATTGTATGTGTATGGTGCGGTTCCACCGTTTACAGAAAGCGCAATACTTCCATCCGAACCACCGAAACACAACGCATCCATCACTGTTGCATTTGTAATAGAGACGCAAGGAAGTGCCGAAGCATCATACTCATACCCGAAAATTACATCCGGAGCATTTTGTAACATACCTCCAAGAACTACTTTACCAGGAACAAGATCTGCTGACATAAAAGCCCCACCAGCTAATCCGGCTTGTGGAAACGAGAATAATGGGTTCAAATCTAAAAAGACATCTCGAACCGTTATCGTTGCACCTGTTGATGTGCTAAGTTGAACAAGTTCAGCTCCATTTGTACCGCCCTGGTTAAAAATCCAGATCGAACTTCCGCCTGATGTCACATCGATTGCGGACCCGTACATGCCAGTTAAACCGTGTGTAGCTGCAGGAATGGATGAGATAGTTGCACCAGCCATATTCACTGCTGTAAGATCCGTGTCCCATGTACCTACCCAGAATCCTCCATTGTTATTATCCAGAGTTGCATCATAAGTGCAATGTCTTACAGTGAGTCCACTAGTCACGATATGAGGAGGAGCAAGCTGCTGAGTTTGATGGTTTATTCTATATATCGTTGCTGAGGTATTAGCAGCATATACATAAACTGAATCTGTAGTAAAAGATCTCGTACCTGATAATCCGGGCACAGTAAAAATATTTATTAAACTTCCGTTTTGATTGAAACGAGCCATCGTATCCGTACTCCAAACTGAAGCCCAGAACTCTCCAAACATATAATTGGTGCCCGCCCATCCGGATGGGAAAGTTGAATCGGCTACATTGTAAGATACAAGGACATCCCAAAGTGCCCTGCTATCATTGTTACTATTAGCGTTGGTGTGAAAATTTGATGAATTAGGAGTTAACTCGACATTGTCATTATTTCCAGCAAAGCTCAAGTTGCTCGTCAGTAAAATACCGCATGTCATAAGAATTGATAAACAATACCTTATAAATGTAAAAGTTGTAGTCATAATTAAATTTTTCTGGTTTAGATTCTGAAAGATAGAAAGAATCGAGTGAATTAGAATAACCACTGATAATATTTACCTCTGTTACCTGTTCTATTTATCAAGTGAAGTTATGAAAACATGTAAAGGTTAGTTTGCAATTTCTTAAATTTCACCTAATAAAATATCCAACCTATGAAACGTTTAACTTCTTTAACCTTGGCATTAGCAGTGTTTCTTTCTGCGTATAGTCAGGGTCCGGTGATCTCAGAAGAATGGAAAGTCAAGGGTTTTGGGTTCTCATATGGATGTGATATGGATATGTTGAAGAGTATGGATGAGAAATATTTCAGATCACTTCTTCATAGTTCTGAAGTTGGATGGGATATAGGAGATGTTAAGTTAAAAGAATCCTATGTGACCAGTATGATCTGTGAAAATCCTCACTTCAGACTTAATGTAACTACACTTCCTCCCTCATTAAAAAACACAGAGATCAATTTTGCGGGGGTTTTTATATTCGGGAGAATAGATATGATAGATTATGTAGTTACTGATGAGAGTGGCGAATCGCCGGTGAACAGGTATTTAAGTTTTTCATCGCATTCTAATGAAATCGCACTCGAAGCTACTTTAATAAGAAGAATTCCATTATTTGGAAAAACGTTTAATCTGTATACCGGCCTTGGAAGTAATTTGGGTGTTTCATACGGAGGATACCTATCCGCTTCGGGCCAATTCGATAATATAACAGCTCCTATAGGTGAAACCGGTCCCAACTATGGATTTTGTGGAACAGAGTCCTGTGGAGAATATTCTTACCATTATTATCGATCCAGAAGTACATTCAGTCAAAGGTTGTTTGGACAACTTGGATTATCTGCTTTATTCTTTCAGCGAGTTGAACTTGGAGTTGAGTTAAGACAAGGTATTGGTTACCGATATATCCCCGGTGATGATATGAGATTTACTCATTTAAACTCATTTGGCTTAACATCTCGCTGGCATTTTCGGTAAGCTTATTCAACTCTATTGATATCTTTTCGTATTTAAGAGAGTGTTCATAGATGAACGCATTTACTTATCTTTGACGTCGTAACCTTTCAGTAAGTATGAGCAAGAATTTGCTGCCAAATTTTATCGTTGGAGGTTTCCCTAAATCGGGAACTTCTTCTTTGTATTCGTATCTTTCGCAACATCCGGATGTTTGTGGATGCGCTAAAAAAGAACCGAAATACTTCTGGCCGTTAGTTTATGACAGAGAACCGGAATCGCTAGACTCTTATAAATCGCTTTTCGACCATTGCGATATCAATGCGAAGATCCGTTTTGAAGCTTCTGCAAAGTATATTTATGGCGGAAGAAAAGTAGCTCAGGGGATCAAAGATACGATCGGGGAAAATATTAAAATTCTTTTTATCGTTCGCGAACCAATCGCACAGTTGCTTTCCATTTTCAAATACAAGAAATATTGCCTCGTCATCCCTAAAGAAACATCCTTCTATGAATACACGAAAAACAGCCTGGAGCATGGAAGCAAAGAGTTGTTTCAGGAATCAGATCAGTTGTATGATGTAATTGAACATGGAAAGTATCATCATTATTTAAGTCAGTGGTTCGAAGTATTCGATGATAATGTTCGCGTCGTGTTTTTCGACGATCTTAAAAAGGACCCTATCAAACTTTTAGGGGATATCGGAGATTGGATAGGGATCGAGAAAGAAGCATTTAAATCAGTTAATCTCAATCCAGACAATGTTTCTACGAATGTCAAAAACACGGCATTTCACAAATTTGCCCGATATGCTTTTCATGGTTTTGAAGAGTTTTGGAGGATGAACCCGAAATTCAAGAACTTTAGCCGTGACCTGTATCACAAAGTAAACGGCGAGAAACATAGCGATAAAATAGATGATAAAACAAGGGGTTTATTAGCCAACAAATACGATGATGAGAAAACTAAGCTAAGAGAACTCCTAAGCAACCGTGGTTATACTAACCTGCCAACCTGGTTATAGATCAGTAACTGATCTTAATTCCGATCTTCGATAACATCATATTTACAAGACTATTCAGATCCTCTGATACTCTAAAAAAGTAGATAGGTAAAAATATGATCGAACCACAGACTGCAGAACGTACCGCAAGATCGATATACTTATTATCGAGATAAGGAATGTAGTAACAGATACCGATGGCTACTGCAGAAACGAAAATGACGATCAATACTCTCGTCTCGAATGGCTGCATTTTGTATTTCACCCATAAGAAAAGAAACTTTGCAAAGTTGTGCAGGAAAAGTGTGATAGAAGTTGCCAATGCAGCACCGGTTATCCCATACATCGGAATAAAAATATAGTTAGTGATCACCGTAAGAACAACCATTGCGAGCATGATCCTGAAGTTAAACTTAAAACTCGGGGAGTATGAGATAAGCGCAGTATTTATGCTAGTCGCAATACGAAATAAATTAGCGAGACCAATAAAAAGGAGAACGTATTTTCCTTCTCTAAACTGACCACCATTTGGTATAAATCGATAAATATTATCGACGTTTGTCCATATGAGGCTGAAAATAAGAAGTCCAAAAATTATTTGCAAAGTAGAGGTCCGCTTGTAAATCTCTTTTACCTCATCCCATTTTTCTTCTTTCCAAAGTCTGGCTGCTTTAGAAGCAGACATGGAAGAGAGTGTGTTTCTGGGTATAGAAATTATTCTTCCGAAATACATCGATACAGTGTAGATAGCAGTCTTATCTAACCCACTCAATGCACCCAACATGATAGTATCGATATTTGTTGCGAGGATGTTTGCGCTACTGCTTAGCATCATGTACATCCCATAGTTCAGAAATTCTTTAATATTAGATAGACGGAAGGTTTCTTTCTTGAATGAAAGATGGAGTTCGCCTTTATAGTATATATAGATAAGCATTGCCAGAGTAGATAAGGCATATGCGCAAACGAAGGCGACAACGAAGGATGCGAAGTTTAGAAATTTAAAAACGAACAGCAGCATACCGATCATTACAAAGAATCTTTGTAACATTTCCTTTACGAACAGAGCAAAAGCCACATCCAAAAGTGCCCTTAAATAATACTCCAGCAGCAGTGTGTATGTGACAAAGAAAGCCACCGGCAGAACATAATAGTAATAGTCTACAAAAAGTGGTGAACGTTCGATATAGCTATCTACAATGATCGGTTTCAGTAGCCAATACAATAAACATACTGCAGCGTAACTGAATAGGGGCATCGAGAGTACAAACAGAAGAAAACCGTTGTGTTTTTTATCCGGATCTCTGTAGTATGGAAAATATTTCATGATGGCGGAAGAAAATCCTGCTCTGGAGAATACGGCGCATACTGCAGCAATAGAGATGATAACTCTGGTTAAACCAAATTCTTCCTTCGTGAAAAATTTCGGGAAAAGGTAGGCAACAGTAAAGTAACCCACGAAAATTCCAAGGTAGGTAACTATAGAACTTAAAATACTTTGCCTTCTTATGACACCCAAACGATCTCTATTTAAATTTGAAAGGAATCAATGCTGTTTCGCAACATCTAAATAAATTGAAATACTTACAATTTGCCATCAAATTAGAATATAATTGTGACCATGAATAAACGGATTGTAGCTAATAAAGATCAACTTAAGAATTAATATGGATAAGATCAAGGTAGGATTTGTTACAGCACGCATAGACCGTAACCCACACAGCGGCCCGAATATTTATTTTAGAAATCTTATAAGCCAGATCCATCTGAATCATAGCGATATAATCGAGTTAGTATTGTTCAGATCAAAAGAAAAAAAAGACCTGTTGGATCTTGATGTAGAGCAATATGAAATTGCAACCGGCGAAAGTGCAGCATACAGACAGCTACCAAAGCTGATCAAGACATCTGGAATTGACATTCTGCATATGAATCTACTACCCGTATACAATTTGTTTTTTTATAGATATCCATGTAAAAAAGCGGTTACGCTTCACGGTGACTTAGCCTTCACAGAACCTCAACTCGCGAAGAGGAGAATGAAGATCCGAATGGGTTACGGATTTAGAGTGATAGACAGGCTTGGGTTGATAAACAAGATCGATCGATTTTTTCCGGTATCCAATAGTGTTTTCAAAGAGTTATCAAAAAGGATTCGGATCGATGCCGAAAAAGTAAGAGTCACTTACAATGGAATGAACAAAGAACTTTTCGTAAGTGAAGCCGAAGGAGATGATGCTGTTTTGAAAGAACAGGGAGTTAAACCAGGTTACATTCTTCATATCAACAATTTCTCAAAAAAGAAAAATGCAGGTACGCTGCTAAAGTCTTTTACTGAATATAAGAAAGTGGATCCGTCAGCATTTCTTTTGATCATAGGCAGGAACTGGGATAACGAGATGGTGAAAGAAATCTTCAACAGTTCGTCGCTAAAGGAAGGGATTGATTTTAAATTGATCCATGGAATGCCAAATCATAAACTGCCTCCATTTTACAGATCTGCGAAAATATTTTTGAATCCAACACTTCATGAAACTTTTGGTATTACTAATCTTGAAGCAATGGCTTGTGGCACTCCTGTGGTATCGACCAACAAATATTCTGTTCCGGAAGTTGTAAGTAATTGCGGTTTGTTGATCGATGATCCTTACGATTATAAGGCATTTGCAGAAGCGATCTCAAAATTGATGCAGGATCAGGATGAGTATGACGAGTTAAGACAAAAGGGAATACAAAGAGCAAAGTTGTTCAGCTGGGAAAAAACCGCAGCAGAAACTGTCGAAGGGTACATCTCCTTGTTTAAAGTTTGATCTAACTACTTTGAACCTTCTCTTCTGTAAGCATTCTTTTTTTCAATTCCAAACCTATACTTCCAATCACTAACAAGATCAAAAGGTAAAAGCTTATAGCAGATACTGTTCTTCCCGTGTAGAAAGATTGTGGAAGGAATCGAAACTCAACAGTATGTTCACCTGCAGGAATTTTAAGCCCTCGCAATACGTAATTGACCCTAATGTGAGGAACATACTCACCATCGATGTATGCTTTCCAATCCTTTCCGTTATAGTAGATCTCAGAAAAAACTGCAAGCTGATCGGTTGAAGCATTTGACTGATAAACCATATGGTCCGAATCATAGGATGTAAGTTTAATTGAGTTTGACGGGTTACCGGAATGTGAATAGCCAGCGAGGTAATCTGAAAACCTCTTATCGATTATTGCAGTTTCTGAAGGATTGAAGTTTGAAAGAGCATTCATTTCTTCATCAGCATTTTCGACAAGTCGATGTTCTTTCACAAACCAGGCATTTCCCAATGCATTTGTGTTCACATTAGCGATTGGGTTACCTTGCTGATCTTTATTGATGAAATACTTTGTGTTGAGCATATTGAAGACATTCATGTTACCTGTAGATAAATGTCTCTCGATGAGATCCTGGTATCTCATCATTTTGGCTGCATGATATCCACCAACAGCTTTATGGAAATATGAAGTTAGCGCATCGTTGAATGGACCGCTGGGAGAAGTGGTATTAAACACCCTATAATGTGGGTCTGTATCTTGCAATATTTGGCGATCCGCCTGAGTAGGTCTGAACATGTTGTCCACCTGCTTGTCATCTTTAAAATCGCTTGCATCGAGATATCTCTTATCGACAGACCATAGATCGACGAGAACCAAC
>JABDMM010000120.1 GCA_013001465.1 Chitinophagales bacterium | reverse complement strand
CTTGTACTCGCTGTATTGATGCTTGTCCCACTGACGCGATATACGAGCCTTACAAAGTGGATGCAACCAAGTGCATCTCCTACTTAACGATTGAACACAAAGGTGAAATCGACAAAAAATACCACACAGATATACAAAACTGGGTATTCGGATGTGATATCTGCCAGGATGTATGTCCCTGGAATAGCAAAGCAAAATTAACACAGCTGGTTGATCTTCAACCTCGACCAAAAGTAATAGAAGCTTCCGGTCAGCATTTTCAGGATCTGGATTTAGAAACCTTCAATGCACTATTTACCGGTTCGCCTGTTAGAAGAGCAAAATGGTTAGGTTTTGAGAGAAATCTACGTCTGGTACAAAAGAATATTCAACGTTAACTGTATTTTAAGATTGTGTTAACAAATTGTTGTGCCGTTCATTAAGGGCAAAATTCATCATACCTTATCACAAACTTTAAAGATTAGCACACATTATGAAAAGGTACACACTCATCGTGGCAATGTTTTTATTTGCTACCACAACAACTGTTTTTGCACAAACCGCAACGGTAAATACGTTTGGTAAAGGAATAGTTTTTAGTCCCGAGGATGAATCCTACCAACTAAAGCTTGGAGCGAGATTTCAGACACTTTATGCCGGCACTTATGATATTGATTCTGAAGATTATTCGGATCAGCTATTAACTCGTAGAGCAAGATTAAAACTTGAAGGCTTTGTTTACAGCCCAAAATTGAAGTACAAGGTAGAGTTGGGTCTTTCTAACCGTGATACCCGAAACTCAAGTGGTGGCGGAATCCCTCAAAATAGTGGGACATCAAACATCATTTTGGATGCGGTAATTAAATATGCATTTGCAGATAATTGGGAAGTTTGGTTCGGCCAATCGAAATTGCCGGGTAACAGGGAACGGGTAATTTCTTCTCAAAAGCTTCAATTTGTAGATCGAAGCCTGGTGAACTCCAGATTTACCATCGATCGTGATCTGGGTGTACAATTAAGAAATTCATCGAATGTAGGTGATGGAGTTTTCAATACGCAATTTGCTATTTCAACCGGTGAAGGCAGAAATATAACATCTGGAAATACGGGCGGTTATTCATATACCGCAAGAGTAGAATATCTGCCATTTGGTAAATTCACCAACAAAGGTGACTACTTCGGTTCTGATCTAGAAAGAGAAGAAGATGCAAAGTTATCTGTTGGAGCAACATTTAACTATAACGACGGTGCAACCAGAAGTCGAGGACAATTGGGCGGTTTTGTAACCGACAATTTTGGCAATCTGGTATACAATGATTTAAGCGCGGTTTATTTAGATGCAATTTTCAAGAAAGATGGGTTCTCATTTCTAACAGAATTCGCTTCTAAATCAGGCGACGAAGCGATTGCCGGATTTGGAACAGGAACTGGATTTGTTGCTCAGGCTGGCTTACTTCTTGATAATAATATTGAACCTGCACTGAGATTCACTACCATTAACCCTGATGATGTATCCTCTTTAAGTAAAAGAAATGAGTACACTCTAGGGTTATCGAAATACATTGTTGGACATAACCTGAAGATTCAAACCGATCTTGGTTATACGGATTTCGATGCTCGTGGGAACAGTATTCTTTATCGATTCCAGGTTGAAGTCACTTTTTAATCCTTTCTAAAAGAGGTAGATAATTGATAGAAATCGAGATTATCTGCCTCTTTTTATATTTAGATTGGGTTATAGTAAAGGCTCACTTAGTACAGATAATTGAAATCATTCTCTGGTTAAAACTTATCCTTCTTATCTATCAAAGCCTTATACAGAAGCTCACGAGCACGGAAAATATGGGCTTTTACGGTACCTAAAGGAAGGTCAAGTTCTGTTGCAATTTCATCGTAGCTGAGCTCTTCCATATGCCGCATTTGAATGACCTTACGATATTTATCAGGAAGATTATGAATGGCATCCTGTACAATGGCTTTTCGCTCACTTTTCATAATCGGAGCGTCTGTAGCAAATGAAGTATCAGGAAGCTGCACTTCCATCTCTCCGTCTTTTGTTTTCACAGGATCATTGATGGAAAACGTCTGAAGTTTCTTTTTGCGCAGATAATCAATCGTATGATTTGTTGCAATTCGATATAACCAGGTACTAAAAGCATATTCGTTACTGTAACTCCCCAAATTTTTGAACGCTTTAATAAACACCTCTTGCACAAGATCCTCCACCATCTCAACCTCTTTAATCATCTTTCTGATGTGGAAATAAATGGGACGATCGTACTTATCAACTAATTTTTTATAGGAGTCTTCCCTGCCTCGGAGCGCTGCGGCAACGAGTTTATCGTCCTCTATACTGC
>JABDMM010000119.1 GCA_013001465.1 Chitinophagales bacterium | reverse complement strand
GAGAAAGAAGTTGCAGCAAGAACCTATGCTGATACTGCACATATTTATCTAGCTCCCGGCGAGTGGGATATTGAAGTCAAACCTCTTGAACAAAGTGATGTTAAAGCAACTACATTAACAAATGTCTTATCTGGAGACCCGGAGAATTCCCATCGTACGATCTCTTTTGATGCAGGAAAACTAAAAGTTGTAACAGAAAATAATGGTGAAGGCTGGGATGCAGTTGTCAATATTTATGAAGCCGGAACTAAAACTAAAGCAGCTGGCGGTCGCACCTATGGGAAAGACGATGTTTATGACCTGAATCCAGGTAAATATGATATTGAATTGGCTGCGATGAAGATCGAAGGCAATGATATAAAATATAAAGAATCCAATGTTGAAGTGAAGGCAAATGAGGTAATCGAAGTAAAACACAATTTTAAAAGTGGTATAGCACTCATTGGTGCAAGCAGTTCTTCGGGCTTGGTTGATTGTGTTGTTAAAATTCAGGATGTCAAATCGAAAACAACTGTTGCGAGCGGACGAACCTATACCCAGAAATCAAACAATCCGGATACATACATTCTAAATCCCGGAAAATATGAAGTTAAACTAACTGCTCTTGGTGACCATAAAGGAAAAGAGGAAACCTTCACAATGGAAGTTCAGGAAGGAAAGACAATCGAAAAAATGATCACCTTTTAGATATTCAGCATTATGACGAAAAATATATTCGATCCGGAAGTCACTAACGAAGTGCTAGAAAGGATCAACAATCTTACTCCGGAAACTCAACCTCAGTGGGGGAAAATGAATGTTGCTCAAATGCTTGCCCACTGCAACGTTACCTATGAGATGGCTTATGAGGATAAGCACAAGAAGCCAGGAAAGCTGATGAGAATTATGCTGAAAATGTTTGTCAAAAACGCAGTGGTAAATGCTAAACCATACCCGAAAAACAGTCGGACAGCTCCACAATTCCTGGTTTCCGACAAGCAGGAATTCGAAAGAGAAAAAGAAAGACTGATCAACTACATTAAGAAAACAATAGAACTAGGCAGGGAACATTTTGAAGGTAGAAAGTCGCACTCCTTTGATGAGTTAACAGCTGAGGAATGGAATAACATGTTCTATAAACATCTTGATCACCACCTAAGACAGTTTGGAGTTTGACAAGCAAATATGCTCTTGCTCTATTGCTCTTATTCCTATCATGCACAAATAAAAAAGATAGTCCAGTCATCATTGTAGCTGCTTCGAGCATGAGATTTGCATTAGATGAAGTTATAAAGGAGATCGAAAGAAATCGTAATGTTGCTTGTGAAGTAGTTTACGGACCATCGGGAATGCTCACTTCGCAGATCGTTCAAGGTGCACCCTTCGACATATTCATCTCAGCAGATCCTGATTATCTTGATAAGATCTCCAAACTGAAGAATACTGAAGTCGTTTCAAAAAGAAAATATATCAATGGGAAGCTAGCCATTTGGTCTAAAAATACAGCCTCAAAAGATTTGAGTAGCTTGCTTTTAAACAAAGAGACACAGCGTATCGCTATTGCAAACCCAAAAATTGCACCCTATGGCAGAGCTTCGATCGAGTATCTGGCAAACATCGGGATACTGGATTCTATCCGATCCAAAATTGTATATGGCAACTCTGTATCTCAGGTGAATCAGTTTGTTATCAGCGGAAACGTAGATATGGCAATCACCGCTTTTTCCTCTCAACTGGATAAACAAAAAGGTTTTCGTGGTCTGTGGCAAGAAATTCCATCGGAAAGATACACACCTATCACCCATAGCATCATGGTTTTGCAGAAACCAAAAAGCAATTCTAATACTCTGAAACTGTACAATTACCTTCTCTCCGACTCGGCTGCTGAGATTTTAAGTAATTTCGGTTATAGCATTATCGATTAGCACATGTTTGATTGGGATCCCATACTCTTATCTTTGAAACTAGCTTCTGTAACAACAGTAATATTGCTTATTCTTGCTATTCCAATCGCTTACTGGCTGGTTTATTCCCGTTTTAAGTTCAAAGCCGTGGTTGAGGCGATCATCAGTTTACCGTTGATTCTTCCACCAACGGTATTAGGATTTTATCTATTGCTCGCTTTTAGTCCGTCATTCTTTACAGGTAGCATACTCAACTCTTTGTTTGGCACTTCCATCGCTTTTTCATTTTTTGGATTAGTCGTTGCTTCGGTAATTTATAGCTTACCATTCATGGTTCACCCTATAAGGTCGGGACTATCAAATCTTCCTGAAAGTTATTCTGATGTGAGCAAAGTACTTGGTAAATCTAAGCTCACCACATTATTTAAAGTGCTTTTGCCGAATATTAAGCCATCATTGTTAACCGGCATCGTACTTGCTTTTGCTCATACACTTGGGGAGTTTGGAGTTGTGTTAATGATCGGTGGCAACATTCCTTCGGAAACAAGAGTAGCTTCCATAGCGATCTATGATGAGGTCGAATCACTGAATTACGCTTCAGCAAATACTTATAGTTTAATTTTACTTGTCTTAGCATTTATAATTCTATTATTGGTGTCATCTTATAATCGAAATTACCTGAGCAGATTCTGGAAATGATAAAGTGTGATATACATAAGAATCTACATGGTGCAGTTGACAAAATGAAGTTGGATATTGATCTAACAATCGATAGAAGATCATTTTTGGCGATCTACGGAGCATCCGGAGCAGGGAAAACCAGTCTGCTAAAAATACTTTCGGGTCTGATGAAAGCAGATTCAGGTGTGATCTCATTCGATGACACATTGTGGTTCGACAACGAAATGAAAATTGATCTCCCCCCTCAAAAGAGATCGGTTGGTTTCGTCTTTCAGGAGTACTCGCTTTTCCCAAACATGACGATAAAAGGCAATCTGGAATATGCCCTCAGAAAAGGAGACTCAAAAAAGACCATCGATGAGCTTTTAGATATCATGCAAATAAAGAATCTTGCGGAAAGTTATCCAAAGAACCTATCCGGAGGACAGCAGCAAAGGGTTGCATTAGCAAGAGCCGTTGTCCAAAAACCAAAGCTTCTATTATTGGATGAGCCTTTCTCGGCATTGGATGATGCACTGCGATCTCAAATGCAGGAATATATATTAAAGATCCACAACCGCTATGCTCTGACTACAATAATGGTAAGCCACAATAAAAGCGAAATTATAAGAATGGCTGATCGTGTGATTGAGTTAGAAAATGGTAAGATCTCTGAAGATGAGGAACCATCGCATTTGTTTCAGATCAAGAAGCTCAAGGTGAATGCTTTGGTGCTGAATATTGACAGGGATCAGTTGAAGATTGAAGTGGATTTAACCGGGATATCAAATTTCGTGAAGGTCGGTCTGGATCAAATTGAACAGATTCAGGTTGGAGATACTGTCACTTTGGAGATCGAGTATTCTGGGGGGAAGGTGACTGTTGAAGGTGCAGTTTTGGTTTTGTGATGTTCTGGGAGTCTGGAAGTGGGAGTCAGAAATCCTTTCCCCCACTAGAGGGGAAGGAAATCTTTAGTTAATATATTTTTCGGTGATCAGGCTATGCTCATTTGGATCTTCTTCTTGATATCAGAGACATTGTCTTTGAATTCAGGATCAGTATCCAACAGATTTTGAATTGCCTGGCAACTATGGATCACAGTACTGTGGTCTCTGTTCCCAAAGTGTTTTCCGATGACCTTCAAAGAATTCTTAGTGTAGTTTTTCGCTAAGAACATCGACAACTGTCTTGCCTGCACGATCGCTCTTTTTCGAGTTTTCTCTTTCAGCTTTTCTACATCGACATCGAAGTATTCACAGACGACCTTTTGAATATACTCTATAGATACCTCACGAGAAATACTTTTAACGAAGTTCTTGATGATCTTCTTTGCGAGGTCGAGGTCGATCTCTTTCTTATTGAGTGAAGCCTGAGCCAAAAGTGAGATCAACGCACCTTCGAGTTCTCTGACATTAGTGTTAATATTATAAGCAACGAACTCAACCACTTCTCTAGGCAGTTCGATGCCATCAGCATACATTTTCTTCTCAAGGATCGCAATTCGGGTTTCAAAATCAGGGATCTGAAGATCTGCTGAAAGTCCCCATTTAAATCTTGACAACAATCTTTCCTCCATGCCCTCAAGATCTCTAGGAGCTCTATCGGAAGACAAGATAAGCTGCTTTCCACCTTGATGCAGGTGATTAAAAATATGGAAGAAAATGTCCTGTGTTTTATCCTTATTAGCGAAGAACTGAATATCATCTACAAGCAGAACATCGATCAGCTGATAAAAATGTATAAAATCATTTACTGCATTATTCTTTAGAGCATCGATGAATTGGTTGGTAAATTTCTCAGAAGAAACATATAATACAGTCTTGTTAGAGAAACGAGATTTGATCTCATTTCCAATTGCCTGTATTAGATGAGTCTTCCCGAGACCAACGCCTCCATAGACTACTAAAGGATTAAATGCCGTACCACCGGGTTTTTGTGCGACAGCAAAGCCGGCAGATCTGGCAAGTCGATTACAATCTCCTTCGACAAAAGAATCAAAATTATAAGCCGGATTCAGTTGAGGATCGATCTGCACCTTTTTGAGGCCGGGGATCACAAAAGGATTCTTTATACTTTTTCCGATCACAAGAGGCATACTCACCTCTGGATTCTTGTTACCGGTATTGTAATTCGGGTAATCGATGGTGTGAGGATTTGAGTTACCGTTGCTATTTTCAACGACAATTCGATATTCTAATCGGGCGTCCTCTCCGAGCTCCCTTTTTATTGTCTTCCTTAATAAAGTTACATAGTGCTCTTCAAGCCATTCGTAGAAGAACTGACTTGGAACCTGGATTGTAAGTACGCTGTTGTCGAGCATTACCGGTTGGATAGGTTCGAACCATGTTTTAAAACTTTGAAGGTTTACGTTGTCTTTGATTATTTTGAGACAGTTATTCCATACTGATTCACATGTTACTTTCATGTAAGCTATTCATTTACTTGGTATTGGTTAAGAACAATAAATGCAGCCTTTCTAATCCTAAGCGGACACAACATCCCCAATTGAGGCAATGCCTTCCTCATCGCCTCCTGCAGGTTTAACTACTTATAAAAAATAATGTATCTGTTGATCGCTTGAACTGCAATTCTAGAATTATGATTTAATACATCGGAAGTAGAAACGAAATTTGATTGAGATGATAAATTAAACATTTGCATATTTCCGTGATTATTTAAGCCACACAGGCATTACATAACTCTAGAATGCAATTATAAACAAATTTAGAATCCTGCACAAAGTTTCAACAACTTCAATTAAAATTATTTTATTAACAGCACCTCAACACTCAAAATTGCCGTATTCATTAGCTCTCCACTATATTAGACATTTACAGTCTCTGTTATCAACTGCTGGTAAACTCATAGAGTAATTATCACAAATGTTTATCTTTTGTGACAAAATAATTCAGGAGAAATTATTGAAATATAAGAATTGTGTTAAGACCTAAAGTTCTTCTTCAAGTTCACAGTAATGATTCTCTTCAACCGCTATGCTCACCGTATATTTCGCGTAACTTGTCAGACACTTCTCCTAACGTACAATAACGTTCAACACATTCGATAACACACGGCATAATATTAATCCCATCCCGGGCTGCATTTTCCAAAGCCTGAAGTTTCATCTGAGCCTCATCTTCATTTCTTGCCTCCTTCACAGACCTTATCTTTTTGATCTGATCATCCCGGATAGAATCATCTACTTTAAAAATATTTGCTGATCCTGTTTCCTCTTCGGCATATTTATTTACCGAAACAATGATCTGACTTCCATTTTCTATATCTTTTTGATATTCATATGAAGACCTGGCGATCTCATTTTGAATTATCCCTTCCTCAATAGCATTAACCGATCCTCCAGCATCATCGATCCATTCGATAATATCCTTAGCTCCACGCTCTAATTCATCGGTAAGTGACTCTATAAAATACGATCCTGCAAGTGGATCAACGGTATCTGCTACACCGCTTTCATATGCTATGATCTGTTGAGTTCGAAGTGCAGTCCTTGCTGCCTCTTCTGTCGGCAAAGACAAAGCCTCATCAAAACCATTCGTATGCAAGGATTGCGTACCACCCAATACTGCCGACATCGCCTGTATCGTTACCCTGCTAATATTGTTTAACGGCTGACTTGCAGTGAGTGTCGAACCGCCTGTTTGTGTATGAAATCTAAGCATCATCGCTTTCGGGTCGGTTGCACCCATTTCTTTCATCATTTTCGCCCAGAGTCTCCTCGCAGCTCTGAACTTTGCTATTTCCTGGAAAAAATTATTATGTGCGTTGAAAAAGAAGGAAAGTCGCTTTCCAAAGACATCGATATCGAGGTCTTTCTCCAATGCAGCTTTTACATATGCTTTTCCATTTGCCAGAGTAAATGCTAATTCCTGAACCGCTGTCGATCCTGCCTCTCTTATATGATATCCGGAAATAGATATCGTATTCCAATTTGGTACTTCCTTGCTGCAATACTCAAAAATATCCGTGATGATCTTCATTGAAGGCTTTGGTGGATATATATATGTACCCCTCGCCGCATATTCTTTCAATATATCATTCTGAACCGTGCCACGGATCTTCAAAACATCGGCTCCTTGTTTCTTCGCTAACGAAATGTACAATGCAAGAAGAATATAAGCGGTGGCATTGATCGTCATACTTGTGCTCACTTCCTGCAGATCGATCCCATCGAACAACTCTTCCATATCTTTAAGAGAGTCAATTGCAACTCCAACTTTTCCAACTTCTCCTTCAGCAAGTTCATGATCTGAGTCATAACCTATCTGAGTTGGCAAGTCAAAAGCAACAGATAACCCAGTGACTCCCTGGCTCAATAAATACTTATATCTCTTATTGGATTCTGTTGCAGTTGAAAAACCTGCATATTGACGCATCGTCCATAAACGGCTTCTGTACATTGAAGGGTGAATACCTCTGGTAAAAGGAAATTCACCGGCATTTTCAACCTCTCGGGAAACAGCTTTATAGCTGCTATCAATGGTAATTCCTGACGGTGTCTTAAACTCTTCCTTTCTCTCTTTAATTGGCTTCTTTCCCTTTGAAGTGCTCATTCTACAAATATATTCGCTGCACTTCGGCTTTCAAAATATCCATTGCCCGTTGATTGGGGAGTAATGATTCGGATTCCATGAAATGCTCCAAAATTGCCTTGCTGTAATCCAGGCTGCTCGCATTTGGAGGCAAAGAGGCACCAATAAGATTAATGATCTTGATCAGCTCATCCTTGACCAGACAAATACTATCCCAAGCTTCCCTGGAAACATAGATCTGTTGAGACATATTATGCTCATACTCGGCACGTATACTTGCCACCAATGCGATTTGCATCTCTTTTGCAGACATATCAGGCTGGCGAACACGAAATATCAGATTATTAGGCGAAATCCTTTCCAGGAATAAGGTCAGCCGTTCATAAGCCTGCAGTCGTATCGGGACAATATCCTGAAAAGTTTTGCTTTTCAGATCGAATTGTCGTAAGCGAAATTCCTTCTTCAAAAACGATTTGATCGTAAGATATGCTGTTGCGAAAACGATCAGTGGTGGTACGGTTACTAAAACGATATCAAAAAATTTCTCCATTCTATTTGGGTTAGAATACGGTTCTTATAATGCTTTATTGTTGCTTACAGGAACTTTATTACCTGCATCCTTATTATCTTTGCGTAAAGATAAATTTTAAAATGGAACCTGTGATAAACATAAACGATTTGCTTCCGGTAAGTCTTACCGACAATGCCAAAAAGGAAATCAAGAAAATATACCTGGCGGAAGAAGATAAAAGTAAGTTATTAAGAATAGGAGTGAAAAGCGGAGGCTGTGCAGGATTCTCTTACGTGCTCGAATTTGATGAAGCTGTCGAAGAAGATAAGATCTATCATATGGATGACAAGATCCGTCTGGCAATTCATCCTAATCATGTGGAGTATTTACAAGGAAGTGTTATTGATTTTCAGCTTGGATTGAACAACAGAGGTTTCACTTTTACCAACCCAAATGCCGATACCACTTGCGGCTGTGGTAGTTCTTTCGGTTAATTTTTTTTCAAGAGACTTCTCGAAATGACCAGACGCTGAACTTCCGAAGTTCCTTCATAGATCTGTGTGATCTTGGCATCTCGCATTAATCGTTCTACATGATACTCTTTGACATATCCGTATCCACCATGGATCTGAACAGCTTCAACAGAGTGTTTCATCGCTGCCTCAGACGCAGCCAATTTAGCCATGGAACTTGCCGTAGCATAACTTCCACCGGTATCTTTCAGCCATGCAGCTCGATAGGTGAGCAATCTTGCTGCTTCAATATCGGTTGCCATATCGGCTAGTTTAAACTGGATAGCCTGATGTTTGCTGATCTCTTTTCCAAAAGCCTTCCTTTGCAGGGAATACTCGAGCGCTAATTCGTAGGAACCAGCTGCAATTCCAAGAGCTTGGGCTGCAATTCCAATTCTTCCCCCGGATAGCGTTTTCATCGCAAACTTAAATCCGAATCCATCATCACCGATCCTGTTTTCCTTAGGCACTTTTACATCATTAAATATAAGCGTGTGCGTATCGGAGGAACGGATCCCAAGTTTATCTTCTTTCGCCCCAATTTCAAAACCATCCCATTCTTTCTCAACAATAAATGCATTTATGCCATGGTGACCTTTTTCCTTATCGCTTTGTGCTATAACTAAATAAACTGAAGCGCTCTTACCGTTAGTGATCCAGTTTTTAGTCCCATTCAAAATATAATGGTCGCCATGATCGATCGCAGTAGTGGTTTGAGACGTTGCATCAGAACCTGCTTCAGGTTCTGAAAGACAGAAAGCACCGATCTTTTCTCCACTTGCTAAGGCTGGAAGGTATTTTTCTTTTTGTGCATCAGTTCCAAAAGTCTCTATTCCCCAACAAACCAGAGAGTTATTTACCGACATGATGACGGAGCATGAGTTATCAACTTTGGAAATTTCCTCCATTGCAAGAACATAAGAAATGGTATCCATTCCACCACCGCCATATTTAGGGTCCACCATCATTCCAAGGAATCCAAGATTACCCATCTCTTTGATCTGTTCAGTAGGATATTTCATTTCTCTATCCCTGTCGATCACACCGGGTTTACACATATTCTGAGCAAAATCCCTTGCAGCGGATTTGATCATCTTATGTTCATCTGTCAGTTGAAAATTCATTATATACTTTGATTTACTGAATTAGTATTATTGGTCTTAGCGTTGAGTTCACTAGTTGAAAACCCTTCAACGAGAGGTACAATCACTACCCGACCACCATATTTACTAACAAATTCAGCACCAACAATGTTCTCTTTAAGATAATCTCCTCCCTTCACCAGAAAATCAGGTTTTATCCATTCTATTAGATCTATCGGAGTTTCCTCCGAAAATGAGATAACTGCATCTACCGTTTTAAGAGAAGCAAGCATTGTTGCCCTGCTCTCCAAATCATTGATAGGTCTTCCTTCTCCTTTCAGAGTATGCACAGAACTATCGGAATTCAAACCGATCACCAATTTTCCACCAAGATCTTTTGCTGCTGCTAACAAACTAATGTGACCAACATGAAGAATGTCGAAGCATCCGTTTGTAAAGATGATCTTTTCATCCTTGATCTTCCATTTTTCTATGCTTCTGGAAAGTTCTTCCCTATCCTGAAACTTCAACTGTATGCTGGTCAACTGCTTCACGCTTGTTTTTTCTCTTATTATATACTGAAAGTAAAATTAAGGATAAAAACCCTACTACTATTATAATTACGGTTTGAGCGCCCCACACTATCCATCCGAGGGCATACCCAATTGTTCCTTCAATACCGTACATCACCAACAAAGTGGAAATTAACGCTGGATAAGCACCTAATCCTCCGGGAGTGACAATGATCCCGAATGTTCCGATAAATAGACATGCAAATGCTGCAGGCCATCCAAGAGAAGATGTTTCCGACAATGCGAAAAAGCCGATGTATATCATCGCCAAATACAGAAACCATATTGATAGAGACATCAAAATGAATGATACCGGATTCTTAAGTTTACCAACAGATTTAATTCCTTCCCATGCTCCAATGATCACTTTTCGGATCTTCAGAATAAATGCATTTTCAGCTTTTCTGCTTAAATACAAGTAGCCTAAGACAAATAGCATGAAAATTCCGGCTCCTACCAGGTAGCTTCCGGAGGAACTGAATTTTGCTACATAAGCATCCATATTCGTATTCCAGAAGTTGATCACCAGATCATATTGAAAAAGAATAGCACAAAGTCCCACAACTAATAACAAAATGAGGTCGACTAGTCTCTCAGTCACCATCGTTCCAAGTGCATTCTGAAATGGAACATTTGCGTATCTGTCCATAATTCCGCATCTGGAAACTTCTCCTAATCGATGGATCGCTAAATTAGCCAAGTACATGATCATCACGGCAAAAAATGTAGTTCGCATCGGCGGGTTATAACCCATTGGAACGATGAGCATTTTCCATCGAACTGCCCTTAAATAGTGACTTAATATTCCCAAGACCATCGAAAGCACGATCCACCAATAATTTGCTCTCTTAAATGCATCGACCACATCATCGATCTGATCTTGTGTAAACTTCCTCGTAAAAAGCCAGATAATTAAAAAGCCGATTGCCAGAGGTAATACGATCTTCAAGATTTTACTGAGTGTCTTGTTCAAATCAATGGTTTATTGAGAATAATGAATTAGGGAGCAAAAATATGATATTGATACTACACTTTGACAAGAATGTTGTCGATGAGGCGAACTTCACCAATATAGGCTGCGATACAAACAATTTTATCTGTGCCTCCAAAGTCCATAGCCGGACTTAAATCTACTGCCTCTGCCAGATCGAGATACTCCAATCTGATAATAGGATTTGTCAGGAACTTTTCGATCACAATTGCTCGCAGTTCATTAAACGATCGTGTACCACTATGCTCATTAATATAATTCAGTGATCTGCTTAATCCTAAAGCTAAATCACGGTCATTTTCACTTAATCTAACATTTCGGCTGCTCATGGCCAGACCATCCTTTTCCCTTACGATCTCAGATGAGACAACTTCTGTAGGATATTGAAGTTGATTCACAAAGTTCTTTACAATCAGGAATTGCTGATAATCCTTCCGTCCCAAGATCATCTTATCTGGCCGAACGATATTGATCAATCGATCAACCACTTTTATCACTCCATCAAAATGACCAGGTCGGTGTTTAGATTCCATAGTCTGACAGAGAAAACCAAGATCAAGATTAGAATAGTCAGGATTGAAGCCAACTGGATAAATTTCTTCAGTTTGAGGCAGGAAAACCACATCTACATCGTTGTTATCCAAGTGATTGAGATCTGTTTCAATAGTTCTTGGATACTTATTAAAGTCTTGTGGATCATTGAATTGCGCAGGATTCACATAAATGGAAACAACTGTGATATCGCATATATTATTTGAAAGTTCGACAAGGGAAAGGTGCCCTTGATGCAGAGCTCCCATAGTAGGAACGAAGCCAACAATACGACTCTTAGTAAATGGGTAAAGGTAATGTTGTAATTCGTGGACGGTATTGAATATCTTCATTGTATGGCTAAATTCAGCTTTGTTTAAGAGTTCTACAAATTGTTATAAACCTTAATTTTTTGTATCTTTGCAGACCAAAATTACTTGGATTTCACCAATTAATTTTTTGGAATCTGTTTCACTAAAGAGGTACAAGGCAAATGGAAGATCAAAAGCGAGTTTTATTAGTAACCCAGGAAATGGACCCTTATCTTAACCTAAGCAGCATTTCAAATATTACTTCTCAATTACCCAAATATTTATCCGATCAAGGTATGGAAATCAGAATTCTAATGCCTCGATTTGGAAATATTAATGAGAGGAGATATCGCTTGCATGAGGTAGTTAGGTTATCCGGAATAAATATCATGATCGATGAAGATGATTATCCTTTGATAATTAAGGTAGCATCTTTACCAGGAGTGAGATTGCAGGTATATTTCCTCGATAACGAGGATTTCTTTAAAAGAAAAAGTGTGTTTACTGATGATTCAGACACTTTCTTCGACGACAATACAGAAAGAATGATTTTCTTCTGTAAAGGTGTTCTTGAAACTGTCAAGAAGTTTGGTTGGCCACCTGATATTATACATTGTCATGGCTGGATGACGAGTTTGATTCCGCTTTATCTTAAATCAACTTATAAAGATGATCCGGTTTTTGCACAGACGAAATCCATATATTCTGTGTATGAAAATACATTTAAAGGGAAGCCGATGAACAATATTTTAGATAAGGAACCTGTTCAAATAGATGACAGCAATTACGAACTGTCTTTCTTTGAAAAAGGTGATAATACCGGTTTAAATCTGGGAGGCTCAGAGTTTGCGGATGCATTGATTCTTGGAAGCGAAAAAGTGGATAAGAAGATTCAGACTGAAATTCTTAGCAAGAACGGTAAGCCTATGCTGCCTTTTAAAGATGGTGATGATAAGTTCGATGGGTATTCTGAATTTTATCAAAATCTTTTAAGCATTGAAGCATCCTAATTCGGCTAAAAAAAACATCTTAAAGTATATCATATTAGTCGCTTCATTTTTTGGAGCGACTACTTTTTTTTCTTCTTGTGAAGAACCTATCATAGAGAATCCGGGTATCTTACCTCCAACCGATAATTTAGATCTTTTTCGTACCGACACTTTCGATATTGAGAGCAGAACTGTCCGTGAAGACCCCTTGGTATCTGATGAATTACCGCTTTCAATTCTTGGCTCTATGAATGATCCCGTCTTTGGGGTCACTTGCGCAGGTTTATATACTGAAATTCGTTTACCACAAGCTAATCTAAATCTAGGGACTGATCCAGTGCTTGATTCTGTCGTTCTGATATTCCGTGTAGGAGAAATTTATGGTCCATCCACAGAGCCTACAGATCTGAGGGTATTTGAACTCGATGAAGATCTCGACATTGAAGAAGATTACTTTTCTAATGCCGAATTTTCGACCATAAAACCGGAGATCGGTACACTGACCAATTTCATTCCCAAGTTTTCGACCAACGACACTACCATAAGAATACGTTTGAGCGACGATTTTGGAAACCGATTGATCTCATACAGCGGCACCGGTTTTTTCACCACGACCGATTCTTTCCAGCAAGCCCTTAAAGGATTTTTCATCACCGTTAATGAAAACAAGATAGGTGACGGGCTGGCAACAATTATTCCTGATAATGGAACCTCAGGGCTTCGACTATATTACAGTCGTGATACCACTACAGGATTAAAAGTTGATTTTCCTATTGATAATAGCACAGCAAGATCTAATTGGTATTTTCATCAGTACACTGCTCCTCCGGGATGGTCGGGCAACTACCTTGTGAACGACTTTATAAATCGACAGAGCAAAACAGGAGATAGCATCATCTTTATCCAATCGATGGGAGGCACCAAAGCGCTTATCGAGATCAATGGTTATGAAAGATTAGCGAATGTCGGTATCAATAAAGCCGAGCTCATTTTCAACGTCATCGATGATCTGAGCAATGAAGATTTTGATCCTGCAACGAGATTGCTTGTTTTTCGTATTAATGATGAAGGAGAAAGCTTATCAACCTTCGACCTGATTGCCGAACCTTCTGGTCATTTAGATGGTTTTATTCGTGATGAGAAGATTAACGGAACAGATGTAAGTCAGTACAGAGTTAACATAAGCAGGTATTTTCAGCGTGTTTTAAATGGGGAAATTCCTAATAATGGCTTATATTTAGTAAACTTTTCGGGAGCTTTTGAGGCAAACAGAGTGATCCTTGCCGGGGCTACCCATTCATCTCTTCCCATCAAACTGGAAGTGACTTATACAAAATTGGATTAGCTATGTGTGGAATAGTAGCCTATGTTGGTCAAAAGCAAGCCTACCCGATCCTGATAAATGGATTGAAAAGACTTGAATACCGTGGCTATGACAGTGCAGGAGTTGCATTGTTAAATGGCAAAATGAACGTTTATAAGACTGCAGGTAAGGTTCAGGATCTGACTGTCGTTGCAGAAGGACAAAACACAGATGGTACTATTGGAATTGGACACACACGCTGGGCGACTCACGGAATTCCTTCAAATACCAATGCACATCCACATACTACTCCTGGTCACAATCTAGCGATCATCCACAATGGTATAATTGAAAACTATAGTGCTCTTAAAGAAGAGTTAAAGAAACGTGGACATAAATTTGATTCTGACACCGATACAGAAGTTTTGCTCCATCTTATCGAAGACATCCTAAACAATGAGAAGGTCGAGCTTGACGAAGCGGTTAGAATTGCCCTAAATGAGGTAGAAGGCGCATATGCGATCGTTGTCCTTTCAAAAAACGACCCTAATTCACTTATCGGCGCCAGAAAAGGTAGCCCTTTGGTCGTTGGTATAGGTGAGGGTGAGTTTTTCCTTGCTTCTGATGCGACTCCAATTGTAGAGTACACTAAAAATGTGGTTTATCTGGATGATGAAGAGATCGTGATCGTTCAACGAAATGGTGAGTTCACGATCAAAACAATTCAGGATAAAATCAAAACCCCATATATAGAGGAGCTCGAGTTTCAGCTTGAGATGCTTGAAAAGGGTGGATATGATCACTTCATGCTGAAAGAGATCTATGAGCAGCCAAGATCTGTAAAAGATAGTATGCGAGGCAGACTCAATACCGATAACGGTATTATTAATCTTGGAGGTGTTAAAGATTATGAGCAAGCGCTCGTCAATGCAGAAAGAATTCTGATCGTTGCCTGCGGTACTTCATGGCATGCCGGTCTGGTTGGAGAATATTTGTTCGAAGATCTTGCAAGAATTCCTGTTGAAGTGGAATATGCATCTGAATTCCGGTACCGAAATCCTGTGATCAAGGATACCGACATCGTTTTAGCCATTTCACAATCAGGTGAAACAGCAGATACTTTAGCAGCAATTGAGTTAGCTAAATCTAAAGGAGCAACAATATTGGGAATTTGCAATGTTGTTGGGTCTTCTATTGCAAGATCAACTCACGCAGGCTCTTATACTCATGCCG
>JABDMM010000043.1 GCA_013001465.1 Chitinophagales bacterium | reverse complement strand
TACCAATTGCGTGTGTGGATGAAGCACAAGCGGTTGAAATAGTCAAAACGATCCCGTTAATACCCAATTCTTCAGCGATAGATTTGCTTATTTCATGAATATCTTCTCCAATAATTCCATTACACGTACCTATGACCATAGCTATTTGTACTGTACTTTCTATAGAAGCATTTGATAAGGCTTCTTTTGCTGAACTACATCCATAGCTGATCAAACGTTCTTTTTCGCATGAATAATTGTCGCCGGATTGCACTTCAGCACCCAGGCTTGACCGGAAAGGGCTCACATCAAAACGAGTAATTGGGGAAATGCCGCATTTGCCTTCAGCGATGGATTCCCAGATCATTTTAGTATTTTCCCCCAAAGCACATTTCGCCCCTATTCCTGTGACGAGAATATCCATCACTTAGTTTTCTTTTCTCTGTTTATTAAGATAATTATTAGTGCTGTAATGATCAGAATTGGTCCCACTGTGACTCCTGGCACTAAGCCCGCCATTATTAAGCCAAAGCTTTCAGCTGCTGAGCCTATAGCAATCATCAGCAACCCGACAGTTGTAATGATGCCAGCAATACCCAGTAGTTTTAAACCCAATGAATGCTTCCTTTCTCTTTCTACCGCTGATAAATCTTTTCCAGCATCTTTCAGTATTACGGTTGGATTATACTGGGGCTCTGCCAATTCAAGCTCTAAGTCTTTCCACCTTAGTGCTGCACTTTCAGCTTCCTTCACTTTCTTTTCAAATTCCTCTTTCCCCATATTCACCACCATAAATTTTCGGATCTCCTCTTCAGTTGAAAATCGTTCCAAAAGTGTATCGCATTTCTTTAGACTGTCATTTATTAATATTTCAGGGGAATGTTTTAATTGTTTGATCACTTTCTTTCCTAAACTTTTCAATCTTTTGCGCCTTCTCTTATGTGTTCCAACTAACTGGGCTTCTTTGTCCAGAACTTCGAGGATACGATCACCAAACTCAGGATCTTGATTAAGCTTAGTTTTAAGTTCGAGACAATCTTCGGTAGAAAATGATCTGAGTTCTTCAAGAACTCCTTCCATAGTAGCATCCACCTCTGCGGCAGAATACATCAATCGTTTTTGCACTCCAGGGTGCATCTGGCCTGAAACGGATAGATCTCCAAAATTACCTGACAGTAACAGGCTCCTCATGCTTCCACGGAATAGATCTTCATCAAATTGTCCCAAGGTTTCTTTTAATAGTTCTTTCACATAAATGCCACTTGTCTCAGGACTTTCAGTCCTCAACATGGCATTGTCGAACTGTCCGAAAAATTGCACCATCTCTGCATTAGAGACGTTTCTCCAATGTGGGGCAATGACATCAGCGATTTCCAAAGGATTAACGGTACTTATAGCAAGCGAACCGACGCCACTTTTAACAAAAGTTCTTCTATCCATAGTGTTTCAATTTATTGGATTTATTAATTTCATCTATTAAATTTCGCCCAATTTCACATCCGGAATTCAAACAAGGTAAAAACGATCCTGAAGATTGAATTAAAAGGGCCTTCTTTGCATGATTTTGATTAAACGAAGCGGCTATTCCAATACCTTTCCAGATCAATTTTTGTCTTTCCGCTTTTACCCGGGAAACAACCTCCAATATAGGCGGAATTTTTGCATCAAAAATAAACCATAATGAGCGACCTAAGCCCAGATCAAAACTGTCACTTTCCAATGCCAGGTCACTAAAATAATTTTTACTTTTTAATCTATGTCTATTGAACAAGGCTTCGTAAAAACCGTACCCATTTATCACATCATCCTGGAATTGAGGCATTACATGATCTGGCATCCAGGTTATTGGTTTTTTAAGTCTTGCACTGGCCCAACCTGTCCCGATCGCAGAGAATTTAAGTTCAATTGGCGTAGCATACGTCAGGAATTTAGGCAAAAGAGCTTCTCCCCTAGGAGTCAATTCATCATGTAGTGTTAGTGCCATACCCGCGCCTTCTATGAAAAATCCAAGTTTATTATTCGGAATCTGATCTAAAAGCAAAGGCAGATTTTCCTCAGATAAGTTTAAAGAAGTATGAAACCCCTCCAAAAAAGCATTCCTTGCTAAGTTTAACTGAGGATTAGAAAATTCATCCGTATTTATAAAAGCACGCGTATTTTCAGGAAGTAACTGAATTAACTGTTGGCGAATATTTTTGGAATGTTTGTTCAAACTAATTGCTTTTCAATATTTCTTGAAAAATATTCTAACTCCTCCATATTTGATCTGAGCTGTTCTTCCAGTTCAAGATCGGTCAAAGGATGCTCCGTGGACAGGTAGAGCGATTGTACTGACCTTACTTTTGCCTGATCAATAAAATGTTCATCAAGAGATCTCTCACTATGCTTATAATTCCTAAAATAACCTATCATTTGTTTCTGGAGCTTCTTCAATTTTTTACTTTCCGAGCTGATGCGTTTATGAAAGAATGGATCACATAATCGATTGTTTCGGAACAAGGTTACATTGTAACCAAAATAAACAGCAGTATCCCATGCTACTTTCTGAAGCATGGTTCCAGGGCTTCCCATAAACTTGTATGCATCTCGGTAAATTCCAGTATAGTGGTCAAACAGATCTTTTAAAAATTGATCGCCGAATTTCATCATGGCTGCCATCCTGATCCTGTCGGAGTTAAAATCCGCTTGTATCATTTCTGTGATCAGGGTGTTCCCAACCGCGATAAAATCTCCTCCTGGCGAGTATAATGCATCCGTAAAAAATCCGGACTCGCCACTTATTGCCCATTTCTCTGATGAAAATGATTGTGTAGTAAAAAATGACTGAACTTGATTTGAATGAAAATCAAGTGGTCTACAGGCTGAAACCGCATCTGCCAAAACCGGTTCTTCTTTTCTCAACCATTGCATAGTCAGTTTATACTCTTTAAACTTATTTACATCGTGTACTGTTGGATCAGCCATGATACCAACACTCGTTGCATTATCTGGTAAAGGGATAAGCCAAACCCAGTATCCATTGCCCATAAAATGATTTGTACTCATCCATCTCATGGAAGAATTAGTACGGTCTAAAAATTTTTGTGAATCAGTGAAACGATCAGGATCAATTCTACCATCAAGACGAAACCATACAGCATTGGTATGGTGTGAATAATACTTTCTAAGATTTAGTTGATGAACAATTTTTCCAGCCCATCCACCACAATCAATGATCCACTGACTTTGAAATTCAGTACTGCTCATATCATTACAAACCTTAACTCTGTGTGGTTTGCCTATGTCGATCGAAGTAATATCTGTGTTGTCATAAACTTCAACTCCTTCATTCAGACAGAGTTGATATAGATGATTTTCCAGGAGACCTCGATCTACATTAAACGTAGTAAGATGTACACCCGGTATTGGACTATTTATAGAGGCCGGCACTTCAGGAATATCCATCAAACCGTATTCTGGCCTAATACTGATATCTTGACTTTCCCGGTCCTTGATAAAAAAACGCAAACCGAATTTAGGAAGATGACATTCCAACAGGTAATCACGAAGTCCAAGGACTTCGCTTAAATACCAGGATGAAATTTCCACCATGGATTCACCCACTTTATGAATTCGCTTTGGAAATGGAAATTTACTTTTTTCAAAAACAGAAACATTAATATCCGGAATAGTTTTCTTTAGCTGAAGGGCCAGGGTTAAGCCTGCTAAGCCCCCACCAATTATCGCTATATCCGTTTGTCGAATCATATCCCTTGGCTTTAAGTTAAAGAATGTGTGGCAAAAATCCGACCTTCGAGCACTAATTTTTCCTGTGAAAAAACTTCGATATCAAATTGAGACTGTCCTTTAAAAGTGGAGTTTTTAATAACCTGGTAGCTCACTAAAGATCCACTGGATACAGTATGAAAAATCTGAACATCCAACATCGAAAGCATCCCTGTTTTTGAGGAACCACTAAAAACATTGAATTCGGAATTTCCATATATTGTATCCCGTGTTTTTATTGTATCGTTTTGATATGAAGCAATTATTGTTGCCAGCATCTTTTCGGGGTCTTCGTTATTTTTTAAAGCAATTTGAAGGTAACTCAATATACCAGCACATTGAGCGGCACCCTCAATCAAATAAACTGCAGGCCACACAAAAGGTCCTTCAGAATGGGCAAATACTGCCTCATCTGCTTTAATATACTTTTCAGCAGTTAAAGTGGGTTTTTGATCAGATGAGTAGCCGGTAATGGAATCTACCATCAAAAATGGTGGTCGGTGGGGTAAGAAGGAATGTAAATAGGACAAGAAAACTATATTAATTCGTTGATAGAGCTTCTTTTGCAATATAATAAATTTAAACTTTCAACCCGCAGAGGCCAAATGAGAAATTGAGTTTTACGACGCAGCGAAGCCGCACCATCATTATCACATAACCACATCACTAGTGTCCGTTGTATAATTCAATGTGAAAATGTGAAGATGCGCATATGTGAAGATTATGGTGCGGCTTTGCCGCTTTGTATATTTTCCTATTGTTTCGATTGGCAGTTACAAGAACAAAGACAAGACTATCACCATTTCCCAAAGCGATGACCAATCTTAATGCCTCCCCAGGGGAAACCTTATATGCTTTCTGTTTAAGATACAACCCTTATTTTTCACCAACTGACAAAGATCATCTCTACGTCAAACACCCGTCATAAAATATCCCCCTTAGGTTTCTGAATTTTATCAGTATACAAAAAGCCTTTGATATGTTTCGATTAACAATACTTGTTGGAAGCTTAATGCTTTTGGTTGGTTGTCAAAAAGATGAGGGGTTGAACCTCGGTAGCATAAACGGAAAGGTTGCTTATGTTGATGAATGGAATATTCATAAAGAAAATATTAGGGGGGGCGCTTATAAAAGGATCACTAGTAACGGTGATGTTCATAGCTGGGATTGGTGGTGCTTCTGCTATCTTTACAGCATTACTTATGATTTTCCAATCTGGTCTCCTGACGGTAGCAAGTTGTTGTTTTCTGAGGATAATGATTACTTTGTGTATCAGGACGGGTCGAGAAGTTTGATCCCAATTAACAACGTGAAGCACATCAGTTGGTCGCCCGATGGAAACAAGTTGCTGCTCAGCAAGACAGATTATGCATCACCTTATCTGGAAATAGTGGAGTTCGATAGTTGGAATAGCATAAATCGTTTTGAAGGGACTTTTGCTTTCCCAAGGTGGTCACCGAAAGATAATCTGATAGCTTACTTTTTTGACGGATTAAAAGTTCTGGATATGAACTCAGGAGAAGTTTCGCATTTGGTTGATACTACATATACCATTGGCATTTTTTATTCCCGCACAGTCAACAATCCAATTGAATGGTCACCAAAGGGAGACAGGATTGCTTATGTGAAGGAAGATAACTCTTTAGCTATCATAAGTATAAGCGATCGATCTGAGGAGATCTTGTATCCGGCTTCAGACAATGAATTGGATATTTTGGGATGGACCCCGGATGATCAATATTTGTTAGCAAAAATAGAGATGAATTATGTGACAGTTATCAATACCTCAACCGGTGAAACAGAAAGGATCACAGAAGACATTCCCTTCAGTGACGGTGATGTTTATTTGTATTAGATAATTTTATGTGGAGAATATTGGATCTTAGAAATTTGAGGACAATAAGATCAATAAGGTCAAAGAAACAATACGAAGCGGCGAAGCTGCAACAACATTGTCGAATTATCGAATTGCCGAATTATCAATAGCCGAATTCCGAGGATCGGAAAAAACTCTGTAATTAACTCAAAAACAATAAACCTCCAAAAAACGTAGACCAACAAATCATTTAATAGAGTTAAGCAATGCCAAAATATGACTTACAAGATCCCACTGATCTGGATATTATGAGAGCTCATTTTGATAACTATTCTGAAGAAGATTGGGATGAGTATATTGAGCTGGCGACTGAAAAAAACTTATCCTATAAGAACATCAACGCATTGAACAGCGCAAAAAGAAAGGCAAGGCTTTCTAAATATTTCAATGATAAAATGATCAACTGGGTTCTGAATCTGGTGGAAGAACTCGATCAGTTAGAGGATTAGTTGATTGGTTGATTAGTGGATTAGTGGATTAGTGGATTAGTGGATTAGTGGATTAGTGGATTAGTTGATTAGTTGATTAGTGGATTAGTTGATTAGTGGCATTGAGAAATTGAGGTCTTACGACGCGGCGAAGCCGCACTATAATCTTCACAACTTGTCCCGAGAATCGGGATTTTCACATTAGTTTTCTCCTCTCTAAATCAAATTAATCCCCCGCAACTCCTCCCCGATCTCGTGGATGCCGGTTAAGATTTTGTGTGATTGCTTTTCTGACGGTTTCTTCTTTCCGCTGACATACTGGGACAACAATGTGGGATTCATTCCTATCTTCTCTGCGAGGAATTTGGCATTCAAGACTCTGTAGTATTGAAAGAATTGCTTGAAATCTATCTCTAACTTGATATCTGATTTTTTCACTTTTGCTTTGCTATCTTCAAAATATAACTCGACAGCTTCATATGCATGGTTCAACAACTCAGGTATATTTGTGCCTGTTGTGTAAATGCTGTGTTTATCGGAGAATGCGGAAAATCCTGTATCCGTTTTCTCGACAATTAATTTGATGTTTTTTCTTGTGCTCATCGTTTCGATTCTTAAATCTGTTATCTGATCTTTGCCTTCTTTAATATTGATTTTTCTAGTCCTTTACCGATTTCTTTACTTCCATGATTTGGGACGATCAACTTTCCACTCTTTAAATCATGTTCCATTTTCACATGCGACCCTCTTTGTGAAACGATATACCAACCGTCTCTTTGAAGTAATCTCAATAACTGCGAACATTTCATCGATCTACAAATTCTACAACCTCACCATTAATGTATTACGAACAAAGGTAAATAATTGTTTACTTATTTTATATAATTCAGGTAAATAATTATTAACCACTATCGCAAGAAACTTTTTACCGCAGAGGACTCTGAGGTCAAACGCAGAGAGAATTGAGAATTATATGACGCGGCGAAGCCGCTCTTTCATCTTCACAACTTGTCCCGAGAATCGGGATTTTCACATCACCACATCTTCACATCAAAAATGTTGTAAAACATTTTAATTAGTTTTGCAATTGCATGAAAACAGTGATCCAAAAGTACACCGCTATTTTCTGTCTGCTGGCGCTAAGTTTCTTATCGCTGGCCGATGTGCTGCATAAGCTTCATCATGCAGATGATATTCCTTGTACTGTTGAAGGGGCTCATTTTCACGACGGTCATCACCATAGCTGTAGTTTATGTGATTTTATTCCTTCTTCGGTTTTTATCAACTCCACAGAAAAAGGAACTGTCGATCATGATCAGTTTTTATTCGTAGAATCTTTCTATGAATTTGATCTTTATTTCTCTCAGGAAAAGGTATCATATCTGCTGAGAGGCCCACCGATTTCTTATTCGTAACAGCATTTCTTTTTATCTATTTATTAAAAATCTAAATCTTACGATTATGAATCGGTTGAAATATTTTATGATACCACTGGTATCTTGTATGCTATTACTTACTGTTGGATGTGAAGATGATCCACCTATCGAAAATCCGGAGGAGCTGATCACGACTGTTAACTTTACACTTACTAACAGCAGTGGAGGAGATATCATTTTATCATTCTCAGACCCTGATGGTGATGGTGGTATGAATCCTGTCATCGCCGGAGGTTCTCTTAGTCCTAATACTTCTTATTCTGCTTCCATAGAGTTATTGAACGAATCCGTAACTCCTGCTGAAGATATTACAGCTGAGGTTTTGCTTGAAGCAGAAGAGCATCAGGTTTTTTATCTCACGGATAGTCTAAATGTTTCTTTCAGCTATACCGACAGTGATATCGATCTAAACCCGATCGGTATATCCACTATGGTCATGACTGGCGATAGCAGCTCGGGAAACATTACCGTAATTCTGAGGCACGAACCGGATAAATTTGCAACAGGTGTTTCAGATGGTGATATTTCAAATGCCGGTGGTGAAACTGATATTGAGGTGAGCTTTCCTGTTACTATTCAATAAGCAAATCTTGACTAAGCATTTTTTAATATTGCTCGCTGCTCTCTTTATGTCCGCTTTTCTGTTCGGACAAGATTGCACTTTGTCCGTAACCGGAAAGGTGATCGATAAGGGTACGGGTAGGCCACTTTCATTCAGCAATATATATGTTCAGGAGAGCAAACAAGGTACAATTTCCAAAGAGGATGGTAGTTTCTCTTTGGAAAACATGTGCCCTGGACATTATCACATTACGATCAGTCACTTGGGTTGTAGCCCGGGATTACTGCATCTTGACTTGTACAGCGATACCATAGTAACTATTGAGTTGAATCATCATGATGAGTTACTCGATGAGATAACTATTAAAGGTGAAGGAAGCGGCAAGCGTTCTGCAGCGATCTCGACTGTAAGTAGATCAGAGATCAGCAGAGAAAGTCAGTCCGGTTTATCTACTATCCTGGAAACGATTAGCGGTGTAAGTTCATTAAAAAGCGGAACGGATATCGCGAAACCGATCGTGCATGGTCTATACGGAAATCGTGTTGAGATCATGAATCATGGAATACCGCAGGCGGGTCAGCAGTGGGGGAACGATCATGCCCCCGAAATCGATCCTTTTGTTGCTCAAAAGATATCGGTGGTAAAAGGTGCAGCTTCACTAGAGTATGGCGGATCTTCTTTAGGAAGCATTGTCTTGATAGAACCCGGAAATATCACAGGTGACAAACATCTGGAGGGTATAGTCAATTATGTTTTTCAATCAAACGGTTTGGGCAATACCTTAAATACCAGATTTGAGAGAAGTTCGAAACTCTTTTCTTATCGTTTAACGAGCAGTTTTAAAGTAAAAGGTGATTCCAAAGCTGCGGATTATTACTTAACAAATACCGCGAAGAATGAAATTAGCACTGCTTTACAAATGCAAAAGAAAGCAGGCATTTCTGAATCTGAGATTTATTATAGTTTCTATTTCAACAACCTGGGAATTCTGCGCGGTTCGCATATTGGTAATCTCACAGATCTCGAGGAGGCGCTAGTGCGAGATGAGCCTTTTTATACTGAAGATAAAATCTCCTTTGATATCGCAGCACCAAGGCAAAAGGTAGCACATCACTTGTTTAAAGCGAATTCCGACTTAAGATTATCGGAAAAGATCAGACTGAAAGGGACTTATGCTTTTCAGCTAAACGACCGACGTGAATATGATGTTCGGAGAAACGGAAGGTCAGACAGGCCTACTTTGCATATGCTGCAACTGGATCACTTCGCTGAAGTGAGTCTGCGAAGCTCATTGGATAAATGGTCGCTAAGGTCCGGTATTCAGCTAAACTATGTCAATAATAAAAATGTTGCCGGAACCGGCACTATGCCGCTAATCCCTCAATACAATCAGATAAAACCGGCTGCTTTTTTCATAGCATCCACAACTGCAGACAAGTGGTTCTTTGAAAGCGGAGTGCGCTATGCATTTAATCACTTGGAAGTGGCTACTATTACAACAAGCTTTCCTTTAGAAGTGCTGCGATTCAAGCATAACTTTCATGACTATGCTTTGTCTTCTTCGGTCTCTTACATGTGGTCGAGAGGAAACAATTTTGGTATACAGGCAGGTTATATGTCCAGATCGCCCGAGGTAAACGAACTTTACAGTTCCGGACTTCATCAGGGAGTGAGTGGTATAGAAGAAGGAAACCGTAATCTTGATTCTGAGCGTTCTTTGAAACTTCAGATGGAGTATGAGTTTAATTGGAAGGATAAGTTGTTTGGTCAGTTCGTGAGCTACTATCAAAACATCAACGATTACATTTACCTGGAACCACAGGATTCATTCCGACTCACGATTCGTGGAG
Source organism: Chitinophagales bacterium (assembly GCA_013001465.1). Lineage (GTDB taxonomy): Bacteria > Bacteroidota > Bacteroidia > Chitinophagales > JABDMM01 > JABDMM01. The sequence continues at coordinate 21,567 of JABDMM010000043.1, read as the reverse complement.
CTTTCCCTCTTTTTATTTACAAGCAGGACGATGTGATGATCTATGGAAGTGATTTTTTACTTTCCTATGAACCTATCGACAAGCTGAAGCTCTCATTGAAGTATGCGATTGTGAGAGGTGAGCTTGTCGAAGAGAATGTGGTGCTGATCAATTTACCATCGGATAATCTCACTTTTTCTATGAAGTATTCTGTCAAACTGAAAGATCGAACAAAAGCTTCCTTCGGCTTGGACTTCGATTATGTATGGCAAAATCGCATAGAGCCCGAGCAGGATTTCATTCCACCACCGGATGCATATTATTTGATCGGCGCGATGGCGGGAGTTAATCTACCGCTTGGTAAATCATATGCAACGATAGAATTGATAGCTGATAATTTGTTGAATCGAAGATATCGGGATTATCTTAATCGGCAGAAGTATTTTGCAGATGAAGTTGGGAGGGATGTAAGGTTGAGGTTGGCTTATCTTTTCTGATCGCTTTGATTTTTACCGAAGAGGGCTCTAAGGTCATACGCAGAGTGCGCAGAGGTTCTCTGTGTTTGACCTCCGTGAGCTCTGCGGTTAAAATTCACTCTGGACATCAACTAGTCATAATAAACAATGGAAGCATCTCGAAATTCTTATAGTATGGCCGCAAGCGCTCTATGTCATAATACTTCTCGACATTGACAAATTTCTTTTGTTCTGTAACGACTTCGATGGGAACGTGGTCATATCGACCGTTTTTCAACACAACAAGCCGGCCGTGAATTCCTTTTAAGATCAGATCCAAAGCAAGGTTTCCATAAGCAGTGGGAACGACGGAATCTATAAAATCCGGATCACCGCAGCGCACCATATATCCAAGTTTTTGGCTGATGACATTCACCAGTCTTCCATCATTATATTTCGGGGAGAGTCGCTTAAGTGCCAACGAGACTTCATCTCCTATTCCCCCTAGTTTAGGATGACCAAATGCATCTTTCTCCATGCCTTCGAATTTCATCTCCCCACCCTGGAAGGTGGCGCCTTCAGAAACCAATACTATGGAGTAGCTACTTGGATTCTCTCTTCGGTCTTTGCTGAGAAGATCAGCTAAATGCTCAATGTCGAAAGGTGATTCAGGGATAAGGCAGCGATGTGCTGCTCCTGCAAGTGTTGGTAGCATCGAGGTGAATCCTGCATAACGGCCAAATACCTCCAGCACCATAAAACGTTCATGGGATCCTGCTGCTGTCCTTAAACTGTTGGTCAGATGAATGGTCCTTGTAACACATGTGCTGAAACCGATGCAGTAATCCGTCCCGGGTACATCATTATCCATAGTTTTTGGTATACCCATTACCTTTATTCCCTTCTGAAACAAATGTACCGCATAGCTTAACGTGTCATCCCCACCTATGGCGATCAAAAAGTCGATCCCAAGCCATTCAAGGTTTTTGATGACTTCAGGGGTAAGATCATTGATCTCTTCAGTATATGTGTCACGCAGGTAATTCGGGACTATATCCCTTGCAACATGACTTGCACGAGTCCGTGAAGTATGAAGGAAAGTACCTCCTGTCCGCGCTGCTTTGTTGACCTGTGTTTGCGTGAGTACTATGTAGTTGTTGCTGTTGTCATGAGATTCGTCACGAACGATATCGATCAAACCTCTCCAACCTCTTCTAATACCGATGACTCTATATCCTTCACGAAGCGCTCTAAAAGTCACTCCACGAATCGCCGGATTCAGACCAGGAACATCTCCCCCACCCGTAAGAACTGCTATTGTACCTTTGTAATCTGCCATTTTATTCTGTTGAATTTTTCCGTTAACCGACTAAGATAATTTAATTATTGACAAGCGCAATTTTGTTTTTTGTTTAGTTCGTTAGTAGATCAGATGAGGAGAAGAAGAAATTGAGAAATTGAGTAGCCGTACTAATATCGTCACCAGGTTTTAACCGCAGAGAACACAGAGATTTTACGCAGAGACCTCTGTGCTCTCTGAGTATGAACCTCCGTGAACTCTGCGGTTAAATTTCTACAACGCGGAAAGAAATTGAGGCATTGAGAAATTGAGTTATACGACGCGGCGAAGCCGCACCATCATTGTCGAATTGTCGAATTACCGAATTGTCGAATTGTTTCCGGTGAAGCCAATCATCTTCAAGTTATCTCAGACCCATCTTCTTTGACAACCACCAATATGTGATATATAACAAAGCCGGTAAAAGAGGAATAGCCATGAAATAGTTGGATATCAGTTCAGGGCGAAGCATATATAAACCTGCCATCCCGGCAGCTGCGATAAAACCTCCCAAACCTTCCCATTTATAAGCAATTGCAAGTCCAACTATTACAGTTACCGGAAAGCACATGAAAGTAAGGATCTCCTTCGTATTTTGAAATCCACTCATAGATTCCTCTTCACCGAACATATGTGCTAAAAGAAAGAAAAGTGCAAAGGCCAGATATAAGGATCCCAATATCCTCGCTAACCAAAGAATTGTTTTTTGGGTTTTATCTGGTTTAGTTTGTTCCAAACGGAAACTAATTTACAAATAATGAAGCTTATTGAAGGATCAAATGAGGTTTGTATGAATCCATCTACAATTCCCAATTCATTTTTCTTGCCTCGTTGAGAATCAGAAAAAATGGGATCCACCAGATAAAATCGTTAGTGATCAAAGTATAAGCAAATGAAGCCGGTACCAGACCCTGCGAGTAGTTGAAAACAAAACCTAAGGGACCAGCAATTTTTCCTATAAAACCTACTGCGACAATAGGCCAATGTTTAACAGGATTTACAGCAGCCCACCAATAACCCAGACCATAAACCCCGATCACCATACCCATACCTTGCCATATCATAGGGTGTATAGGATCTTCCATACCTGTTAGTCGAAAAAAAGATAATGGGAACAGAACAACCCATGCTCCCCAAAGCAAGTTGTAGACTGCAGCCAAACGCATTACTAGTTTCATCCATGATTTACTTTCCATAATAAAGGATACTTAAGGTAAATATGATCGTCCAATTGAAGGTGCGCACCCAATTAATACTGACTAACTTCCTCCTTTCGGCTGAGGTATCGACTCTTTCATCGATTGCATTGTGCAATGGCACAGCAACAAAAAAAGTAATGACCCAGTTGATAAGTATCAAAGCAAATATCAATACAGTGCTGAATACCGGGTTATAAACAGATGAATATAAATAGACCAGAAGCTGGCTTAACATCAGAGGCAATACAAGGAAGCTGATTCTCTTGGTATATACCCGATGCCATTTTTTCAGATCGGATTCATTGTAGTAGTTAAATCCGGGATATACAACGATTTGCACAATCCAAATAAGTATGAAAAGCGAAGCATTAACTACAATTTTGAATAAATCCAGGTCCATATAAATCAACTCTAGTAATTATAAGACAATTAATAAGGAATTTTGTTGAGACATATATTAGTTGAGTAATGGATTAGTTATATTTTAAAGAGCAATGATTCGTCGATTCGTAAATTCAGATGATATCAAGCTCGATTGTTTTACCGCAGAGAACACGGAGGTTAATACAGATGGTTGAATTGCAGAAGAAAAGAAAATAGACATAAAGACAACTGTCTGCTTATGTCAGTTTCCATCAGGATCATTTTAACAGCCCTTATTACTCTTTTACCATGAATAGTTTAACAGATATGATAAAAGGAAGATTTACAAATTATGGAGGTGAGAACTTCAGAGTTAACTCCGCATTATATCTGCAGCTAAATTGGGTTTTTTAGGCATGTGCTCATTATAGCAATGGTATTCATTTAATAACAGCAGATATAATAAAAAACTCCGACACAAATCTGCATCGGAGTTCTATTACTTCACATCTATAAGTTTTTACTAGTCTAGTCTTTTACCTCCAATTGTGAATCCTAGATCAAAGCTTAACCAGTTTCTTCCGATGGACTCAACCTGTCCAACGTTAACAGACACCTGTTCTTTACTGGTTAAAATGTGATATTGGAGTGCCATTCTGAACGAACCAAAATTAGCACCAAATTGTGGCATAACTCCAAAGCTGGTTCCACCTGTTGCAGAAGCAGAAGCTCCGCCTGATTCACTAACAGTAGAAGTTGAACTACCTGTTGAATAAACACCCATTCCAAGACCGGCAAAAGGTCTAACTTTAGAGTCGGTCAAGTAATATTCACCTTTTGCAAGAAAAGATGCAGCAGCCCTAGCACCAATAGATGTAGTTGAACCAGTTACTTTACCGCCCAGTAAAACATCACCTCCTAATCTGATTCCTGTAGATATTCTATCGGTTACATTATACTTTAACTCAGCAAATGCACCGAAACCTCCACCAGACATTTTCCCTGTCAGGATATCGCCTGTCAAACCGAGTTCACCTTTTACTTTAGAATATTTTCTATCCTGCCCAAAGCTGCAGGCGGTCGTTGCTGTTATAAGAACGACAATCATCAACAAATTCTTCATCACAGATTGTATTTATTAATTATTAACAAAAACACATATACGATAGATTAAAATTTAAGTTTTGTTTTTGGGAATTCTTTTCAACTACTTATCTTTCAGGTGATAAGAAACTTTAATTTTTACCCAAGCGAGTAAGAGTATATGGCTGGCTTTTGGTTCCTGATCCACTACAGTCAAAAAGAGATTAAAAAATTAGAGCCTCTAACCTCTCGATATCTTTCTTTACATGTGCTTCTTCACTAAGCTCCATCCTGGAAACCAGTTCAACAGCTGTATTAAACTGCGCTCTTGCGAGCTCTTTATCATTATTAGCCAGAGCAGATTTAGCATAATCAAGAAGTACCTCTGTTAACTCATAGTTATTTATTCTGCCTGTTGCTGATTTAGCTGTCTCAAAGTATTCATGTGCTTTAGCATGATCTCCTTTCGTCATATACAACACTCCTAAGAACCGATTTGTGTATCCCTCACCGGCATGCCATTTTGTATCCTTCCAGATTTCCTGGGCTTCTGTTAAATACTTGAATGCTTCATCGTATTTGCCTTGATGTACTGAAACAATTCCAAGACCATTGCGTGATGCGCCTTCCATAAACTTCATACCTATCTTAGATGAGACGTTGAGGCAATTTTGATAGCTGGCTTCAGCGGCCAAGTAATTCTTGGCATAAAAGTGATTTACACCAAGTGCGTTATGAGCAATACATTCTTTCCAGGGATCTTTTATTTCTTGGCCTATCGAAATGGACTTTTCGATATTATTACTGGCAGATTCATACTTTCCTTGTTTAGTAAATAATATTCCAAGAGAATATAGTGATTGAGATTCCATCGCTTTATCACCGATTTCCTTCGAAATCATTAAGCATTTATTGAGATGATCTCGTGCTTCAAAGTATTTGCCATCGATTTGCAAAGTATAGCTTAGCAAATAAAGTGCTGTGATCTCATTTTTCATGTTGCCTGTTTCACGGGCAATTTCAAATATCCTTTCAATATAAAATTTAGCATTTTCAGCATCTCCTTCTGTATTATACACTGAAGCAAACGATTGCAACACCTGGGACTCATTGGATAGACTACCTGACTGCTTAGATACCTCTAATGCGAGTTTAAGCAAAGGCTTCCCTTTATCCAGATCGTCACTTATGCAAATACTCACTCCCAGATTAGTCAATACCCTCGCTTCAGTCGTTTGATCTCCAACTTCACGGGTAATCTTTAAACCTTTTTCACAATAGGGAGTACCGGATTTGATATCACCGGTTTGAAACAAAGCTACTCCTTTCAAACTTGAGAAGAGTCCTTCACTTCTTCGGTCTTTCACCTTTAAACTTAGTTCCAGCCCTTGATCTGCAATATGCCCGGCCTTTTCTCCTAGATCTGAAGAACTGTAATATTCCGCAAGTATATTATATATACTTAACTTATTTATGTCGGTGGTAGCCCTCAATTCAATCAGGGTCTTTGCAGGTGCTTCAATGACAGCTCGTGGACCTATGATTCGAACCACTTCCCACAGCGCTTTTAACAGCAAAGTTGCTTCATTACTAATTTTATACCCAATGGCCCTTTTGCAGGCTGTCATCAGGTTATCCAATTCGTGCTGCAGTGCTTTAGCTTCACTTAAGCCTTCCTTGGTGTCGATAAACTTTATATACTCTTCTTTTCCAAATTGGGAGTAATATGTAATGTGTCTCTGCCAACATTCCTTTTGTCCAAGCTCCCCGGATCCTTCGAAGGTATCTTCCTTTTTCAGTTTCATTGCACTGTATTCTGCAATAGAGACATATAGACCGAACCAGGGCTCGTTGATATCATATCCTTTTACATCTGTTTTGACCAGGCTTTTATCGACAAGCGCCTGCAACACATCAAAACTCATAGGAGCGTTTTCAAACAAAGAGAGATCGATGACGGCTTCAGCGGCTTCAAGCGAAAAGCCACCTTCAAAAACCGAGCATTGAGCAAGAGCAGATCTTTCATATTCCTCCAGAAGATCCCAACTCCAGTCAATGGCAGCCTGCAATGTTTCCTGGCGTTTAGCCTTTCCTTTTGAAGTTCCCAATAACTTAAATCGATCATTCAAGCGATCCCGAATCTGCCTGGGTTGCATGATCCCGATCCTGGCAGCGGCGAGTTCGATCGCCAATGGCATGCCATCCAGTTGTTCCACAATGGCATGAACATCCTCTTGGTTTTCTTCTGAAATTTGAAAATCACTGCCTCTTTCCCTGGCACGAGTTTCAAATAATTTTACACCGTCCTCGTTAACAGCCAATGGTTGAAGCTTGATCGTTTTTTCTCCTGTAAGATGAAGTCGGTTCCTGCTGGTCACGATGAATTTAGTTCCGGGAGCCATATTCAACCATTTGCCCAAAGTATCTTCGGCAAATTCCGTGATCTGCTCAAAGTTATCGAGGATAACAAGACAGGAGCCTCTGCCTGCAAAAGAGTTCCCTAGTTGTTCCACCGGGTCCCCGATTACCAGAGGAATGTTCATCGCGGAAGCAACACCATTAGCAATTCCTTCTAAAGAGACCGCTTCAGCCAGATCACAAAACCAAACTCCTCCGGGATAATCCCCCAACCACATCCTGCCGAATCTTTTCGATAAACGAGTTTTACCGGTACCTCCCGGTCCTAAGAGCGTTACCAAACGTGTGTGGTCCGCATTAACAACATCGCTTAATTTATGCAGGTCTTCAGTTCTTCCGATAAACGCATTTCGCTCAGGAGTAAGATTGTGCTTCGTTTCTTTAACAGGAACCCAAAGATCATCCACCAGGTTAACCCGGTAAACTTTTTCGGTATCTTCCGGCGGTTGAAAATGAGTGGTATCCAAACCTGTCTCGAATAACTCGATAGGCTCCGCAACACCTTTCATACGCCAGTGACCGTGGGAAACAGATCTTACTTTATTATGGTCAATACCGTTGTGAGCTTCCTTTGATAACAACGTTTGGCCTCCAGCTGCCACACTCATAACTCTAGCAGCAGTGGGTTTGGCGATACCCTCCACTTCAATGTGTTTTACTCCTGCTGCCCTGTGTTCCTCTGTAGTTTCTAACAATATGATCTCACCGGTGTGGATTCCGATGCGGGCTTTGAAATTGATATTTTCTTTACTGGAAATCTGATCGAAGACAAGGTGAAGCTTCTGAGCATAAAAACATGCTTCAGTTGGATCGTCAAACAACATCAAAAATCCATCCGTCCGGTCTGCTTCCTGACCGTCGTGTTCCTGAAGCAGATCTCTGGCAATACGGTCGTGTTCCACCCAGATCTCACTCATTCTCTCGTTACCGACCTCCTGGGTTAGCGCTGTGGAGTCGACAATGTCGGTTAGCAAAAGCGTTTTGATCATATCTAAATGTACACAATCATCTCGATACTCGAAATGTTATTTGTGGCGTAAAATAGAGATGTTGATGTGCCAATTTGTTGATGCGCTGATGTGCTGATATGCTGATTATTTTCATTTTTCTCTTTAGTTTAAACTTTTTTAAAAATTTTCAGTCTAATACTATATGAAGAAACTTGTTATCCTATCTATCTCTCTGAGTCTTCTGTCATTGCGATGCGATAAAGATTTTGTCTCAGCGATCGTCGATCAGTTGCCAGAACCAAACATCATACTTATAATAGCAGATGACGTAGGTCTTGATGCTACACCCGGCTATCCATTTTCAGGTGTCATAAAACCCAACATGTCTAATCTTGAAAGCCTTGCTCTCAATGGTATCACATTTGATAATGTCTGGGCAAATCCAGTCTGTTCTCCCACTCGTGCAACAATACTTACCGGAAAATATGGCTATAGTACCGGTGTGCTAAACGCGGGAACAGATGCCATCATTTCAAGTTCTGAATTGACAATCCAAAAATATCTCGATGATAATGTTTCTGCCGGATACAGTCATGCAGTTATTGGTAAGTGGCATTTGTCAAACGACGTAAATCAACCGACACAGATGGGAATAGGATACTACGCAGGGATCATTTCAGGAGCAGTTTCGAGCTACGATATATGGCCATTTACTGATAACGGACAAACAACTATTGATTCAACTTATGTAACTACTAAACTCACTAATTTGGCGATCGATTGGATCAATCAACAAAGTAGTCCGTGGTTTTGCTGGTTAGCATACAATGCACCTCATACACCATTTCACTTACCACCTGATTCTATGCATTCTCAAGGAGTTCTTCCTACAGATGCAGCAAGCATTAACAGCAATCCTTTACCTTATTACATGGCTATGCTTGAAAGCATTGACTTTGAGATAGGACGATTACTTAATAACATACCGGCAGACGAGCGGGACAGGACTATCATAATTTTCATCGGAGATAATGGTACGCCATCGGACGTAGTCCAAGCGCCATATAGCGCACAAAGGAGCAAGGCAAGCCTTTTCCAGGGAGGGATAAATGTGCCGATGGTAGCCTCCGGTTATGGAGTATCGCGGATAAATGAGAGAGATAGCAGCCTTATCAGCAGCACAGATCTATTCGCCACCATCGCTGAACTTGGCGGAAAGGAACTGCCGGTTTATGAAGACAGTTACAGTTTCAAAGCGTTGCTAAGCAATAAGGAAAAAGGACCAAGAGTTTACAATTATTCGGAAGTTAAGAGTAACAATTTAAACAGATCCGGTTATACCATACGAAACGAAAAGTATAAACTGTTAGATTTTGAAAACGGCAATAAATTGTTCTATGATCTCGAGAATGATCCTTTTGAAAGCAACAATTTACTGAACGGTACGCTCACCGCTGAGCAGGATTCTGCAAGAATTGAGTTGCTTCAAGAAGCCAATGACATTAGGCAATAGCGTGGAACACGTCGTCAGGGTTGACGATGTCGGTAAGCAAAAGCATTTTGATCATTCTAAATGTTGTAAAAGAAGATAGATCATATACAAGCTACCCGTGGTAAGCGAGCTAATTTGTCATTTTTCAACTTGCAATCAACGATCGCACCCTTTCGATCTCATTCCAAACACGAGAGTTTGTATTGAGATTTAGTGAGCCCAACCAATCATCTATATGCCTGAATTTTTCTTTTGCGGATTTTTTATCACCAGCTTTGTATAAAGCTTCAGCCCATTGTGCATAGTAGACTAAGCGATAAGTACTATTACCTTCAAAGTATTGATCTGCCTTTTGTAAATGCTCGAGAGCTTCCTTATGCTGCTCCATTAAAGAATAAGTAGTACCAATTCCCCAGTAAGACTGTCCAGTACTGAATTTTACTTGTAATTCTTTGGATAACTTTAAAGACTCTTCAAACGTCTGCAAAGCGCTTTGATAATAAGCTTTTGCCTGTTTTTCCAAAGCAAGATTTACGAGTGCATACGCCTTGAAACCAAGGTAACTACTATTACTGTAAATATTAATGCAGTCTTTAATAGCTTCTATTCCATCTTCATATTTCCCCGATCTACAAATAGCTATTCCCAATTTTTCCAGAGCCATTCCTGCTGCCCTGTTATCTCCATTTTCTTTTGCCAATTGCAGAGCTTTTGTTACATGTTCTATAGCTGTTTCGAACTGGCACATTTCTGTAAAGCTCGTCGCTAAGTTAGTTCTGATTATTCCCTGGTAATATCGATTTTCCACTTCTTCCGCCTTACTCAATGCTTCCAGGTAACTTTTAGAAGATTCTTTATAGTCACCCTGCACTTGTAGCCCGGTCCCTCTAATATCCATAAGTGCAGCTTGCAGTTCAATATTTCCTGATTCAACAGCTATCTTTCGTGCTTTATCTATATACTCCATGGATTCCTCTATCCTTTGCGTTCTCATAAATATACTTGCAAGCACGTAATACGCACTCGCTGTTAACATGGGATCTCTTAAATCTTTCACCATGCTAATTGCTTGCCTCCCGAGCTTTTCTGCTTCTTCTATTTTTGACGAATGATGATAATTAAACGCTATACTCAAAAATATAAGAGCTTGGGTATGTTTGTCATTCTGATCTGAAGCAAGCTGTAAACCCCTTTTTTCATATTTGTCCAGGGTTTCCGTGTCAAGGGATGAAGTAGCATATCTCAATAAGACCTCGATCACTTTAATCAGGTTTCCTTTATTCTCAGGATCCAGACCTATTACAGATTCACCTGCCACTTTAATCAAATATTGTGGACCAGTTCTTCGAATGACTTCCCAGATCGCTTTAAAAACTAATACTGCCTGATCTTGATCTTTTATTGCTACTGCCCAATCAAATGCTGCGTAAAGATTATCGAGCTCATCATTCAGCGCTTTCCGTTTCAGTACACAACCATGAGTATATAGCTCATCTATAGATTCCTTTGTTCCGAATTTTGAGAAGTAGGAAAGGTGGCGGTTTCGTGTTGAGGTGTTTAATTCAGGACCTGCTCCCGTAAAAGCGTCTGTTTCATTTAGTTTCTCCTTACCATACTCTTGCAGGGATACATAAAAACCAAACCAAAGTTCATTCATATCATATCTCTGAACATCGCTTCTGATAATACTTTTGTCGACAAGCGCCTGAACAGCATCCATAGCCATTGGAGCATCAGGAAAATCTGTTAGATCGATAACATCTTCTGCAGCTTCCAGCGTAAAGCCTCCTTCAAAAACACTGCACTGTGCAAAAGTTGACTGTTCCCAATCTTCCATTATATCCCAACTCCAATCAATAGCTGCTCGTAATGTTTGTTGTCTTTTCGATACTCCTTTTTTACCCGCAAGCAATTTAAAACGTTGCTTTAAGCGTTCCCGGATCTGCTTTGGGCTCAAGACTGAAACACGGGCAGCGGCCAGTTCGATAGCAAGAGGTAATCCATCCAAAGTCTGAACAATGTGAATGACATCATCCCTGTTCTCATCGTTGATGGTAAAACTACTTTTTCTTTCATGAGCCCTGGCCTCGAAGAGAAGTAAGCCATCTTTATCTATTGGCAGCGGATGCAATTCCATTGTTCTTTCCCCTGGAAGATTCAATAGGTTTCTGCTGGTGACAATAAATTTGGCATTTGGAGCACTTTCAAGCCACCGACCCAGTGTCTCATCTGCGAAATTGGTAATTTGTTCGAAGTTATCGAGAATGATCAGGCAATCTCCTCTTCCTTGTATCGCACTTCCCAGTTGCGCTACTGTATCCCCTTTATTAAGGCTAACATTCAGAGCCGCGCCAACTGCAGTTGTTATTCCTTCTAAACTCCGGCAATCTGCAAGGTCACAAAACCAAACACCCCCAGGATAATCACCCAGCCACATTCGTCCGAATCGTTTGGAAATTCTTGTTTTCCCTGTACCTCCGGGACCAAGAATGGTTAAGAGCTTGGTATTGCCTAAATTCACCAACTCAGCAATTCTATGCAGATCTTCTTTTCGTCCGACAAACTGATCTCTTGCAGCAGTAAGGTTATGCTTGGTCTCTTTGACGGGCTCCCAGATTCCATCAACCAAATTTACTCGGTACACTTTCTCACTATCCTCCGGGGGATGGAAATGCGTATTGACGTCACCAACTTCGTATACCTTCATTGGTTTTTCAACCCCTTTCATTCTCCAATTGCCGTGGGAATGTGTTTCAAATTTTTCACTTATATGATTGAAAGCTTTCTCTGACAATAAGATCTGGCCACCTCTGGCGATGCTCATGATCCTGGCAGCAGCCGGTTTTGCCAAACCTTCCACTTCGATATGCTTTACCCCTGCAGACCGATGCTCATCTGAAGTTTCAATTAGGATGATCTCACCGGTGTGAATACCAATTCTTGCCCGAAAATTGATATTCTCCTTTGCAGATAGTTCATTGAACTTAGTATTTAAAGTAATAGCATAGCGACAGGCATCATCCTGAGAATCGAACAACATCAAAAAACCATCGGTCCGGTCTGCTTCCTGACCGCCGTGTTCCTTAAGCAAGTCCCGCGCGATACGGTCGTGTTCCACCCATATTTCACTCATTCTTTCGTTACCGATCTCCTGGGTCAGGGCGGTTGAATCGACTATGTCGGTAAGCAGGAGTGTTTTGATCATTTTTTAAATGTACATAATCATCCCGATACACGGACAAGTGTTCATTTACTCATGGGTTCATTACAACGATAATTTTCATTACTTCAAATTATGTTGAATAAAGAAAGTTGAGTGATTTAATGGTTATTTACTTAACCACAATATTTGTTGGCTTCTGTCCAGGGAAAAAAGGTACTCCAAGAGCCTGGTATGCATCATATACTGCTTCGCACATAGGTGGAATTGCCACTCCTGCTGTATCAAAAGGAGGAGCTGCGAAAATTGCACCATAGGAATCCGGTGGAGATTTCTTTCCCTGTCCGCTATCTGCAACAGCATAATATATAGTCCATCCTACTTGCAACGGGAATCCCGGCGGTAACTGAGCAGTATCTAATTCCAGGTGAGTGATCTCACCTCCAAAGTGCGCTTGGTTTCCAACTGTAAAAATACAATCAGAATTAAATCGTACACTTTTAAATAAAGACGGCCCATCTATTTTATTCTGACCGTGCATACCCGAAGGAGTTCTCATAGCAGATACCAGAACCTTACTTCCCATAGCTGTAGTAATAATACCGGTGGCAGATGCTTTCATCGACCATGCTGATAACTGTAGGGGTTTGTTTTTCAATGCTGGAAGTTGATCGATAGATACTGGCTGCAATGAAACAACAGGACTTGTTACATCAATCGAATACAGCTTGCTGAAAGGGATCTCAGTTTTCTCAGCCTGGAAATTTGGCTTGATTACATTCTGCTGGCAAGCAGTAATAGATAGCACCAACAAAACGCTTAGTAAAATTCTAATGTTAAGTCTCATAATAGTTTTTATTTTAAGGTTATTGGGAATGACAATATGCTAAAATTAGATTTTTTTATTATAAATATCTAACTATATATGTTTCAATTTTAATGTTATGAAGATACGCGGCTTCGCCGCGTCTGATTACAATTTTTAACCGCAGAGTACACAGAGGTTAATACGCAGAGGTGGTTGACTAGTAGACTAATTGACTAGTTCACTAATTGATTAGTCAATTAGTCAGAAGAAACAATACGACACAGCGAAGCCGCACTTTTATTATCACATTATCATATTACCGAATTATCACATTATTTAAGCCTAGTTATAAAGCAAAGTAAGAACAAATGTATTCGTATCTTCAACCGACGACTTAGAATATGGAAATAGATCAAATAAGAAGTGAACTTGCCGAAAGGGTCTCCGCTATCGATCCTATCGGAAAGCGTTTGAAGTTTGTCCTCGATGGTGATGTGATGCTCATCGATGGGTCCGGTGAAATGAATGTTATGTCCGACCAAGACGAGGAAGCAGACTGTACAGTCACTATGAGCAAGGATACCTACATCAAACTTCAGCAGAAAAAGATAAAGCCTATGATCGCAACGCTTACCGGCAAACTAAAAGTCAAAGGCGATCTGAGTGTCGCTCAAAAGCTTAAAAAACTGATGTAACCTTGGCGGACTCCTCCTCTCCTATTTTTATTCAGCGTACTGCTATCCTTAATGGTATTAATAGTGTAGGGAAACTGCTGCGCGTCGTTGGATTCGATCCTTTTACACTCGATGCAGATTCCATTATTCGCAACGCCAAAAAGAAAGCAAACTTTAGTGCCGACATTCCTCCTCAAGTCGTCGATGGTCTCCATCGGGCTGTTCGTGCTATAAGAGAAGAAGGTAATCCCAATCCTTTTGGTGCATTGGCGGTGAAAACGCTTTTTGAGAGGACGCTTTACGGTCGGCTTAAGGTGGAGCAGACTATTCAGGAAGACCCCAGCATTAGAGATCAAAAGATAGAGCAACCTGTTTTTATCATCGGCATGCCTCGTACCGGAACCACTATCCTGCATGCTATCATGCATGAAGACCGGCACAACCGATCACCGCTTGCCTGGGAGTGCTTGCTTCCGTATCCGGTTCCAAAGGTGGACACATACAATGATAATGACCAGTTGAATTCCGTCAGGAAAGAATTCGGCCAGCTGTTTAAACTGGTTCCGGATTTCAAGATGAAACACCACATGGAGGCCGATTCGCCTCAGGAGTGCATCGGTATCACCGCTTTGGATTTTAACACTTTTCAGACTACCGCCCAATTCTATATGCCTTCATATATGGATTGGTTCTTTGATGGATCAGATCATCTGGCGACAATGCGATGGCATAAACGCTTTCTTCAGTATTTACAATCTGGCGGAGTGAAAGGCGAGCGATGGCTGCTGAAGACGCCGGTACATATGATCAGGTTGAAAGAGATCTTTGAAGTTTATCCTGATGCACGCATTATAATGACACACCGCGATCCGATCAAAGTGGTTCCATCGGCTGCCAGTTTGATCTCATCGGTAAGGTCGCTTTATAGTGATAGCGAAGATCCCGTTAGAAGCGGAAATGAACAAGCGGAGATCTGGAGTAAATATTTCGACCGTTTTTTGAAAGATAGAAAAGCGCTCGATCGAGAAGATCAATTTATCGATATCCGCTTTGAAGAATTTGTTGCCGATCAGATCGGATGCATTCGGTCCATATACAAACACTTCGGCTTTCAAGCCGATGAGAATGCGGTCACAGCTATGAAGCGATATTTAGATAGCAATCCGAAAGATAAACACGGAGCACATAAATATACACTGCAAGATTTTGGACTAACGGAAGAAGGCATCCGAAACAAATTTGCGAACTACTACAACTTCCTCGAAAATGACTTACAAAAGTAAAGAAGCGCTGGACCGCTTTCTGGAGATCATTAAGAACACGGATCAGACCACTTTTTTAAACCCTGACAAAGTTATCGATGACCAGGGCAAAATCGATGGATACCAACATATTTTTCATCTCCTGAAAACCGCTGTCGATTTTTATCTGTTAAACGATCCGCTCAAACCTGATTTCAAACTATTGTCTGATGGCTATCATAAACTGCTGGGAGATAATGTCGATGCGATATATTATTTCACGCAAGTAAAAGGCGACCAGGAATATGTTATAAAAGGCAAACGCTACGATAGCTGTTATCTCTCATTTTGCACTTACGGAGGCGAGCCAAATGGTGAGATCGTTGAAAGGGTTTGTGAGAACATCAATCATAACGACATAGAGTTCGATGCTGATGGAAGCTTCGAGATCAAGTTCACGCCTAATCCAAACGGGAAGAATGAATTCAAACTGCACGATGATGCGGTCAATCTATTTACACGTGAATACTTTTTCGACAGATTCAACTCCCGGGAAAGTGATCTAGAGATAGTAAATACCACTCCGCAAGAAAGATCAAAGCCACTTAACGACGAAGAGCTGGCACATCGCATCGATGTCATGGCAACTTTCTTCGAACAAACCACCTGGCTTGCCCCATTGCCGATCGATTTCCCGCTGAACGACTTTCTACCACCATTTACATTTGAAGCTGACCAAGGTAGTTGGGGAACGGTAGACAACACTTATTGCTTCGGAAGATTTAAGCTGGAAGAAAACGAATATCTCAAGATCACTTTCCAGTCACCTGAATGTTGTTATTGGGGGATCCAAACCTGGAACTACCTCATGCAATCGATGGATTACAATGAATACAAGGTGTGCATCAATAAAGGCAACGCGAAACCCAATACTGATGGAAGCTATACGATCTATTTGAGTCACGAAAAAATGGAAGTCGACAATTGGATAAGTACGGGTGGGTATAAGGAAGCGATCATCTTTTGTAGATGGTTGTTGGCGGAGGAGCTGCCGGAGAAACCGGAGGTTTTGAAAATGTGAAAATGTGATAATGGTTGGGTAATATCCTACATTGGTTCAGTTACTTAACCGCAGAGGAAGAAATTGAGAAATTGAGGCATTGAGAAATTGAGTTTCCCGACGCGGCAAAGCCGCACCATCATTATCACTACATCTTTTACCACAGAAGACGCAGAGTTTTTACACAGAGACCTCTGAGACCTCTGCGTATGGCCTCCGTGTACTCTGCGGTTAAATTTAAACGACGCGGCAAAGCCGAACCATCATTATCATATTATCACATTAACATCCTATTAAATAACTAGTTTTGGTTTCGCAAAATAAACCCCGGCGCTCTGCTTCTCTTTTCCAGGATGAGCTTAACTGAATATGTTTCACTTTGGCAATACTGACTTTTGCCGATGAGGTAGATATCTCCGCTTACCGTTCCAAGATTTACGGTAACGGAAGTAGTTCCATTTCCTGATACTATGTTTGTTCCATTAGGAAAATACCAGTTATATGCAGTCGCATTAGTGATCGCATTGGTACTGAAGATAATATTCGTGGCACCTTCGCATAATATATTATTAGTGTTCGCGATGGTGTCGGGTATTGCTATTGAGCAATCACTGTCCAGACAGTCGGCTAAGCCATCGCCATCATCATCAATTCCGTTGCCACATAATTCACTTCCAAGTGCTGCAACCTGTAAAAAAACAAATGCGGTATCACATACAATGCCGCTTGTATCACAGATGCTGTAAGCGAAACTGTCGGCTCCTGTGAATGCAATGTTTGGTATATAGTCGATGCTTCCATCAGCATTGATCGTTGCTGTTCCGTTGAAAGGGCCGGATACTATTGATAAAGATGCGGTATCGACAATTGTATTCTGAAAAATATCATTAGATAAAACAGGAATGAATGCGGTATCAGTTGTCGATATTGAAATGGAATCAACCACAGCAGTTACGGAAACATTCAATACTGTGATCGTAATCGTATCGCGCATAAAAATTTCACAAACTGGTGGCAGTTTAAAGGCACGCGCAACTAACATTGTAGTTTCGTTCAGTATAAGCGTATTCAAATTTAAGCTTGTACCAGATCCAAAAGTAGTCTGACCTGCTGGAACATTATTAACGACATCATATAATTCGTAGAAGACTTCAGGGTCGCTGTTGTCCAAAAGCAGGGTTGCTGATGTACCCGGCAAAATATCTCCCCCGCTATATGAAAGCGTATAAGTACTGTCAGGTAAAGAACATACGACCTGGCAAGTATTTGATGTTTTACTTTGACCATTCACACCATCCTCTGCATAAGATGAAATTATTCCTCCAGTATAAAGAACAGATGAATCGAAAATCACTTGCCATGATCCACCACTCACAAAGGCAGTACCCAAAGAATCTCCATCAATAAAAACACTTACTGTTAATCCATTCTGAGGAAGCGTTCCGGCGACGAGCGTGTCTCCTTCTTTATAGTTTAAAGAGCAATCAATTCTAGGGCTTATCGATGTGTCCGGAACAATACATGTATTCGAAAATTCTGAGACAATACCACATGTGGGTAGCAACCTGACTTTAATACTGTCTTTAACATCCAATGGTTGATCCAGAAGATGTACCCAGTTATTGAAAGCAGTCAAGGATGCCGTATCTTCAATGGTTAAACCGGTAGAAAAATCGTAAACCGTAACAAATACCAGATCACCTAGCTGACCGATTCCGGTTCCGCTAATCTGCATATCACCAAAGTTATATCCACAAGTTAAGGTTGGTGGTGCTGAAGACTGAGAAACGATTACAGTATTTGAGTAAGCAGAAATACATTGTGTGCCACCGGAGGCTCTGGCCTGAATTGAGTCACAAATATTCAATTCTAAACCAGCTACAAACCAAGCTCCACTTACGTCTGCGATGGTAGTTGCCACTAAAACACCGTTGATATAAACGTAAACTGTTGCCGATATATCTGATGTTCCTTTTATTGAATCGGAAATCCCAAGAGGTGAGTTAACTACAGGTGTAGCAGTTGTACCAGTTGGATTTAAACAGGCAAAGGTTCCCGTTGATTCACATTCACCCGCATCTTGCTGAGTGACCAGATAAGTACCATCTGCAAGGCAGTTCGGACCACCATTGCAGCCGGAATTATTGTTACACTTCCAGATCCAGCTACCGTCTCCGGCAACGATGACAGGAGCAGGCGAACCCGAGCCAGGGTTTAATAATGAACCATCCTTATAAACTCTTATTTCCGCACCTGCGATTGCATTCCCGGGATCCCCACAGAGCCCCTTTGCATCGATCACAATGGTACCATTATCCAGAGGAGGAGGTGAGCAGGACCCAAAAGCGATGACATACGCACAATCAGTATTTGGACTTTTACCAGATACATATGAGCTTAGAACTATAGAATCACCGGCAGCAATACCCGGTGTTATAGTGTTTGAAGTCCATTGGCCGACTCCATCAGCTACAACAGTATCAGCAGATAATAATGTTCCGACATTATTATAGATCCTGTAGATCACATTAGCGCCCTGCTCTGCATTTCCATCAAAAGAAGTGATCCCTTCAATAACTGAAGTTGTGATCGATGGGCATTCAACAAATGCAGGAGGGAAACCTGAACAAGTGCTACACAGCGAATCTAAAGGAAAAGGTGGCGTACTACTTCCAATATCTTCTAGGGCACAACTAGAACATCCACCATAAACATCATCATCAACACCACCAACATCCGATAGACTTCCCTGAAACGGGCAGCTGGATGAAGTATTCGTTGCTGATGCAAATCGTATCGGAGTAGATGTAGTAATTCCAAACTCGGTAGTTAAAGCAGAAAATGGTATATAAAAGTCATAGAAAACATCCATGGATCCACAAGGACCTTCAGTCGCCGCTGCCTTTTGATAGTTTGATCTATCAGGGTAGAACGTTCTTTGATCTGAGCAATCATCCATGCCGTCTACATTGTAAATATATACTCCAAACTTAGTCCTCAAAGTAACACAGATCTCAAAACCGGGATTTTCCAAAGTATAGTTAGGGTCACTGCTACCAATTTTCTGATCGGTATCAATAAGAACAGAATATCCTTTTGCATTTGGAGCTGAACTAGAAAGGCGAAAACGAAAAACAAGATTATTCGAAGCATCAAAACCGGCATAGGATCCAGCACCGGCAGAATCGACTGAGAAATCAGTAAAACCACAGGAAGGTCCGGATTGTAAGTCCGAAATCACTTCACCACTGCCAAGAGTTGGCATACTGAACATCTTGATCTCGAACTCATCAACATCATATCCATCATTCGAAAAACCGGAAGAGTTTTGAGATACATATCCATTATTATCCGGATCGAATACAGAAGCGCCACCTACACTTGGTTGGAATATAAAACCAGGGGTCTGACCATAAGTTAAAGTATTAAAAGCCGAACTTATCAATACTAGAACGAAGACCTTATAGACAAAGCAGGGTCGCTTCGTTGTGGTTCTTATCAAACCAAGCAAGTCATGCATAAAGTTGAGTTTTGTCATTCCGTAATTAAGCTAACACACATGATAATTGAGTCATATTGAATTTATGCATATGTCTCAATATCAATGTTTTATTAATCAATACAGGTTTTTGTGTACGATTGTTTCAATAAAATGGGTAAATAGTAGATTGATATGCTGATGTTAGGTCTTTTTACCGCAGAGGATGTGGATGTTAAATCTCAGAGAAGTGGAATAGAGGATTCATCGATTACACACGAGCACACGAGCAAATGAGCACATGAACTCATGAGCACACGAGCAAATGAACTCATGAGCACACGAGCAAATGAGCTAAATCAACTCACCCCAACCCCAGGTCCGGCGGAAACAATTTTCGGGTTTACGCTGGCTTCGAATTGTTTGAAGTTCTCCTGGAAGAGGTTGATCAGCTTTTCTTTCACTTTATCATACTCTTCTTTGTTCTTCCATGTGTTGCGCGGTACTAGTATTTCCTTGGGTACTCCCGGGCATGACAATGGAATTTCGAATCCGAACTCTTCGTCTTTGACTGTCTCTACATTATCGAAGTCGTTATTATGGATACCATCGATAATGGCACGTGTATATTTCAAATCCATCCTGGATCCTACACCATGAGCACCACCACTCCAGCCGGTATTCACCAACCATGCTTTAGCTTTGTGCTTTTTGATCTTTTCCGCTAGCAATTCAGCATACTTGTTTGGATGCCACATCATGAAGGCGGCACCAAAACATGCCGAGAATGTCGCCTGCGGCTCAGTTACTCCCATCTCAGTTCCCGCAACTTTGGCTGTATAACCGGAAATGAAATGATAACTAGCCTGCTCAGGTGTGAGACGGCTAACAGGAGGTATCACACCAAACGCATCACAAGTAAGAAAGATAACATTGTTGGCATTACCTGCCATACAAGGTATCTGTATATTATCTATAAAGTTTATCGGGTATGATACTCGTGTATTCTGAGTAATGGAGGTGTCGCTATAGTCGACTTTCCTTGTAACCTGATTATAAATGACGTTTTCGAGGACGGTTCCAAACCTGATTGCATTATAGATGTCAGGTTCTTTTTCAGGTGACAGGTCTATTGCTTTTGCATAGCACCCACCCTCAATATTAAAGATACCGTCATCTGTCCAGCAGTGCTCGTCATCTCCAATCAACTTTCTTTTAGGATCGGCACTTAAAGTTGTCTTCCCAGTACCGGACAAACCAAATAGAACAGAAACGTCACCTTTCTCACCAACATTTGCTGAGCAATGCATTGGAAGTACATCTTTCAAAGGCATCAGATAGTTCATCACAGAAAAAATACCTTTCTTCATCTCTCCGGCATATTCCGTACCCAATATTACGATCTCCTTTTTCTCCAGATTGACATCAATACTGGTTTTGGAAGTCATTTTACTCGTATATCGGTTGGCCGGAAAACCACCTGCATTGAAAATGACGTAATCAGGATCCCCGAAATTCGCCAGCTCTTCAGATGTAGGCATGATGAGCATGTTTTGCATAAAGAGTGCATGATATGCTCTGGTGCAGACAATTCTAACTTTGATACGATACTTTTCATCCCAACCAGCATAAGCATCTACTACATACAAGCGCTCCCTTGAATTGAGATAATCCATAGCACGCTCGTGGTTTACATTAAAAGTGTGCTCATCCAATTCAATATTTACACTACCCCAATCGATGTTCTTCTCTGAATCCGGATGGCGGACGACTCTTTTATCCTTAGGACTTCTTCCGGTCTTTTCACCAGAATAAACTAATAAAGCGCCAGTATTTGAAATGGCGGTTCCCTGTTCATTACTTAGACC
>JABDMM010000094.1 GCA_013001465.1 Chitinophagales bacterium | reverse complement strand
AGTTCGGGGTGCAGCGCAGCCCGGTTAGCGCATCCCGACTCAGAGAGTCGGGAGGGACGCAGGATCGAAAAGCTGCTATACAACGAAGAGAAAGAAAGAGAAAGAAGAAGAGAAAAAGAAACAAGAGAAAAGAAACACAAGTTCGGGGTGTAGCGCAGCCCGGTTAGCGCATCCCGACTCGGAGAGTCGGGAGGGCCGCAGGATCGAAAAGCTGCTATACAACGAGGAAAAAGAAAGAAAGAAAGAAGAGAAAAGAAACACAAGTTCGGGGTGTAGCGCAGCCCGGTTAGCGCATCTGCTTTGGGAGCAGAGGGCCGCAGGTTCGAATCCTGCCACCCCGACATAGAAAACTCGTCATTTTACTTAAGTGACGGGTTTTTTTTATGCCACTTCATATTTAATGGTTAGCGCATCCCGACTCGCAGAGTCGGGAGGGCCGCAGGTTCGAATCCTGCCACCCCGACATAGAAGAAGCCCGTCAATTTTTGATGGGCTTTTTTATGCATATTACATACATCCTACAATCTTTAACTTCTGGAAAACTATACATCGGAAGCACCTCTAACTTTGCTGATCGCTTTGAACGACACAACAAGAATAGGAGCAAGTCAACCAAACAAAGAGGTCCCTGGATTTTATTACATTTTGAAATCTTTCATTCCAAAAGTGAAGCCTGTAAACTCGAGTATACTCTTAAGAAATGGAAAAACAAGAAAAGAGTTCTAGCTTGGATCTCAAAACAGAAGGCCGATTAGCGCATCCCGACTCGGAGAGTCGGGAGGGCCGCAGGTTCGAATCCTGCCACCCTGAATTAAAACTTAACAAATTGATAAATTACCACAATGACCACCAAACAGCTTTTGCATTCTACTTGCCAGAAAGAAATCGAAGATCGCATTGGAGAGCTAAAGAATTCCCTGCAATCGGTTAGAGATTCTAAGAATCAAGAAAGTAAAAGTAGCGTCGGCGATAAATACGAGACAAGTCGGGCTATGATGCAGATAGAGGAGGAAAGGCTATCCAGGCAACTATCAGAGGTTTTAAATATGAAAATGACACTTGGGCAAATTGATCCGAATGTGTCAAATAAATCGATTCAATTAGGGAGCATTTTTAGTACTCATGAGTTAAACTATTTTGTATCGGTTCCCATAGGGAAAGTAGAGGTCGAGTCGAAAATTTATTATTGTGTTTCTGTCCATTCACCAATTGGAGCTTTATTCTTAGGTAAAAAGAGCGGTGAAATAATTGATTTCAATGGTAAAAAACTTCAAGTATTGAGCTGTTCTTAATCTCCGTAACTCAATGTGAAGATGTGAAAATGTGTAGATGTGAAGATTATGGTGCGGGTTCGCCGTTTCGTATAATTTCCTAATTGTTTCAATAGAACTCTCTACCATCAGGATATCCCTAAAAAACCATGAACGTTATGGGAGAGCAATTTTTTGTGCAGATGTACTAGCAGCATTACTCATAATTTTTATTAATAGCTATATAATTTACATATGTATCTTATCATAGCTTTGTTACATTTCGAAACATCTTATCCGAGTTATAAATATTTGATTATGTGCGGTTTAAATCATCTCAATCTCAACCTTTTGTATTATATTCAATATAAACAAATGCAAAATGGCTTACTACACAACTCTTTTTGCAATCCTCTTCTATTCAGTAGGATATGCACAAAATTCAGTACAGACAAGGGTTACAGAGCTATCAGATGCTAACCAATTCATTAATAACTCAGTAACAAATCATTGCGATACGACCCCCGGAGATCATGTTACAACAAACATCACGGTAAATACCGCAAAACTCGAGTGGGATGCTCAACCAAATGCTTCATCTTACATTATTGAAGGTGGCGCAGTTGGTGGTAATCCCATTATTATTAACAGACCCGCAACAAATGACACCATAGAAGTTTATCCTGTGTCTGGTTTGTCCATGGGTAACTCATATTACTGGAGAATAAAGGCGATCCTTTGCGATTCGATCGAGGGTAATTGGTCTCCCGGAGATACATTTACTGTACCCATTTGCGAGACTCCCACCAATCTGACCACCACTATTCATCCCAATAAGTCTGTGACCATATCATGGGATGCGATGCCGGTTGCCATTGGATATCTGATTCGGGGTGGAACTGCTCCGCAGCCTTCATCCTCGGAAGTTCAGTTTATAAATGAGGCGGCAAAAACATTTATCGTCACAGGAAGCTTACCTCCCGGTACTTATTCCTGGAAGGTACTTACCGGTTGTGATATTAGTCCCCTGGTCCTTTCTCCTTTTAGTCAGTACTCTACGTTTACCATTCCTGGTGCTAGTCAAAAACATCATCTTCAATCTAAAGGGCAACTGGTTTCAATCTATCCGAATCCAGCAAATCAATTTTGCTCTATTATGGTAGACGATCTCCTGTGTTACAAAATATATTCTCAAAACGGGACTGAAGTCTTAGCTGGTTCTGAATATCAAATCGCTCTTTCCGATCTACCAGCAGGCGTTTATCATGTCGTCATTCATACTGAATCAGAAATTTTCTCGGAGCGATTGCTTATTACCAGATAGAAACCAAACATAGATTTATATCTCAGTTTTCACCTTATGGTGTATAAACTTTCCTACTTTTCTCTTAATCTTACAGGATAGTATGAAATCTAAGTCTAAACTTGGTCTGCCACCCGGCAGTTTGGTATATACTGGTCCCGACAGGGATCATGACATACATATTGATATGTATGTCTATAATGCATCTAATATCGAGGTCCACGAGAATATCGACATTCCCACAATTTCGAAATACCGGGAATCTGAACACATTTCCTGGGTTAACATCAACGGAATTCATGATCCTGAACTTATCGAAAAGATCGGTCAACAGTTTGGTATCCATTCATTGATCCTGGAGGATATTCTAAATATCAAGATCCGACCCAAACTGGATGATTTCGGAGACTATCTGCACGTAACATGCAAAATGATATACTTCATAGAAGAGACTCTGGAATTCGAAACCATCAATCTTCTGATGGGAAAGAATTTTGTGGTCTCATTTCAGGAGATTGACGGGGATGTTTTCGATTCTATAAGAAAGCGTGTTATGAAAGATCATTCGAAGATCCGAAATTCAGCAACAGATTTCCTCTTCTATGCTCTGATAGATGCTACTGTTGATCATTACTTTGTTGTTCTTGAGAAGCTGGGAGAAAGGATCGATGAACTGGAAGAGAAGATACGTTTAGATGGAGACTCCCAAGTCTTACACGAAATATATTCCAGGAAAAAGAACATTATCAGATTTAGGAAATCAGTTTATCCTTTGCGTGAGATAGTTTCGGATATCGAAAAATCGGAGAATGATCTTTTTAAAGATGAAACTGTAAAATATATCCGCGATCTCTATGATCATACGATCCAGGTGATCGAAACTTCTGAGTCTTATCGGGAGTTGATCTCAAGTTTAACGGAAACGTATATGTCGGCTTTAAGCAATCGCATGAACAATGTGATGAAGGTTTTAACGATTATTGCCACCATTTTCATTCCGCTTACTTTTATAGCAGGCATTTACGGTATGAATTTCGAATATATGCCAGAGTTATCATTCAAATATGGGTATTTTACGGTTTGGATCGTGATGCTTATAATTGGGATCGTAATGATCATATATTTCAGGAAAAAAAATTGGTTATAAATGGAGCAGTTTGGAGCTTATACTATAATTATAGCTGCCAGTGTTGTGATCATCGTTTCATTTATGTTTGGAACGATATCACGAAGAACCAATGTGCCGTCTGTTCTATTGCTGATAGCTCTGGGCATTGGTCTTCAGTATTTACTGAAACATTTTGGGGCTGGCGATTTTGATTTCTTCCCATATTTGGAAGTATTAGGCATCGTTGGTCTGATCATGATCGTGCTTGAAGCTGCGCTTGACTTAAAGTTGCAGAGAGACAAGATCGGAGTGATCATAAAATCTTTTCTGATAGCCGCCATTGGGCTTGGGTTTTCTGTATCTGCAACTGCTTTCATAATCTATCATATAGTTACAGTGATGACGTGGGCTGAGTGTATTCTTTATGCCACACCAATTTCGATCCTATCGAGTGCTATCATTATTCCAAGTGTTACTAACCTTGTCACCGAAAAAAAAGAGTTCCATATTTATGAAAGTACTTTTTCCGATATCCTCGGGATCATGTTGTTTTATTTCCTGATCGAGTACCTAACCCCAAGTATCTCTTCGAACGGTGAGTCCTCCAATGCTGTGGGTTCTTTTTTGATCAATTTAGTGATTACGATAGGTATCTCGTTGATAGCGAGTTATGTGTTGCTTTTCGTATTTCAGAACATAAAGGAGAAAGCAAAATTATTCGTTCTGATCTCAGTCTTATTACTTTTATATGCGGTAGCTAAGAAATTTCACCTTTCACCTCTGATCATCATTTTGGTTTTTGGTTTAGCGGTTAGTAATTCTAAACTGTTTTTCAGAGGATGGTTTAAAAAAATGCTGCATCCTGAACGATTCAAGGAGATGGAACATGGATTGCACGGGCTGACCCTTGAAACAGCCTTTGTCGTTCGAACGTTCTTCTTTGTGATTTTCGGTACAACCATTGTGCTATCCAGTATCTTTTCGTTTAGTGTTTTTATAACCAGCATAGCAATTCTGATCTCGATTTACTTTATCCGATGGTTATCATTAATTATTTTTTACGGAAGGAACATCACTCCTCAGCTTTGGATCGCACCACGCGGGTTGATCACAGTGCTTCTATATTATGCGATACCAGTAGAATTCCAATCGGTTTACTTTGATCCCGGAATCTTACTTTTTATAATTATTGCCACCGGTGTGATCATGACAATGGGATTGATCGCTGATAAGATGAATGCGGAAGAAGCGGCAAAAAAAGCCGAATTAGCTTTGCTTAAAAAAGAAGCTGATCTCCAAACCGGATTGGAAGCTATTTCGAAACCTATCGAAGTTGAAGAGAAAAAAGGACCACGAATTGCAGTGATCGAAGAAGTCGAACGCTCCAAATTTCAGCAGTGGATTCATGATCACATTACATCGAATCCAAGATTTCTCGAGTTGAAAACCAAGTTCAGAAGACTAGCTAAGATCATAATTCGAGGGTTTGGTATTCAACCGATCTTCAATCCTGAAAATAAGATCCTTGGCAAAAGAATCCAAACCGTACTCTGGATTTTACGAAATCCCGGTAATGTAGACCTTAAAGAAAATGAGGACTATAAAAACCTCAAAAAATATGTTCATAAGATCATATTTGGGACAGATAGCGTAGAAGGCTTTCTCTTCGATATTTTGCTCCTTATCACTATCATTCTTTCTGTCATAATCGTTATGTTGGAGAGTGTGAAAGAAGTGAACATGACCTGGGGACCAGTTTTGCGGACTGCAGATTGGATCATCACTATTATGTTTACTGTAGAATATTTTTTACGGATATGGACTACAAAAAATAGCAAGAAATATATCTTTAGCTTCTTTGGAATAATTGATCTGCTAGCCATCATTCCGCTTTATTTTGAACTGTTGTTCACCGGAATTTATTCTGTCGAGGTGATCCGTGTAGTTCGTCTGCTGAGAATATTCAGAGTATTGCGCCTTGCCCACTTTATGGAAGAGGCTGAGGTCTTGATTGTTTCACTCAAGAAGAGCCTGAACAAAATTTTCGTCTTTCTGTTCTTTGTAATCATCATATGCACAGTTGTAGGTTCATTGATGTTTATCATCGAAGGTCCTGAACAAGGATTTACCAGTATTCCCAGAGGAATTTATTGGGCTGTAGTAACTTTGACTACAGTTGGATACGGTGATATCCATCCCGTTTCGGGCCTGGGACAGTTCCTTGCGATGTTACTAATGGTAGTAGGTTATGGAGTTATCGCCGTACCAACCGGACTCGTTGCTGCGGATGCTGTTACAACGATCAAACTTAGAAGGCAAGAAGAAAGGGAACAGCAGAAAGCTGAAAATCAAAAAAATACTTCAGGAAACTCACCACCGGAAGAAGATCCTTTCCTACCTAGCGAAGATGATGGTGATAAGATTTTTTAGCTCATTTGCTCATGTGCTCGTGTGCTTATAGGATTACATGCATGGAGAAAAGCAGTAATTCTTCTGCTAGTTCAGTAATAACAACCTCATCCTCAAGACTGCATTTGACAATCTCTAGTTTAAATTCTTTGGTATATATCCTTCTAACTTTTGCCATAACTCAAAGTTATGTCTCAATTTCTGACTAGGTCCAATGAGTACACGAGCACATGAACAAACGAGCAAATGACCACATGAGCACATATGAGCACACGAGCACATGAGCAAATGAGCACATGAAAAAAAGCTCTCCTCTAAACTTTCTAAGCCCCGAATTGGTTAATCTGACATGAAAAAGTATAGAATTCTGGCAATGGGTGCGAGTAGCAGTAAATCCTCTATCAATAAGCAATTGGCTGCATTTGCGGCAAGCCTTGTCAAGGATGCCGAAATTGATCTTATCGATCTTAACGACTTTGAAATGCAGATCTATAGCATCGATCGTGAAAGGGAAAATGGCATACCAGATAAAGCACTTCAGTTTAGAAAACATATCAACGATTCCGATGGGATCATCATTTCTCTTGCTGAACACAATGGTGCATACACCGCTGCTTTCAAAAATATAATGGATTGGGCTTCAAGAATCGGGAAAGATCTATGGGATCATAAGCCAATGTTATTAATGGCAACTGCTCCCGGACTACGTGGTGGACAAACGATATTAGAAATTGCTGCCGCAAAGTTCGTTTTTATGGGAGGGAATATCATTGGAACCTTCTCACTACCAAAGTTTCATGAAAATTTCTCAGACGAATTCGGTATCCAGATTCCGGAATTGGATGAGGAACTAAGACTTAAAATCACTGAGTTTGATTCAGCCCTTAAAAGCATTGAAAGCAAAGCTCATGTATAGGTAGGCTTTGTATTCAGACTTTCTCATCCACATTTTATGCTATATCTTAGCTTTCAAATTCTCGACTATGAAAGCGCATTTACTTCTGATCCTGATTTGTTTCTGCCTTTTTCTTACTGCTCAAGACGAGAAACATGAATCTTCTGCCCTAATTCTTATCTATGATGCGAGCGGATCGATGTGGGGACAGATCGATGGCGCAAGTAAAAATGAGATCGCATCTGCTGTTGTTACAGCTACTGTAGCTAACCTTCCTCAAGATCAAAAAATTGGATTAGTCGCATACGGACATAGATCTAAAGGTGATTGTAAAGATGTAGAGTTTCTTGCACCCACCAATAACACGGACAAAAGTAAAATTTCGGCTTCATTGAAAGCGATCAAGCCCCTTGGTAAAACTCCGTTAGCTTACTCTGCCACACTTGTCATTGATAAGCTGAAAGCAGACAAATCAAAGGCTACCATCATTTTGCTTACAGATGGCATTGAATCTTGCGACGGCAATCTCTGTGAAGTTGTTCGAAAAGCAAAAGAAGCAGGGATTGAATTCAAGCTGCATATCATCGGATTTGGTTTAGAAGATGGCGCTACTGAGAGTCTACTATGCGCTGCTAAAGAAGGTGAAGGGGAGTATTTCGATGCAGCTGATGCGAGTAGCCTGGGGGCAATGCTCCAAAGAGCAACTTCGGCTACGGTCGATATCCCCAACGGAAACTTTACAGTATTTGCAATTAAAAATGGAAAACCCATAGATGCTTACATAAGAGCTTTCCCTAAGTCTAGAGACGAGAAAGAAGTTGCAGCAAGAACCTATGCTGATACTGCACATATTTATCTAGCTCCCGGCGAGTGGGATATTGAAGTCAAACCTCTTGAACAAAGTGATGTTAAAGCAACTACATTAACAAATGTCT
>JABDMM010000092.1 GCA_013001465.1 Chitinophagales bacterium | reverse complement strand
CTGTACTCGAGCCAAAGGTCACGCTTCCTCCGATATCCAGTGTATCAATAATTCTGAGCAAACCACCGACACTTGTATTCAGGTTCCCGGACACCGTTGTTGCAGCATTGATCACTGCAATACCATTTACCTTTGCAAACGACAGATTATCATAAGGTACAGATGCCGTATATTGTAACTTGTCACCATTGTATTCGAAAGTACCGGAAACAGCATTGAAGACACCTTCCGTATAATTATAATCTCCGGCCAGACTTATTTTACCGCCTGATGTTAGGTTGATCTCGCTTTCTGCCGACTGGGTAAGAGTTCCACCTACAATCAAATGTCCTGTAGTTATATCTAACTCAATATTGTTACCACTTACTCCATCACTGAGTCTGCAAGTACGCACAATGTGTAGGAAGGCACTTGAAATATCTATATTATGAGTTCGGGTCGTATCCCATGATGGCTTAAAGCTCCCATTTATTGTCAATGAGTCTAAAAGTGTGAGGTCAACTCCTTTATCACTACCAAATTTAAGCGCCGCGATCACCTGAGGTTGGTTAACAGTTGGTTGATTAGTAAACGTGACTGTTCCGATCTTCACCGCATCATCCGGATTTGGTACACGGTTTGACATATCGCTTCCGCTGAGCGTCGTCCAGTTTGAAGCATTTTCCCATGCGGTATTTACCGAACCATTCCACTGTAACACTCTCCTGATTCCTGATAGGGAATATCTTCCAGGTATACCGGTCATATTATCATACTGTACCCAGTCCTGGGCAAGGTTTCGGCTGGTGAATCCCAAACTATCCCAAGTGGTGCCGGTATTGAATTTATAGAACGCCAGGAAGGGCTCTTCAAATGCATTGAGCTCAGCATCCAAATAATGAAACTGAACATCTGCATCGGTATAAGTGCCCGAATTCACGCTGATCTCATACTGGCGATCCACAGATTCTATATTTGGATCAAAATCGGATACTTCTCCTATCGTACACTTTATGCTAACAGAAGTGATCCCTGAAGGTGTATTGAAGGTCACCGACGTATATGGGCTTTCAAAATAGTAAGCTGTAGCATCGCTAAAACTATGGCTATGCGTTACGGTTCCATAAATATATCCACCACCTGTACGGTCGATAGTGGTTGTAATGGAGTTCGTATCCGTATCCAGAACACCTAGAGTCATATTGATATGCGATGTAGTCACATCCGACTGAAGATAAGCGTAACCTTCGCTTGTTGATTTGTTTATCGTAAAATCATAAAAGGTAGTCGCACCGGTAACGTTTGAGATATTATTGGATTCAAAACTAACATTCGATGTAGACGGAATGAAAGTACCTTCGTTGATCCAATCCTTATATACAACGGTAGTGTATGTTGCTCCATCTACTGAAGCTCCGGAGTTGATCTTGATATTTCCTCTTACGGTTACATTACCTTCCATCGTTTTCGTACCACCGGTCGATAATGTTAAATGGTGATAAGCAGTAGCATTGATAGTCTGATTTCCGGAAGCATTGTATTCTATGGTGTTTGGTGGGAAGGTCGCTACATCGAAGGTTCCATTGCTTATAAAAGATCCTGCAACACCGAGCCGCGAACTGCTTCCCATTATTAATGTTTTAGTCGCATTTATCGTTAAACTGTCAATATCAGCTATTCCAGATAAGGTTGTACTTCCGTCGAAAGTGATGTTACCGCTGGGCATCTGGAAAGATCCATCACTGGAAATAAACCAATTACTTGTGATACTGAAGTCATTTTGAGCATCGATATTTCTAAAAATGTTGAGTCCGCTAAAGCTAATTGTGCCTGAACCCTGGATCAATTTATTGTTACCCAGCATATTCACCGCTCCGCTATTCGCCGAAAAGCTACCGGTAGAATTAAAATTGGCACGAACATTCAAGCTATTTGAAGTAGTTATGGTCCCGCTGATATCGAGATGATAAAAACTAAAACCACTTCCGCTGATCTGTTTACTGCTACCTGTCATCATAAGCGTACCGCCATTACTATGGGTGTAAGCTCCTCCACTATATGTCTTCAGGTCTCCTTTCACTTTTATCAATGCGGCGCTATCGGCCGTAATTTCTCCGGAGATAAAATGTAACTCATTAAAATTATGGAAACCATTACCCGATAAATTCGATCCTACTCCTCTGAATATACAAGTTGATGTTTCTCCTTTAAACCGACCGGTATTGATCCAATCGCTCCAAAAAATATGACTATAGCTGCCACCTGAAAAAGTGACATTAGAGCCAAGGGTGACATCTTTTCTGACATCTATAGAATTGCCCAGACTAATGGAAACACTATCTGCTGAACCCTGCTGAGCAGTAAAAAATCCGTAAACGATAAAGGCAGTGATCGGCATTGTCTTTACAACAGAACCGCTGGTTCCGCTTAAAGTAAGATTTCCATAATTGATGAGATCAACAGTTTGATTATTGCCATAATACTCAACAGTTGAAGTGGTAGAGATAGATTTACTGTTATAATTTGAAGGGAAACCATTCGTTCCTCCGATCCTCAAAGTTGTTGCAGCACCGAGGATAAATGAACCACCGGCGCCGGCGGCCCTGTCGGCGGTAAATGTTTTCAAGTCAAAAGTTCCGGCATCGACATATATCCTTCCTGCATTTGTAGTAGTAGATTGTAAATTGGGCAAATTTGCGGTGAGTTCTTTAGTAGATCCTCCGCTAATTCTAAGCCATCCATAAGTAAGGGCACTGCTGATATACTGGGTAATGGAATCTGAAGCATAATTTACTATACTGTTATAATCCAGATCCACGGAACCACTGATGGGATAGTTGTCAGTAAAATTGGCCGTATACACCTTTAATTCACCGCTTGGCAATACAATTAAATCTCCAATACCGCCTACCTGATAGTTATATGTAGGAATAAATGTTCCATACACATCCATGATATTATTTACTGTGATGTTGGAATTTAAAGTAAGAGTAGAGCTGGAATTGATCCGAATTTTCTCGAAGGTAGTTTCGCCGGTTATGGATTGATTGTTACCTGAAAAGGAGACAATTGCGTCAGAGGTAGTCGCATTATACGCTCCATTGTTGGTCCAGTTACCTACAACAGTGATCGTTCTGTTTTTCTTGCTGGCATTGACAACTCCTTCCGGGCCGATCAGAATACTACCATTCACCGTAAGGTTTTTACTGATGGTCAATGTTAATGAGTCAACTCCGTTACCTATGGTAAGGTTATTACACTGTCCATTGTTACTCAGATCAGGATGGTGAGGACCTGCAAAATTGGCATCACCAATAATTGCATCGGTTGATGCATCTGGCACACCGGCAGTCCAATTGGAAGATGTCTTCCATTTGTTGTTAGTTGATCCTATCCAGGAAGTTTGAGCAGTGACAATGGTTGATAACCCGCATAACAAGACAAAAAATATTAAATTATGCTTATTCAAATTTTCAATGTCACAATATGTATTTGTATACGCAGATCGCCTGATAAATGTTTTAAGTAATTGATTGATTGTTTGTTTGTTATGGGCTCGTTTGCTCATGTGCTCGTTTGCTCATTTGCTCATTTGCTCGTGTGCTCGTGTGCTCGTGTGTTCGTGTGCTCGTTTGCTCATGTGCTCGTGTGCTCGTGTGCTCATGTGCTCGTCATTGACGTTTTGGGAAAAACCTGGATGTCATCCATAGCTCCGAAGACGCCCGATTCCCGACTCCCGATTACCGACATTTTAGTAATTTCCCGTCTGACTTATGGAAGACAATCAAAATAGCACAGCTATCCTACTAGTATCCTGCCCGGATAAAGTAGGAATTGTTGCAGAAATGACTAAGCTGTTTGGCAAGTACAATGGCAACATCATTAACTTAGAACAACATGTCGATGCGGAAGAGAACATGTTTTTCATGCGACTCGAGTGGCAATTAGAGGGCTTCTCGATAACCATGGAAGATTTTAACATCGAGCTGAAAAAGACAGCAGAGGAATTTAATATGAATTGGGAGATAAATTACTCCCGTCATCGTTGTCGGATGGCAATTTTAGTTTCCAAACAAGCGCACTGTCTATATGACATACTCTCGAGATATGAATCAGGTGAATGGAATGTTGAAATACCGCTGGTGATCAGTAACCACAGAGATCTGGAACCGATCGTAAAGCGGCATGGACTTGAATTTCATCATATCCCGATCAGCAAAGAGAATAAAGCAGAACAAGAAGAAAAGGAAATCGCATTGTTGCGGGAGCATAATATCGATTTGATCGTATTGGCGCGTTACATGCAAATACTTAGCGCCGGATTAGTGGATCAATATCCAAATCGCATCATCAACATTCACCATTCCTTCTTACCGGCATTTCCAGGAGCCCGACCATACCATTCAGCTTACGAAAGAGGAGTAAAGATCATCGGAGCCACGAGTCATTATGTAACAACAGAACTCGATGCCGGCCCTATCATCGATCAAGACGTAACACGAGTCTCGCATACCGAATCGATCAAAGACTTTGTGCATAAAGGCAAGGATCTGGAAAAGATCGTTTTAGCCCGCGCGATCCGACTTCATCTACAGAATAAAATCCTTGTCTGTAATAATAAGACGATCGTTTTTAAGTGATAAGAGTTGATTAGATGATTAGTTGATTAGGTCTATTGAAATAAAACGACCCAGCGAAGCTGGACCAAAATTACCGAATTGCCGAATTATCGAATTTCCAAATTGATAATATCTCTGCATCCTCTGCGTATGACCTCTGCGTCCTCTGCGGTTAAAATCACATCATCACAAAAGAGATAAACGAAGTCCCAAAAGCAAATATGAAGAAAACAATAGCATAAGTCCAGATCAACCCAAAGTACTTAAAAGAAGTGATCCATATGCTTTGTTTATAAGCATTGAGCATTGCCAGGAATAAATATAGGAGGATCAGGATAATGATCACCGGTGTCCAAATTTTATGCATACCGATAAACAGCAAAGCGAGCAGGGCAATAAAAACAAAAGCATGAAAATGAAAACCAAAGATCATGTGTTCCAGGTAGTAGTAGCCGGATCTAAGGTAGAGCAGTTTCATGATAAGCGCAAAGACCGGAATCAGCACGAACATCATCCAGGAAGCGCTGTTTAACAATACCGGAAAGAACGCAGCACCTTGGGTTCTGTAAAGCTTGATAACATTAGCGATCGCAATTCGTCCTACTTTCGATTCAAAACCGATAGTATCAGCGATGGCTTCGGGATCCATTCCACTTTTCTCCATGGCGACTACATCTGCAAAAGCGATGCTTGAACTCCCTTCGGAAAGTGAGAAATTCATTTTAGGATCTTCACCTGCATTATATACTGTGTCGGTTTGCATGGAAATCGTGGAATCAGGATTTGCCGGTGCAGACAATAAGGAGTCAATCTGAGCAACCTGATCCTCATCCAATTTCAGGAATTCCACCCTTGTGCTGGAAGTCATGTAGGAGAGCAATAAGAAATAAATGAAGCTGATGAAAATGTAGAGCCTAAGCGGAGGAATGTAGGATGCTCTCTTACCCTCAGAATATTTCCGACTGAGAAAACCGGGCCTAAACAAAAGAGGAAACAGAGACTTAAAAAACTTCGAATCGAAAGCGAACAGATCCCCAAAAAATTCCTGCAGGAGTGTCCAGAAAGAAGTTTTTAATTTCTTCGTAGACTGACCGCAGCTCGGACAAAAACTATCCGTTTCCCGAAGTTCTGAAGAGCAGTTTAGACATTTGGAAACCATGCGTAAAGCTAGTAAATAAGAATTGAGAAATTGAGGTATCAGCAGATGCTTTGCAATTGAGTAATTGAGTAATTGAGTTAAACGACGCGGCATAGCCGCACCAACATTATCACATTACCACATTATCACATTAATAAAGGGCCGCACCTTCATTATCGAATTACCGAATTATCACATTATCACATTAGCTTGACCTCTGTGCGCTCTGTGGTCATTAATTCAAAACACATAACTTTTTTTATTATATTTACTGTTCCTAATCATCAATTTCAAAATCTGATACATGAGAGCGTTACTTTTAATAGCCTTAGCATGCTTTACTTTTCCTTCGTTAGCACAGGTCATCTCTTTAGAGGCCGATATCATTCCGGGTGGCTCAGGTTCCGATCCGCAGTATTTAACTGCCTTCAACGGAAAACTTTATTTCGCAGCAACAGATGGTGCCGTTAATTATGGTACTGAACTGTACTCCTACGATGGCAGTGTTGTGCAACTGGTGGCTGACATCAACCCGGGTAATACCTTTAGTTCTCAACCTCGTGATCTGTATGCTTATAACAATAAACTGTTTTTCTCGGCTGATGATGGTGTTCACGGACGAGAGCTTTGGGTACACGATGGGGATTCTACCTACCTGCTCAAGGATTTTGACGCAGATCAAAGTGGCTACCCTCAGTATTTCCAGGAATACAATGGACTTCTATACTTTCAAGCCTATCAATTAGATGCCGGAAATTCGTTTGGTGAGGAGCTGTTTGCCACAAATGGAGATTCAGTTTGGCTGGTGGAGGATATCTATCCGGGAAACATCTCGTCTGATCCGGCTTATCTGACGGTCTATAACAACAAACTCTTTTTCAGAGCCGTGTCCGATAATAACCTCGGGTATGAGTTATATAGTTATAACGGGGACAGTGTTAAACTCGAAGCAGATATAGCTCCTGGCAGTCCGAGTGCTAGTCCGCTGTATCCTACTGTTGCAGGAAGCTTTCTCTATTTCTCCGCCAACGTAACCGGTATAGGCCGTGAGCTCTTCAAATTCGATGGTACGACCGCTACTCTGGCAAGTGATGTTTATGCGGGTACATCAAGTTCAAATCCATCGAATCTGACAGCATACAAAGGGAAAGTGTATTTCAGAGCAACGAATAATGTAACCGGGGCGGAAATATATAGTCACGATGGCAGCACGTTGATCAGCTATGATCTGATCGCCGGAAGCGCTTCTTCAAACCCCCGAAGTTCTTATGTTTTCAATAACATCTTATACATATCGCTCGACGGTTGTGCAACGAACTACGGACTCTCATGCAATTTAGACGACCTCATCAGCTTCGATGGAGATACATTTCAAAACGTAAGCAATGATTTCCAATCCAACCTCTACCCTCAAAACTTAACCGAATATAACGGGAAGCTTTTCTTCAATGCCGGAAACACATCAACAGGCAGGGAACTCTGGTCATTTACTCCAGACTCTTTATGTACTACACCTCAAAGCCTGAGTGTAAGTCCGGTTAACTTAAGCACAGTCAATCTCAATTGGGAAGTCATCCCGAATGCGATCGGTTATGAGATCACAGGAACAGAAGCAGGAACATCTGCATTTGTTACCATTGCCATTAACGACGGACTTAAAAACACATACAAAGCCAAAGGCCTTTTCTCCAATAAAACCTACGCCTGGCAAGTGAGAGCAAATTGTGTTTTAGGCAACTCCTCAGAATACTCAGCCTTTGATACCTTCAAGATCGACGACCTCTACTGCCAGACACCCACAAACTCTGTAACCGACATCACCCCAACATCAGCAGTATTGAGGTGGAATGCCATAGCAAACGCAAGCAAGTACCTGATCATAGGCCGCGACATCAACACTCCCAAACTAAGCTACCTCACCATAAATGACGGACAGCAAGACAGTCTGTGGGTCCAACTCGCCCCCGGAAACACCTACGTCTGGCAGATGCGGGCAGAGTGTGGCGGATCATCTTATGCATCGTTGTTTACGGGACAGCAGTATTTTTCTACGCCGCTCACACCTGCACTTAAAATAGACCAAGCAGAAAATGGCATTACCATCTATCCCAATCCCATGAATGAATATGCGACAATTCAATTGCATGGGAAGGTTATTAGCAGCCTCCAGCTTTACGATCTGCAAGGGAAACTAGTCCGAAAGATCGAATACAACTCAAATTCGATTCAAGTAAAACGAAACGGACTCTCTGCAGGGATTTATATCTTGATCCTGGAAGCAGACGGAATTGAATATTGGGAGAAGTTGGTGGTAGAATAACTTCGATTTTTACCGCAGAGAACGCAGAGCACTATTTGCTTTGCAATTGAGAAATTGAGTCATTGAGAAATTGAGATTACTCGACACAGCGAAGCTGCACCACCATTATCACATTACCACATAATCACATCACTAGTGTCCGGGGAAAATTAAAAAGTAGCAATTTCACCTCTACATCTCTTTCCCTGTAGGTATAGGTATTAAAAATGCCGATTATAAGCCCCCCTGTTTCAAAAAAGCACTTTTTGAGGGTA
>JABDMM010000087.1 GCA_013001465.1 Chitinophagales bacterium | reverse complement strand
GTCTATTACCAGATCCAAGCAGAGATCAATCCTGAAACTGATATTATAAGTGGCACTGAAAAGCTAATGTATTGGAACAATTCTCCTAAAGAGTTGACATTTGTCTACTTCCACTTATACCAAAATGCTTTTCAACCCGGATCATACTACGATGATCTGCAGAAAAACAACAACATCAAGCCCCGATACGGTAGATATGAAAGCATTCAAAAAGGGACAGAGGTTCTTACCATTCTAGTAGACGGACAAGTAGTTGAAACAGAATTGGACAATACTATTCTGAAGGTATTTCTGAATAAACCGCTACCTCCGGGTGGATCGATCGTATTTGATATCGAATTTCTTACCTACTTCGATAAAGGAAGTGTAAGGAGAAGAATGAAAAAATTTAAGGAGTCAGGACATATTCATTACAATGGAGTGCACTGGTACCCAAGGATCTCCGTCTACGACAGAAAATTTGGCTGGACTACCGATCAACACCTCGGTCGGGAATTCTATGGTGACTTTGGAGCTTTCGATGTAGAGCTTACTTTTCCGGCAAATTATGTTGTTGAAGCAACAGGATATCTCTTGAACAGAGAAGAGGTTCTTCCAGACTCACTTCGGTATAAATTAGACGTTCGGAATTTTAAGGACAAACCATTCGGTGATCCTGCAAGTACCATTATCGAATACGATCCGGAGGTGAAAAAAACATGGAAATACCACGCTGAAAATGTCCACGACTTTGCGTTCACAGCGGATCCTACTTACAGAATTGGTGAAGCCTGGTGGAACGGTATTCAGGCTGTTGCCATGGTTCGGGAGCCAAATGCTCAAGGGTGGCTAACTGCTGCTGATTACACCGCAAAAATTATAGAGTGCTTTTCAGAAGACTTCGGAATGTATGAATACAATAAAATTGTAGTTGCAGATGCCGAGGATGGCATGGAGTATCCCATGATCACTTTGGATGACGGAAAGTCTCCAAGTTATAATGGACTGCTGGTCCACGAGGTTGGCCATAACTGGTATTTCGGAATGCTTGGCAACAACGAGACTTACCGCGCACTTATGGATGAAGGATTTACACAATTCCTAACTGCATGGGGCTTGGAAAAACTCGACGGGAAATATATGATCAGGAATGAATCGAAAATAAGATATGTGAATCGTTTTAGGAACCCTGTCGTGAATCGAGATAACAAAGCTTATGATAGCTATTTATGGGATGCAACCAGACACCAGGATCCACATTTAAATACACACTCCGATGGATTTAATGGTGCGGTTAGACAAGGCGGTGGATACCGCCATGTTTATTCTAAAACTGCTACCATGTTTTATAATCTTCAATATGTTCTCGGAGACTCCTTGTTTCTCGCTGCGATGCAAAACTATACCTGGCAATGGAAAATCTGTCATCCCTATCCTGAAGATTTTAGAAATTCTTTTATCGATTTTACAGGAGTCGATCTAAACTGGTTTTTCGATCAGTGGTTGGAAACGAATAAAAATATTGACTATGAAATCAAGTCGGTAAAAAAGAAGAAGGATGATCAATATCACATTAAGATCAAAAGAAAAGGCAGAATGCAAATGCCTCTCGATATAGCCGTTATCGACAAGAACAATGACACCATCAACTACTACATCCCGAATACCTGGTTTGAAAAATATACTGATGCTATCACTCTTCCAAGGTGGATTGGATGGGACAAACTTCAGCCTACATACACGGCAAGTGTGAATTCACCAAATGGTATCAAAGATGTGATCATAGATCCTACAAATAGACTTGCGGATATCAACCCGACCAACAACAGGAAAAAACCGCTCACGAAATGGTATTTCGATTCTAAGATCTACAACAAGGCAGATAGATACGCATACGTCTGGAAAGCACGACCGAATATCTGGTATAATGCTTATGACGGTATTAAACTCGGTCTTCATTTAAACGGTGAGTATTTCAGGTTCAGGGATAATATGGATTTTAACTTCTGGTGGAATACTCGTTTGGCTCAGGGTAGTTATAACAATTTTGAAGAAGGTTTTGAAAATGATAACGATCTCTTTTCTTATACTTTCAAATATGCTACCAGCGTGGCAAAGGTGATCCCGGGAGGTAAATTTTGGTTTGAAGGGAATCAAGTCGATGGTTTAGATCTTATGGAAATAGGTTTAAGTAAAAGATTTTCGAGCAGGACTTCTGCATCGATCTACACCAAAACATTCATAAGAAAAGAGAAAGAAGATCTTCTTTATCTGCTGTATCCAGAAGAATGGGAGGAAGACAGAGGAAACAATTCGCTTAACTTCCAACTGAATACCAGTTTCCCTTTTCTAAATTCCTCTGCTCGATTTAATACCACGCTTCGCTCTTCTTCTTTAGGGAGTGATTATGACTATCATTACCTGAATGCAGAATTAAAACATCGCTTCCGCAAAAAGAGATTAGATATTGGATACCGATTATTTGCTCGGATAGGTAGTGGCAAAGATCTGGCATCGGAGTCGGCTCTGTATTTTTATGGAGAGAATCCTGAAGAGATGATGAAAAGTCCATGGTTAAGATCTAAGGGTTTCATACCGGCATCGTGGGTTGGAAATTTCGGTGGAGAAAGCAATCACTTTCACAGTGGTGGTGGATTGAACATGAGAGGCTACAGTGGTTATCTTTTGGTTGAAACCGACGAAAAAAACAACACTGTCGCTGCATACAAGGGCAATTCAGGTGTATCGGTCAACATCGAAGTCGCTTTCGATCGATTCTTTCCAATACAATCAGCAACTCTGCGACGCTATTTTGATATGGATCTCTATCTGTTTGCCGATGGTGGTAGCATCGTTTACGAAAACTCAATAGGCGAAAGTGAATTTTCAAAGTGGAGAATGGATGCTGGTATTGGGTCTACCTTCACGATCAAGAGATTCTGGTTCCTCAATGAGATAAAACCCTTTACAGTGCGTTTTGATATGCCGATCTATCTAAGCGATTCGCCTGCAACAGAAGACAATTTTAAGTTCAGATGGGTCTTCGCTATCGGAAAGGCTTTTTAAATTAGCATGTGGCTAAGGATAAACAAAAAGTAAAGGTTGGCAAAAGGACACTGGATATCAGTAACCTCCAGAAAGATCTTTATCCTGCTGATCATATACTAAAAGCGGAGGTCATTTCTTATTATCTCCGAATGGCACCGACAATACTAAAGTATATTAAAGGCCGACCACTCACAATGATCCGCTTCCCGGATGGTATCGACGAGCCTCCTTTCTATCAGAAAAACAAACCTGCTTTCACACCGGAATGGATAGAGTCAGTATCCTATGGCAGCGAAAAAGTAAAAGAATACATCGTTGCTAAAGAAGCGGCTACGTTAGTTTGGTTGGCCAATCTCGCTTGTCTCGAACTGCACGCACTGCATGCTCACCTTCCTAACTTAGATAAACCGGATTACCTTGTTTTCGATCTTGACCCTCCGGAAAAATTTAAATTTCAGACCATTATCGATATCGCACTGGAGCTTAAACTCCTCCTGGAAGGCATGGGTTACAATCCTTTTGTTAAAACATCGGGTGGAAAGGGATTACACATTTTTTGCCCGATAGAGAACAACTATACATATGCCGAAACTAGTGTAGCATCAGAAGAGATCGCTAAAAAACTGGTAAATCAGAATTCGTTGTGTACGCTGAAGATCAGCAAAAATGCCAGAACGGATAAGCTGTTTGTGGATATTTACAGACTAAGAAAGTCTCAAACTACAGTTGCACCCTACAGTTTAAGAGGGAAACCCGGAGCGCCGGTGTCGATGCCATTAAGTTGGGAAATGTTAAGATCAACCCAGAAACCAACCGATTGGAACATCCACACATCACTGGAGCATGTTATGAATACAGGAGATGAATGGGAAGGGATCGGTGCGTATGCAGCCGAACTCCATACGCACAGGAAAGCAAAAGTAATTGCCAAAAAACTTCCGAAAGCAAAGAAATATAAAACCCCAGACCAACTTGAGGAATATAAGAAGAAGAGAGATTTCAAAAAGACAAAAGAGCCAAAACCAAATAAAAGGGATAACCCTAAAGATACTTTTGTAATTCACAGACACCATGCCTCCAGACTGCATTATGATCTGAGACTGGAAATGGATGGAGTCCTGAAATCCTGGGCAGTTCCACGAGGGATGCCTCAAAGACCCGGAATCAAAAGACTGGCAGTTCAAACAGAAGATCACCCGATCGAGTATCTGAATTTCGATGGTACTATTCCCAAAGGAGAATATGGAGCCGGACGGATGTGGATCTATGCCAGCGGCCGATTCGAGATCACTAAAGAAAAGAAAAACGGCTTCTATTTTATGCTTCACAGTCCGGACTTACAGGGAGAGTTTCGGATGCATTTAATGAAGGATAAAGAGTGGCTATTGGAAAGAGTAGATGAATCTCAGGTGGATTGGCTTAATGTCTATATTAAGCCAATGCTTGCATCCAGCAGAAGAGCATTACCGGTGGATACCGATAACTATATTTATGAGGTTAAATGGGATGGGATCCGGGCAATAATTCAAATTGACGAAGGGGAGATAAGGATTACCTCTCGTAATGGAATGGATCTGACCACTAAATTCCCTGAATTACTTGTACCAGAAGCTTTCTATGCCACGAATGCTGTTTTCGACGGCGAGATCGTATGTCTCGATACCGAAGGGAGACCTGTCTTTTCTAATGTCATTAAGAGAATGCAGCAGCGAAATGAACGAAGCATAGAAAGAATGATGAAAAGCAAACCGGTCTATTGTTATCTTTTCGATTGTATTTTTCTCGATGGCAAAAACACTTCCGCAGAAACACTAATAAGAAGGCGTGAATATTTAAAGGACGCTATAAAGAAAGAGACAAATTATCGTTATAGTCAGGATATCGAAGATGGCAAAGCGCTATTTGATGCAGCCGGAAGCATGGGTTTAGAAGGGATCATGGCGAAACAGAAAAACAGTAAGTATAGGATCTCAAAACGCAACGATGCCTGGGTGAAAATAAAACACAGAGAGGTTCAGCAATGTGTCATTATAGGATATACCGTTGGTAAGGGAAGTAGAGAAACTGTGTTTGGGTCGCTGGAGATCGCAGAAATTAGTGACGGAAAGTTGATCTATAGGGGAAAAGTTGGAAGTGGCTTCGACGAGAAAAAACTTAAAAAATTACATCTCAAATTTTCGGAAGAAGATATCATACCCAAACCGATAAAAAACAAAGTAGAGTTGGAGAAGAACACCGTGTGGATCGAACCAAAATATT
The DNA here is from genome assembly GCA_013001465.1 of Chitinophagales bacterium. Lineage (GTDB taxonomy): Bacteria > Bacteroidota > Bacteroidia > Chitinophagales > JABDMM01 > JABDMM01. The sequence continues at coordinate 4,343 of JABDMM010000087.1, read as the reverse complement.
TTTGTGATGTGGAATACGCTTCGATCACAAAGGATGGTCAGTATCGGGAACCGGTTTTTAAAAGGATGCGGCCGGATCTGGAGATGTGATTCAATTTTTCAAGTTTCAATTTTCAAGGTTCAAGTTCTCATTTGAAAGATATCTTTCTTCGGTATTCACAAACTGACCTCCATCCAGATCAAATATCCTGTGAAGGTCAGATATCCAAGCAGTAACAGGATAGCTTCCCATCGATCCAGCTTTTTCTTTTGACCGGTGAACATGGCAACGAAAAGGAAAACAGTTCCTCCTATCAGAATATAAATATCAAAATTAAATACTGGATCAAAAACGATCGGTCTTAATATTGAACTCGCTCCGAGGATGAAGAAAATATTAAAAATGTTAGAACCGACAATGTTCCCTACGGCAATGTCATTGTTTTTCTTAATAACTGCGGAAACTGAAGTGGCAAGTTCTGGAAGAGATGTTCCTGCTGCAATAATTGTCAATCCAATTATTTTTTCGCTTACACCAAGAGCACTTGCTATAGAAACGGCATTGCTTACAACGAAACGTCCGCCAAGAACAAGCAGAACCAAACCAAAAATAATTCGGACCCAGCTTCGACTCAGCGATGCCTGAATAGGAAATTCGTTTTCTGAAACTTCTTCTTCTGATCTTAGCTGAGTATAAACATAATAGATAAAGGCAGCGAAAAATAATATTAGAATGAAACCTTCCGTTCTCGAAAGCGAAAGTCCTTCGGAAGAAAACGAAAAATTAACAAGAAGAAACAAGATAAGAGCAGCTATTAAAGAAATAGGTATCTCTTTCCAGACAGTCGATGATTGTACAATTAAAGGAGAAATTGCACCTGTTAATCCAAGGATAAGAAAAAGGTTAAAATTATTGCTACCTATAACATTTGCGAAAACAATTTCATTCGCACCATTATATGAAGCGATAATGTTTACGACCAGCTCGGGAGCCGAGGTTCCGAAAGCAACTATAGTTAATCCGATCGCGAGGTTTGAAACTTTGTATTTTTTTGCAATTGCAGAACCGCCATCAACTAATAAACCAGCACCCTTGATAAGAAACACCAGACCTAATATAAGAAGTAGAACTTGTAAGAGCATTTTGAGATAATGAGTTAACTTTCACCAATTAGATGCTCACAGTCTTCACCTTTAAAAAATTTTCAAATTCAGAAAGTTGATAGGACACATCAATAGGCATAGTGCCAAATTTAAAATTATTGGAGTAATATAGCAAAGTAAAAAAAGTAATCAGGAAAGTAATAAGTGGTGGAGAGAGATCTGTAACAATATACTTTAACAGCTCACATATTATTAAGCACCTAAAGAAACCTTGTTTTCATGAATGAAATTGGTCATTTCACGGATAAAATTGTCGAGTTCATTTGCAGAAACCTGAAAATACCTGGCATACTCTTTCATCTTTTCAGGTGTAAGGTTTGTTGTTTCCAGTGAGCTGATGAGACCAAGTAAGTTAGCAACAGGCTGCCTGATCTTATGTGATAATCCAAAAAGCATCTCTTCCAGCGCGTTGAGATAAAGCTCTTTATCGGCTTGAGCTTGCTTTCTTCTTGTTATATCCTGAACAGTTCCATGAACTCGAATAATATTTCCTAAATCATCGGTAATAATGTTACCCTTACTCAACAACCAAACTTCTGTATCGCCTGAACTCTTCAGCCTGAATTCAACCTCTCCGGAGATCTTGTTTGATATACATTTTTCAATTACCGCCTTTAAAGATGGAAAATCCTCTTTAGCTATTAAAGACTTCCACATTGCATAGGACACTAACGCTTTGTCTTTTCTTTTAACATTGAAAAGCTTAAACATCTCCGGAGACCAATAGAATTCATTTGTTTTAGCATACCAATCCCAACTGCCTATTCTGGCTGTACTTTGAGCCTCAAGTAACCTCGATAATGTGATCTGGAGTTCATTTTTTGAAGATTCGAGTTCTTTCTCTTTGATGATATTATCACGACGCAATTCTATCATTTCCATGATCTTATCTGCCAGAGCTCTCAACAATCGCTGCTCTTCCTCGCTAAAATCACGTGGTTTGCTATCTATCACACAAAGGGTACCTAAAGCAAAATTATCAGAACTTACGATGGGCGCTCCTGCATAAAACCGAATACATGGCCCACCTTTAACTAATGGATTATTTTTAAAACGATCATCTTCTAATGCATTTCGAACGATAAGTACTTCATCCGGATTCTTGATAGCATGATCACAAAATGCGAGGCTTCTATCAGTTTCACTTTCTTCGATTCCAACTTTCGCTTTAAACCACTGTCTCTTATTATCGATTAGACTTATTAACGAAATAGGGACATTGCAAATTGCTGCAGCTAATTCGACTATATCATCAAATTCCTTTTCAGCCAAGGAATCCATTATCTCAAATTCCTCTATCTTTTTTGACCTATCCTGATCCTTAATTTTTGCAATTTCAAATGTCGCACTCATGTGAGTTCCTTTTTATTACACTTCTTTAACGGTTAATCCATAGGAAAGTTACTATATGAATTTTCTTAAAACCTTTGCCAATCAATTGTTGAGTAGAAAATTCTGTTTGAAAGAAATTCGCTTCTAAATGCTTTATTTTCAGAGCATATTTACTTCAACCGATTTGATTTTTGCAATTTTCTGATCCGCTATTTCTTTTCTAAAAGGGAACTTGTTTCAGCTCCATTACTTGCTTGCTGACTTGCTTAGTCTAACAACTAATAGCCAGTTTAGCTTTCCCGTCTTGAAGTAATGATCAGAACAGACCCTATTAATTATATAATTTATTCTAAGACGATCCTGAAATCTCAAATGGGGACAATTCTTCCTTTTCTTTTAGATTCATCAATTGTACTCGACCTGAAAACACTACAGTTGCAACAGAATTTGAACATCTTCCAATCCTCTTTGAGCTTATTTTTGATTAATTTAGTCTAAATTCAGGCATTATGAAAGCTATTTGGAAAGGCCATATCCGATTTTCACTCGTTACGATCCCTATCCGTATATACAATGCGATAGAGACTTCTTCTACTATTCGTTTTAATCAATTGCATAAAGAAGATAACGGAAGGATCGGATACGAAAAGGTGTGTAAAAAATGTAACAAAAAAGTTTCCGCTGATGACATTGTGAAAGGTTACGAATACGAGTCCGATCAATATGCCATCGTCGAGTCAGAGGATTTCGATAAGGTGAAACTCAAAAGTACTAAGGTGATCGAAATTGAAGGGTTCGTTGATAAATCTGAGGTGCACCCAACTTTATTTGATTCACCTTATTTCGCCGGACCCGATGGTGAGGTTGCTGCTAAAACCTATGCTTTATTGAGTGAGACTTTAAAAGCATCTGGAAAGATCGGAGTTGGAAGAGTAGTGCTCAGGGATCGCGAAAGCATTATGCTGATGACGGCAAATGAGAAAGGAATTCTTCTTTATAAACTTAGATATCCAAGTGAAGTTAGAAACATAACTGACGTGCCGTTGATCGATGAAGCGGTGACGGATGATGAACAACTTCAGCTTGCAGAAATGCTTGTCGAAAAGATGACTGCTAAATTTGAAGATCTGGATCTGAAAGATCGCTATAAATCAGGGCTTTTGGAGGTTATAGAGAATAAAATAGCAGGAAAGGAAGTCGTTACCGTAGCAGAAGAGGATGAACCTGTTAAAGATATCATGACAGCGCTCAAACAAAGTATCGACCAGGCCAAAGCTGATAAAAAACCAATGGAAAAAGCCAAAGGGAAAAAAGAGAGCTCAAAGAAAAAGACAACCAAATCTAAAAAAAGTAAAACTGCCTAAAAAATATGGCCAAGGTCATCTCTATATCTGATAAGATAAAACCGAAAATTAAATTTGAAAAAGCTCGTAAGGGTAAGAAACCTATCGTATCAGATGAAAGTCAGCTTGGCCTCTTTAATGATGATATTAAGGTAGTTGATATACTTGCGATCAAACGCCCTTTTGAAATTGCGTTGAGCCTCGAAGACAGTGAACCGGATAAAGCGATTGAGTATTATACAAAGGCGGTAGAAGCTGGGAATTTTCCAGCGGATGCTTTTTGCAATATGGGTATTCTGTACTACAATAGAAATGAATCAGAAAGAGCGATCGATTGTTTTAAAGAAGCACTCAAGGTAAACCCCTCACATTTTGAAGCCCATTTTAACATTGCAAACCTCTATTTTGATATGGGTAACTACGAACCGGCAAAAGTCCATTATGAAATCGCCTCAGGTTTGCAACCCGATTTTCCGAATACTTATTATAACCTAGGCCTACTGCTGGCTATGGACAATGACATACC